>JAAFJB010000020.1 GCA_013297995.1 Chitinophagales bacterium | reverse complement strand
TTGATTGTATTGAAGAAGTAGAACTGCTTTGTTTATCGCTACATAACCGTGATAAAATTTGTGCCGACTTACACAAAATAGAACATTTTTTTAGGCGAAAATCTAATATGGGTTATGTGGCTTTGCAACGTAGAATTTTATCAATGCTAAATAGCAATGCCAAAGAACGATACGAACAACTGCTACTCCAATACCCAACCTTATTTCAACGAGTACCCAAAACACTAATAGCTTCTTACCTTGGTGTTTCCAGAGAAACACTAAGCCGTTTTTACTCCTAGATGTGATATACATCACACCAAACTTGTGATTTAGTCCCTATGTCATTAGCTGATTTGCCATCAATTTTGTATTGTAAAATTTAAACAATTCAAAAATGAAAAAATCAATTTTTACAATCGCATCAGGAGTAATGGCTATAGCAGGTTGCGCCATTTTTTCTGTAAATAATCAAGCAACAGCACAAACGATTAAATCAAAAAAAATAGAAAAGAAAATTTTATTTGTGGTAACTAGTCACAACAAAAAAGGAAGTACAGGTCAGCCTACAGGTTATTATTTGGCAGAAGTATCGCATCCTTGGGATGTATTACACCTTGCAGGTTACGAAATTGATTTTGTAAGCCCCAAAGGTGGTAAAGCACCCGTTGATGGTTTTAACTTAGAAGATCCTATCAACAAGAAATTTTGGGACGATACAAAGTATCGAACCAAAATTGAAAATACCTTAAAACCAAGCGAAGTAAAACCAGATGAATATGCTGCTATACTTTATGCAGGTGGGCATGGCACCATGTGGGACTTTGCTGATAATGCAGAACTTGCAATTATTGCAGCAAAAATTTACGAAAATAATGGGGTAGTAAGTGCTGTTTGCCATGGACCAGCAGGATTGGTAAACATCAAACTAAGCAACGGTAAATATTTGGTAGATGGTAAAAAAATAAATGCTTTTACCAATGAAGAAGAAATTGCGGTTGGTTTAGAAAAAGTGGTTCCATTTATGTTGGAAACTTTATTAATTGAAAGGGGAGCGAAATTTGAAAAATCAGGGCTTTGGCAAAAACATATTACTACAGATCAAAGAGTTGTGACAGGGCAAAATCCACAATCTGCGCATGGAGTAGGTGAAGCAGTTTTAAGTGTTTTAAATTCCATCAAATAATTATCATCAATCATAAAGGGGAATCTGTAAAACGGTTCCCCTTTATATTTCAAACTATTAAAAAAATTAACATGCAAAAGTTGTTGTTCATTTCAATGTGGATACTGGTAAGTGGCAATTCGTTTTCGCAAAATATAGCGTTTAATTCCACCGAATTGTATCCAGAGGGCGTAGCCTTTAGTTCAAAAAACAACACCTATTATGTAAGTTCAATGTATTATGGTAAAATAGGTAAAGTGGATGTAAAGGGCAATTATACCGAGTTTATTGATGATGCCGATTTGGTTTCTACCGTGGGTTTAAAAGCGGATGATAAAAGAAATGTATTGTATGTGTGCATCTCTGATCCTGGGGTTTCTACCAAAACAAATCCTGCCACACAGGGCAAGTTGGCTAAGTTAGCCGTGTACGATTTAACAACAGGTACACGAAAATTCATAGCTGATTTGGGTGCATTAAACCCCACAGGTGGTAATTTTGCTAATGATATAGCCCTTGATAATGAAGGCAATATATATGTAACCAATAGTTTTTCGCCTATCATTTTTAAAATTACCCAGGCGGGCGAAGCCAGTATTTTTACAACATCATCGTTTTGGAAAGGCGATGGTTTTAACCTTAACGGGATCGTGTATTTGCCAGAAGGATTTTTACTGGTGGCACAATCCAACACTGGAAATTTGTACAAAGTAAATATCAAGCAACCTACCGAAATTACAAAAGTAGAAACCAAAGCCATAGCAGGAGCAGATGGCTTGGTGCTGGGTAAAAAGAACGAGCTTTTGGTGATTTCAAACATTGCACAGAAAGTGTTTAAACTTAGTACCCGCAATAATTGGGCAACCGCCAATCATACCCAAGAAATAGCTACTGTAAACACTTTCCCTACCACAGGAGTATATGTAAACGGCAATTTTATGGTGCTTAACGCAAAGCTAAACGAACTCTTCGACCCTAAAGCAGTTAAAACTTCGGATTTTATGTTGCAGCAAATAAAATAAGTTATATAAAAGTGGTTTTAAAATGAAGTAAGGTTGTAAATTACAGCCTTACCTTTTGTTTGTAAAACAGTGACAAAAAAATCTGAGTGTTTAACTTTTTTAAGCCAAATCGATAGCGAGAAGGCTGAAATAATCTTATCATTTTTCAAAGAAAAAAAAGTAAAGAAAAAGGCTTTCTTACTTACCGAGAAACAAATTTGCAAACAAAGTTATATTATAAAAACTGGTATAGCAAGGAAGTATCACCTCTATTCTGACAAAGAAATAACAACCGATATTTATTTAGCTGGTGATTTTGTTTTTTCATTTGAAAGTTTTACAAATCAAACAAAAAGCCAAGAAAATATTATAGCTGTTACGGACCTTGATTTGCTATATATAGATTTTAATCAAATCGTTGAAGCAAAAAAAAAATATTCTTGGCTTACTGAATACGATTTATTATTCACTGAGCAGTACGCTATACAGTTGGAAAACAAGCTACGAGATAGAATCACATTAAATGCAAGAGCGCATTATTCTAAAATTTTAAAAACAAATCCTAGACTGATTCAGCAAGCTCCCTTAAATATTATTGCATCCTACCTCAATGTCTCCGTTGAAAGATTAAGCCGTATTAGGGCATCTCTCACCTGAAAGTTTTTATTGACCTGATGTCAATTTTTATACCATTGTTTATTGTCAAATTTGTAAAAATTTGGCAATAAATGAGATATTACAAACAATCGCTAATATTATTTTTTTTAATAGTATTTAATGTTAACCACAAAATATTAGCACAGAATAAACAAGCTGAAGTTAGTTTTTTTTCAAAGCTGTATTTCCCTTTTTTGTTCGGGTATAATTCCCCAATTGAAAAAACTTTATTATCGGGCAGTTTTACTAATACGGGTATAGAATATAGATTTAAAAAAGACTATGGTTTTTTTATGCGGTTTAATTTTGATAGTCGGAATAATCTATTCAAACTAACTAACAATAATACTGCTACAAATGTATTAGAAGGCAAAATTAATTTTAACGATTATACTTTAGGTATTGGATATAGAATTGGAAATTCAAAAATTAGAGGATATGGAATCATCCAATCAGGGCTTAGTTATTACAAGTATCCCACTGTTGTTGTTAGAAATGTAAATGGTTTTGCTATTAACGATATAATTAATACAGGTTGGATAATCAAACCCGCACTTGGTTTAGAATATTACATCGCTCCCAATGCTGCATTGGTATTAGAAGCTAGCTATAATAATCAGATCAATCAAGACGCATTTTGGAAAAATCATCTCCATTTTTGGGGAATTACAGCAGGCTTAACAGCAAATTTATTTTAATTATCAAAGATTTTACGCATTAAATTAGTAACAAATATGAAGTACTTAAAAGTTAAATTAGTAATAGGGTCTGTGTTTTTCATAACTGGTATTATTACAAGCAACGCCCAAGAAAAAAACATGAATATTAAGAATGAATATAGCACCTTAAAAAAAGTAATGGTAGGAAACAGCACCAATTTAATAGTGCCAAATGAATTGCCACCTGATTTAGATGGCGAAAAAATATCATTTTTTGATAAACTGTTTTTTAAATTATACAAAGGAAAAACTGCCCCAAAGTGGCTAACTAGAAAGTTAGAAATAGAGCAAAACGAGTTCATAGATGTTTTAAAAAAATATAATGTTGAAATTATTAGACCTAATATAGTGCAACCACAACCAAATGAAGCTGTAGGACTAGCCCAAATGTATGTGAGAGACCCTGCATTTATAATTGGTGATAAACTGTTTTTTGGTAATTTGTTTAGTCCCGAAAGAAGAAAAGAAATAAGGGGATTCAACAATATTATTGAAACAACTAACCCTGCAAATATCAGCTCATTGCAAAACTTCGCAGCGTATAAAAATGCTTACATAGAAGGTGGGGATGTAATTGTAGATTACCCTTATGTTTTTGTTGGTGTAAGTAGCATAGCTACAAACCTAGAAGGTATCAACTGGCTTAAAGCACAGTTAGGAAATGAATACAAGGTGATACCTTTAGAATTTGCAGATAAAACAATACTTCATCTAGACTGTATAATGACGATTATAGGAAATAAAAAAGGAATAATTCACAAAAGTTCGTTGAAATTACCTCTGCCATATCCATTAGGTGAATATGACTTTATAGAAGTAGATAGCAAAACAAGGAAAGCATTAGGCACAAATGTTTTTGTGATCAACGAAAAAACCGTTGTTGTTCAAAAAAAGCATACAAAACTTAAAGCAGAATTATTAAAAAAAGGGTTTAATGTAGAAACAGTCAATTTTGATCGGCATTCAGATTTGGGAGGTGCATTTCGTTGTGTTACATTTCCAATTGAAAGAGCGGAATAAAAGATTGTTTCTAAAAAGCAACTTGGTTTTATCTCGCAAAGTGATAGACTAATCCAACTCAACAGAGCTGCTATTGCTCAAATGAAATCACTAAGAGAAAGTAAAGTTGTAAAAAATAAAATATAACGTGAAAATAGTATCGAACAGCTAATTTGGTTTTTACCAAAAGCGGGGCTAAGTGGATTCGATCGGGCACTGGTGTAAGGCTCAGCTTTCGGTTTCATACAAACCGTGATCTGTACCTTAAAACCCAATATCTCACACCAAAGAAAAAATTGTTTACAAAATATTATGGGTATGAATTTTATACTTATCTTTGCGACTGATTAGTCAATCATATTATAAATGAATAAGAAAGATAAAATAATCGAAGCTGCTTTAAGGCTATTTGTAGAAAATGGTTTTCACGGTACTGCTACAAGCAAAATTGCTCAGGAAGCAGGTGTTGCCAACGGTACATTATTTCAATACTTTAACACGAAAGACGAATTGGTAACGGCTTTGTATGTTTCGGTTAAGGAGGAGATGGCTAAATACATTGAAAAAAATACTGCAAAGTCGGATAATGTAAGAGAGGTAATGAAATCTCAATTTTTGGCTTCCTTATTTTGGGCATTGGACAATGCGGTGAAATTCAAGTTTATTCAGCAGTTTCATTCCTCCCCATACATTGGGAAAGTGGAGCAAGAAATTATTCAAAATCAAGTTAAGCCACATTTAACTCTAATTCAAAATGGGATTGATAAAGGCTTAATTAAAAAGTTACCCGTTGATTTTGTTTACTCACTCATAAGCAGTCAAACTTTTGGCGTGTACCAATATCTTAGCTCAAAACCATTTACAAAAGTGCAACAACATGATACCATTGAGCAAAGTTTTGAATTGCTTTGGGGTATGATAAGATAAAAAATTTAATGTTTAATATGACCGACTAGTCAGTTTTAATTTAAACACTATATCTAACTCTAAAAATACATTATCAATGAACAAAACAATTTTTATTACTGGAACAAGTTCGGGTATTGGTAAAGCCACCGTAGAACTATTTGCAAAACAAGGCTGGAACGTGATTGCCACCGTAAAAAGCAATTACGTTAATACAGACCTTTTCAAAGCCTTACCCAATGTAACCGTTTATGAATTGGACCTTACAAATTTTGAACAGGTAAACTCAGTTGCCGAAATGGCTATTAAAAAGTTTGGCAAAATAGATATTGTAGTAAATAATGCGGGTTATTGCCTAATGGGGCCAACAGAAACCTCTACAATGGAACAAATAAAAGCCCAATACGAAACTAATGTGTTTGGTGTTTTTGCCGTAACCAAAGCATTTATACCACATTTCCGAAACAATATGGAAGGAATGTTTATAAATATTGCCTCTTCAAGTGCTCAATTTAATTATCCTTACATTGGTGCGTATGGCAGTAGCAAGTGGGCTGTTCGGGGCTTAACAGAATGTTTAGGGATAGAATTATCGCCATTTAATATTGAAGTAAAAGCAATTTATCCTGGTACACACGCCACTAAAATTTTTACCAAGTTGCAAGATGGTACAGGCGAAATAAAAAATACCTTCCAAGCTTACAAACCGTATTACAAAAACTTTTTTTCTGCACAAGCTTCACTTTCACACGTAACCTCTCCTTCCAATATTGCCAATCAAATTTGGAAAGCAGCAAACAACAAAAAAGGAAAACTCCATATTGTTTCTGGTGGCGATGCCAGACTATTTGCCTGTATGAAAAAAATCCTTTCACAGCGGCTGTTCCAAAAACTACAGATCAGAAGCATTATGCAACCTGCTAGTAAAGGAGAAATCAGATTTGCAAAATGGTTAATGGGGAACAATACAGGAAAACTAGAAGTGGTGATGGATAAAAAACTGGTTGAATGAGGCAAAAGAAGTGCTTAATACATTCCTCCAATTTATAATGCGGCAAATAACCTTATTAATAACCGCATATTTGCGGTAAATAATTCATATTTTCACCGTAGATATAATTTTGAACCATGCCAAAATACATCTACGAATACAGCAAATGGACAAACTTTTTGTGGAATGATAAAGCCATCAATGCTGTATTTGGCGAAGTAAAATTAATGCAGGGCAAAATAATTGGGCAGATGAACACCCTAGGTTTTACGGCCAAAGAAGAGGCCACACTTACAGCACTTACTTTAGATGTGATAAAATCCAGTGAAATTGAAGGCGAATTGCTCAATTACAACCAAGTGCGTTCTTCTATAGCTAGACGATTGGGCATTAACACCGCAGGGCTTGTGCCTAGCAGTCGCCACATAGAAGGCGTGGTAGAAATGATGCTTGATGCTACCCAACGCTACACTTTACGCTTAACCGAAAAACGTTTGTTTGGCTGGCATGCAGCACTTTTTCCTACTGGGTACAGCGGACCTTACGCCATAGAAGTGGGTAAATATCGTACAAGCGAAATGCAGGTAGTGTCGGGCGCTATGGGCAAAGAAAAAATCCACTACCAAGCCGTAAATCACAAGTTGGTAAAAGCTGAAATGGACAAGTTTTTAGAATGGTTCAACAACGATAATCAACTCGATCCTGTAATAAAAGCAGCCATTGCACACTTTTGGTTTATCATCATTCACCCTTTTGATGATGGAAACGGACGTATAGGCAGAGCCATAACAGATATGCTGCTTGCCCGTTCCGAGAGTAGTGGTGAACGTTTTTACAGTATGTCCAGCCAAATTTTAATAGAACGCAAACGGTATTACCAAGTATTGCAAAAAACACAATATAGCAACGGAGATATTACCGAATGGCTCGAATGGTTTTTGCATTGCCTCAAAAACGCAATGCATGCTACTGAATATACCACGCAGCGCATTCTGCGTAAAGCTGAATTTTGGAGACTGTATCAAAACATAACAATCAACGAACGCCAACGCACCGTTTTAAATAGGTTGTTTGATGGATTTGACGGAAAACTGCAATCCTCAAAATGGGCGAAAATCACCAAAGTTTCAACAGACACTGCATTGCGTGATATAAAAGACTTGGTAGAAAAAGGTATCTTGCAGCAAACTAGTGAAGGCGGACGAAACGCCAACTACACACTTAACAACTTCACTATCGAGTAGATAAAGCCCACAAGATATTGTCAAAAGAGGGGCATAAATGCTAAATTTGAAAAGTTGGGAATTCTAATAAAAATTTGTGCTTTTAAATTCCAGTTTCACAATGTAATAATATCCTTATTTGTCTTTTAAATAAACCTGTAACCATTGAAAGAATTACAAAAATATCTAAATGCTATTTCACCAATTCAAGATAAAACTTGGGATAGGATAGAACTGCTATTTTCTGAAAAAAAACTTACAAAAGGTGCCTATTTTATTGAAGAAGGAGAAACAGCAAAACAAATTGGTTTTTTACAGAGCGGTATTATCAGGGCTTTTTATAGAAACAATGAAGGAATAGAGTACAACAAACATTTTTTTATTCAAAATAATATTATTGGTGGGTACTCGTCTTTGGTTACATCAATGCCAAATATAATTTTTCAACAAGCATTGACAGACTGCGTAATTTTAGTTGCTCAATATGCGGAAATAACAAAACTTTACGACCTTTGTCCCGACTTTGAAAGAGTTGGAAGAAAATTGGCTGAATTCTATTTTGTAGAAAAAGAAAAAAGAGAAATTGAAATTGTATTATTAGAAGCTGACAAACGGTACTTAATATTCCGTAAAGAATATCCCCAACTAGAACAATTAATCCCTCAATATCAAATTGCCTCTTACCTTGGCATCACCCCAACTCAACTAAGTAGAATTAGAAGAAAATTTTCTGAGAGGTAGCTTTATTTACATATGTAAATGAAATTGAAACTTTAATAAAATAATTTTGACTTCATGGAATATAAAAACATGAACAAAATTCTTTTATTATCACTATTCTGTCTAATGTATACTGCTGCCTCGGCTCAAAACTCTCCTGATGATATCTGTAAAATATGGTACAACGGAGAAAAAACGGTAAAAATTCAAATTTTTAAATCTGGTCTAAAATATTTCGGAAAAATTGTTTGGCTTAAAGAGCCAAAAGATGAAAATGGAATTGAAAAAATCGATAAAAACAATCCAGACTTAAGTAAACAAAACAATAAAGTTTTAGGCTCTTTAATGCTTACAAACTTTACTCACGAAGCTGGCAATACATATAAAAATGGGCAGATTTATGACGGTAGAAACGGAAAAATATACAATTGTATTTTAACCCTAGAAAATGAAAATCACTTAAAAGTAAGGGGGTATATAGGCATTAGCCTTTTTGGTAAAACAGATATTTGGACAGCAGCTAAAAATTAGTTACCATAATTTTAGCAAAACATTTTTTCTTTACATATGTAAATGCACACCAAAAATTTTCCTAGTTTCTTTGCATCATAAATTATAAATATGATGCAAAGATTTTTTATAGCCGGGGCGATCTTGCTTATCTCATTTAGCGTAACTGCTCAAACATTAAACGACCCTATTTACTTCAATTATTCATTCTTGCCAAAGGCTGATTTTGATCCTAAAAATGGAAACCTAACTACTAATTTTTTGGAATTTAATGCAACAGCACCTGCCATAAAAATTGGTGAAAAGATAAAAATATTTAATGCGGTTTACTATCGTAATTCGAATTTTGAATACGATAATACATTTTCGCAAAGCAAAAAATTTCCTACAACACTACACGATATTCGCTACACAGCAATTATTCGAGTGCAACTGAATACAAAATGGGAAATAGTTGCACTCCCACGTATCATGTTGCGTACTGATTTAAGCCAATCTGTAAACAGTAAAGATTTTTTTCCACAGGTAGCAGTACTTGCCACGTATGCAATCAAAGGCAATCCTAATTTTAAAATAGGAATTGGAGGGGCATTAAATAATGATTTTGCCCGTAATGCTTTTGTTCCACTTGGTTCATTATACTACGATAGTAAAAAAGTAAAAGCTGAACTTATTTACCCTAACGCCAATTTCCTGTACAAGCAATCTGATAACTTTGAATTTGGACTATTCGCCACTGTTGATGGAGCAATTTCAAGAATTTCCCCTTTTCAATTAGGTGCTGAAACCTCAAACTATTTTAGAACTTTTCAACTTTTGGTTGCACCAACAGCCTCACATCGTATTTATAAACAGGTTTTCGCACATTTTAAAATTGGGTTTGCACCAATACGGAATTATGAAATATTAAACAGCAACTTTAAGTTAATACAAAATCAAAATTTTGATTTGAAATCAAGCCTGTTTCTTAGAACAGGCATCAGTTTTCGCTTAAAAAACTAATCTCTTTTAAATTATAAAAAATGAAATCAATACAATTATTAATTGTTGCCTTGTTACTGGTGTCATTTACGCTACAAGCACAACGGAAAAAAGTGGTATTTATCATGAGTGCTGCAAAGGAGTTACAACTCAAAAACGGAAAAACCTATCCAGAAACGGGTGTTTTTTTGAGTGAATTTTACTTGGCTTACAAAGAGATCTCGAATTTAGGTTATGATGTAGATTTTGCAACCCCCAATGGTATTGTTTCTTCTATTGATAAAGAAAGTTACAACAAAAAATATTGGGGAAAAAAAGATACACTAATTAGCGAAGCAACAGAATTTGTAAAGCATAACCTTAATTTCAATAAACCGCTTTCTTTAGAACAAGCCATTGAAAATATATACAATTATACTGGAATGGTTATTCCAGGAGGACAAGGCTTAATGGTTGATTTATTTTACGACAAAAATATTTCCAGTATTCTAAAAGATTTTTCGCAAAATGGTAAGCCAATTGGTTTGATATGTCACGCACCAGCCTTGATACTTTCTATCCCAAAAGTAGAAAACCCATTTATAGGCTATAAAGTGAATTCTGTTACAGGATTAGAAGAGTTTTTTATTGAAAACTTTGTAATGAAAGGCAAACCGAAAAACAGAAAAATAGCCAAACAGCTTAAAAAATTGGGATTAAAATATGCAAAGGGATCACCAGCAGGGAATTTTGCAGTAAGAGATAGAGAATTAATTACGAGCCAAAACCCATATTCTAATGAAGCATTTAATAAATTGTATCTTGAAGCATTAACGGAATTTCAAATTAAAGGGAACTTAAAATCGCTTTATAAATGATACTAGAAGGCAATACCATACTCATTACAGGTGGTTCATCAGGAATTGGACTAGCACTTTTAAAAACTTTTTATGAAGTGGGGAGTAAAATTATTATAGTTGCTAGAGACATTACAAAATTGAATGAAGTAAAAGTTCAATTCCCTGAAATTGTTATTTTTCAATGTGACCTCACCAAACAAACAGAAATTGATGGGCTTATTGTTTTTATAGAGCAATATTATCCACAATTGAATATGCTGTTTAACAATGCAGCTATTCAATACAATTATGACTTTTTAACCGAACAAAATATTACCAATAAAGTATATTATGAAGTGAGTGCAAATCTTACATCAACTATTAAACTTTGCGGTTTGCTATTGCCAACATTGTTAAAAAATGAAAATGCAGCTATTGTAAATATAAGTAGCGGGTTGGCTATTTCACCTAAGAAATCAGCACCCGTTTATTGTGCAACAAAAGCTGCTATACATAATTTTACAAAAGCTTTTCGTTATCAATTGGAAGGAACAAATGTAAAAGTATTTGAGATACTGCCCCCACTAGTAGAAACCCCAATGACAGAAGGGCGTGGTAAAAATAAATTAACGCCTGAAAAATTAGTAGTTGAATTTTTAAATGATTTTAAAAACAATAAATATGAGAGCTACATTGGGAAATCAAAATTATTGAAATTCATAAGTAGAGTTTCACCAAAACTTGCCGATAGAATTCTGAAAAATGGTTGATTTTTTTATAAACGCTACCCATTGCCAAACACTTTAATGAAATCGCCCATCAAAAAAAATCAATTTCACCTTTTTATTTAATGAAGATTGATTCTGTTATTTTTATTTCCCCGATTTATTTTTTTTGATCATAAGGTATATAGTTTTCCCATTGCCAAGGCGTAAAGATATCGCCAATGGAGTAGGCTAATAGTTCCTTAAAAATACTTTCTCCATTATCGTTATTGGTCATGATTATTACTGCAATTTTTTTATCGGGAAAACAGATGGAATAATGCCCCCATCCTTCATCATGACCTTCTTTAAAAAAAGCGCGACCAAAAGCTGATTGTAATACACCCACTCCCAGTCCATACCCTAATTCTATTGCATCATTATCAGTACTATCTACTTTTGATAATGGCCCAAATTGTGCTCTTGAGCGTATCCTTATCTGCTTGCTCGTCATTGCTTCAAAGCTTTTCTTGGAGATATTTTTACGACTGATGAGTGCGGTATAAAATTTTGTAAAATCTTCCAATGTAGTACTCATAGAACCCCCAGCACTTGCTTCCTTCCATTTCATTAACTCATAAGCTTGCCCATTTGCATTGTGTCCGTAGCAGATACTTGAATCAAAACGTGTTTGCCAAACTTGACTGGTATTCATCATCCCAAAAGGCTTAAATACCCGCTCTTGTGAAAGTGTTTCATAGTCCTTCCCCGTTATTTGTTCTATAACAAATTGAAGCAGATAAAGTCCCTCACCTGAATAGCTGTAGCGAGTGCCTGGCTCGAACTTTATTTTTATTTTTTTATCTACTTCAAACCAACGCCAATTGGGAAAACCTGTGGTATGGGTTAAGCAAATGCGAGCCGTTATTTTTTTATAGCGCTCGTCGCTTTTTAAATCTTGATACCCCCTGCGCCAGCCGTTCAATTTATAGTCGGTCAGATCTTTGGGTAAATAATCTACAAGGGGTTTGTCGAGCTCAATTATTTTTTCTTCCACCAACTGCATAACAATATAAGCAAATACTGTTTTTGCAAACGATGCCCCATACATTATTGAAGAAGGAAGGAATGGAATATTTTTCTGAACATTGGCCAGCCCATAAGTACTGCTCAATACGGGCTTATTTTTATTGAATACTGAAATGGCAACACCAGAAACATTTGCAGCTTTCATGAGATACTCAATTTTTGAGTTTAGGCTGTCAATACTGATTTTACTACCGTCGATTCTTTTGATGGACTGACCCGATAAGGAAGTGCCAATAAAGCAAAGGATTATAGCTGGTAAGTACAATGCTTTCATTAAATAATATTTAATCAAATCTAAGGCATAATTCATAGATAAGCCATATATAAGCTATAGATAACCCATATATAACCCTTATCTATAAGGTAAGGGTTATATATTGCAATACCCTGATTTACCATTGAGTTGGAACTGGCTTATGCCTCCACTCTTTTAGGTTTTCAACTATTTTCACTAACTTGAACTAAAGCGATTGTATGCATTGGCGGATTTTTAAATTTTGCGCTCCCTTTATACTGTTCATATTGGCTGGTATTGCTTTTTCTAACAAAGGCTGGCTTTGCTTTCTTCCCATGATTTGGGCTTATATTTTTATTCCCTTATTGGAATTGGTGGTCCCTCCCAATCCACTGAATTTGAGCAGTGCCGAAGAAGAATTGGCTCGTGCTGATAGGCGCTACGACTTTCTCTTATACGGGGTTGTTGTTTGTCAATTCGCTGCCCTTGGCTTTTTTCTCTACGCTTTAAAATCTACTGAATTAACCGCTGTTGATATTACTGGAAGAGTGCTGAGCATGGGGTTGCTTTGTGGTATTTTTGGAATTAATGTGGGTCACGAATTGGGTCACCGTGCCAATCAATTTGAACAGTTTTTGGCCAAAGCTTTATTGCTCACTTCCCTCTATATGCACTTTTTTATTGAGCACAATAAAGGGCATCACAAAAGGGTTGCCACTGATGCAGATCCGGCAAGTGCGCGACTGGGTGAATCTGTTTTTGCTTTTTATCCTAGAACTATTTTTTATTCTTACCTAGGTGCCTGGGAAATTGCCAATAAAGAGGCAAAACGAAAGGGGATTTCTATTTGGAGCTGGCAGCATGAAATGGTGCAGTACACCCTTATTCAATTTATTTTTATTGGGTTGATTGCATTTGTTTTTGGTACGCAAATACTCGGCTTTTATTTATTGGCTGCTGCTATGGGCATTGCTTTATTAGAATCCGTAAATTATATTGAACACTATGGCTTGCGTAGAAAAGAAATTGCACCGGGTAAATTTGAGCGTGCATTGCCCATTCATAGTTGGAATAGCAATCATATTATAGGGCGAATAACCCTATTCGAACTAAGCCGACACAGTGATCACCATTATTTAGCCAGCAGAAAATACCAGGTTCTTAAACACCATGATCACGCACCACAAATGCCGACAGGCTATCCCGGCATGATGATTCTGGCCCATATACCGCCCCTATTTTTTTACATCATGAACCAACAAATCAAACGCATTCAACCTACTTCAATAACCTAATATTATATTCCTGAATCAATGCTGGATTCTCGGGTGTAAGTGTGAAAAAAACCATTGCTTTTCCTTTTTCTCCATGAATGCTAAAGCTGCCCCTTAACTGGTTCTCTGGTATTATTTCTCCTATTGAAATAATTTTTCCAATGCTTTCATAAATACCCATTGCTTGGCGCTTTAGCGAGTCAATATAATAATCCATGAAAAAATTCTCTGCAAAAATTCCCGATTCAACGGCGCCATTAAATGCAGGCAGTAATTTTACCAACTCATTTTTTCTTTGTCGCAAAACGGGCGATGCAATAAGGGTTCTTGGTTTAAGGGCAGCTAGTTTTACCAGCGTATCTATTACCCGAATATTAAAGGCTGCTGTAGGAGCGTAGGTGAGATTGGCAAAGAACATTAATCCAACCCCATAATCGGGCATAAAACGCCAGTTACTGCCAAATCCTGGCAGGCCTCCACTATGCCCCACTATTGTTTTATTGTCGCAATCGCGCATAATAGCCAAGCCATAACCATAGCCGTTTACCACTGCACAATTTCTTCCATCCGAATATTTATACAGCGGGTTCAGGTTATTGAATCGCCAAGGTTGGTGCATTTCGCGCAAAGAACTTCTTTTGATAATAATATTTTCCTCCTCATTTCTTGCTGGCCATGCTTGTTGGTGCAAGGCAAGGTATTTGCTGAAAGATTCTATTGAACTGATCATGCCACCCATAGCACCATAAATACCATCGTGCAACAATGCTTCTTCTTTCCAATTTTCATTAATCCATCTATATCCTTTTGCCAATTGAGTTTCGGGCACTTTACTGTATTCCCAAGAAGCTTGCATACCCAATCGTTTCCAAATATTTTGTGCAATATATTCGTTGTAAGAAATGCCCGTTACTTTTTTAATAATCAGCCCCAATGTAGCAAAGCCTAGATTGCTGTATTCATAAGCTGTTCCGTTTACAGTAGAAAAAGAAATACCTTTTTTAAAAAGTGCTATCAAATCTTCTTCGGTATCGGCTAATTGTCTATCACCCCAAGGATTGTCTTCCGGAAATCCCGCCGCGTGCGTCATCAATTCTCTGATGGTAATTTCAGCGGCATCGTTGGTAAGTTTTTGTGCTTTTAATGCAGGAATATATATAGATGCTGGGTCGTCTAATTTCAACTTACCATCATCGCGAAGTTTTAGGATAGCCATAGCAGTAAAGCTTTTGCTCATAGATGCTATTCTAAACATAGAGCGGGTATTTGCATTTGTTTTTTTACTGATATCGGTAAAACCACCCGCACCAGAAACCACCAGTTCCCCATCAACCACAATACCATACGCATAGCCGGGTAAATGATTGGCCATTGCATAATCAGCATACATTTTATCTATTATCGGGGCCAATGATTTTATTTTTTTTGCACGCATCGTATCCGCAAAAAAAGGAGCAGCATATTCAATATTTGGATTGCTTTGTGCAAAAATTTGCGACTGAAAAAGGTAGACTGCCAGTAGTAAAATTAGTTTTTTGTACATGGGGCTGTTGAAAATCAATAGTGAATTAATTGGTCAATTTTTGCAGCTAATCTGCTTTTGGCCATAAAGTTTTTCTCCAATTCTAGGTTGAACGGAATGGGTGTATCTAGTGAAGCGCAGCGGATTATAGGCGCATCAAGTAATTCAAAACAGTGTTCATTAATCCATGCGCTTATTTCTCCGCCAATGCCACCTATTAGACTGTCTTCATGCAATAAAAGTACTTTACCTGTTTTTTTAACGGCGGCTTTAATAGCATCATAATCTAGTGGCAGCAAAGTTCTCAGGTCAATAATATGCAGCGATATTTCTGGATGTTCTTGTTGGTATTCAGTAGCCCAATGCACTGCAGCACCGTAAGTAATTATAGTAATATCATCTCCTTCTTGAACAATGGCGGCTTTGCCAATTTCAATTTCATAGTAGTGAGCAGGCAGTTCACCGCTGATGCTTCTATAGAGTGCTTTGTGTTCAAAATAGAGCACAGGATTGGGATCATTAATGGCAGCAATAAGCAAGCCTTTTGCGTCTCGTGGATTGGAAGGATACACTATTTTCAATCCAGGTACATGGGTAAACCAAGCTTCATTGCTTTGTGAATGAAAAGGCCCTGCGCCTACGCCACCACCTGTGGGCATACGAATTACTACATCGGCATTTTGCCCCCACCTATAATGAATTTTAGCAAGGTTATTTACAATCTGGTTAAATCCAACGGTCACAAAATCTGCAAACTGCATTTCCATCACGGTTTTATATCCTTCCAGACTCATACCCAGACAGGCGCCTACAATGGCACTTTCGCATAAGGGGGTATTGCGAACACGGTCTTTCCCAAATTGCGCTACAAAGCCTTCTGTTATTTTAAAAGCCCCACCGTATTCTGCAATGTCCTGACCCATCAATACCAGGTTGGGATGGGTTTTCATGCTCTGTTTTAATCCTTCTGAAATGCCATCAATTAATCTTGCCTCTCTGTTATTCGTCGTTCGTCCATCGTCCATCGTCATTTGTCCATCGTCATTCGTCATTCGTCCATCGTCATTCGTCTGCTTCGCATAAACATCCGCCAACTCTTCCTCCTCATCTACCACCATTGCTGCAGCTTGATTGGCCAATGCCAGCTCATCATCAATATATTTTTTAAACTCATTACGGATATCGGCAATCTCCATTTCTGAAATAATTTTTTCATTCAGCAGAAACTGCTCATATTTTTTTATAGGATCTTTCTTGCCCCACTCTTCCAATAAATCTTTGGGAACATATTTAATGCCACTGGCTTCTTCGTGACCGCGCATTCTAAAAGTAGTACACTCAACTAAATA
Source organism: Chitinophagales bacterium (assembly GCA_013297995.1). GTDB lineage: Bacteria > Bacteroidota > Bacteroidia > Chitinophagales > Chitinophagaceae > Sediminibacterium. Next base: position 32,700 of record JAAFJB010000020.1, on the reverse strand, counting down.
AGGTCGCTGGTTTTTTATGCAATAGTCGCGAACTCCTTTAATGGTTTCTAGAACGGTAAGAATATTGTTGCCATCAATTTTTATGCCTTCCATGCCATAGCCCATAGCTTTGTCCACCAAATTCTCGCAACGATACTGTTCATTAACGGGCGTGCTGAGTCCATAACCATTGTTTTCAATCACAAAAATTACGGGTAAATTCCATACGGCAGCTACATTCAATGCCTCATGAAAATCACCTTCACTAGTACCGCCATCACCAGAAAAAGCCAGCGATACTTTTTCTTCATTGCGCAATTTATATGCCAGTGCCACCCCATCTGCAATAGCCAATTGGGGGCCTAGGTGTGAAATCATTCCGCAGATATGATAGGGCTTGGAGCCAAAATGAAAACTGCGTTCCCGGCCCTTGCTATAGCCCGATTTATTACCCTGCCACTGCATGAATAATTTCTCTAACGGCATTTGTCGGCTGGTAAATACCCCTAGATTTCTATGCAAAGGCATAATCCACTCATCGGGTTTTAATGCTAAAGTAGCACCTACTGAAATGGCTTCTTGACCAATGCCACTGAACCATTTGCTTATTTTTCCTTGGCGCAATAGCACCAACATTTTTTCTTCAATCATTCTCGGCAGCAATAGGTTTCTGTATATATAAACTAACTCTTCGTTGCTGAATGACTGTCTATTAAAATTCATGCGCTGTTAATTTTCTGCTCTAAGTTAAAGTTATTTCAAAAGGCAGCGGTATAAAAAAACCCTTACTTGTGGGAAGGGTTTTGTAAAAATATATATGATATGGGTTTAGTCGCGACTTCCCAACTTGCTCAACAGCTTTAACATTTCAATGTACAACCAAACAATGGTAACCATTAAGCCAAAAGCACCATACCATTCCATGAATTTAGGAGCACCTCTTTCTGCGCCTTGTTCAATCATATCAAAATCAAGAATCAAATTCAATGCGGCTACCGCTACTACAAACAAAGAAATACCAATACTCAACATACTACTGTCTCGCATAAAATCTATGTTCACGCCAAAGAAGCCCAATACCATAGTGATTAAGTAAAAAATACCTATGCCCATGGTGGCCATTAAAATGATAGATTTGAAACGTTCAGTAGCTTTTATTACCCGAAAATTGTACAATAAAAACATAGACAATGCTACGCCAAAAGTGAGCCCCACGGCTTGCATTACCAAACCCGGATATTTTTCAGCAAAAGCTGCATTCATAATAGCGGAAATACCGCCCACAAATAAACCTTCTAATAAGGCATAAATAGGTGCCAATACAGGTGCCCAATTGGGTTTAAACATGATGCCAATTGCGGCAATTAAGCCACCAAATATACCCACCATCATTAAAATATTCATGGTGCTTTGCTTCATCTCTTCAAATAAATGCCAGTTGTAAACGGCTCCGGCCATCAGCATGATCATCATAAAACCGAACTTGTTCATAGAACCTCTTACCGTCATTACACCTTGCGATGAAGCGTCTAGTGACTGACTTTTATCGAACATTTTCTCTGTTAGGGTAGGGTTACCCGATTTAAAAATTGCCATAGTGCTAAAATTTTCTATTTCAAATTTACAATAAACAAAATTCATTCCAAGGGCTTTTCTACAATCATTTTTAACTTTAACAGGTGGTTTTGAAGTCATTATATACTTATGAAAGCAGGAAATTCAAAAAAAGATGCCGAAAGGGCAGAAAAAAACAGGTGTAGAAATACTACCTTCGCTGCCACAAAAAATGGAGATGGACAATACAGCAGCAGTTTTACAGAATGTGGTGATCAAATTTGCAGGAGACAGTGGAGATGGAATGCAGTTAACGGGTCAACAATTTACCAATAATACAGCCATGTTGGGAATTGACCTAGCTACTTTTCCTGATTTTCCTGCCGAGATCCGTGCTCCCATAGGAACCCTCCCCGGTGTGAGTGGTTTTCAGTTGCATTTCTCTTCTAATAAAGTATTTACACCGGGTGATATAGCCGATGTGTTGGTAGCCATGAATGCGGCTGCTTTAAAAGTGAATTTGAAAGCCATCAAGCCCGGGGGGAAAATCATTGCCAATATTGACGGATTTGATGCGAAGAATTTGCGACTCGCCAATTATCCCGATGGCATTAATCCATTGGAAGATGGAAGCCTTGATGCTTTTGAATTGATTAAAATTGACGTGACCAAACTCACCCGTGAGTCGCTGAAGGAATTTACCGATCTCGGTACCAAAGAAAGAGATCGGGCTAAGAATATGTTTGTACTGGGCTTTATTTATTGGATGTACAACAGAAAACTCGATAATACGATCGACTTTTTACAGGAGAAATTTGGCAAGAAAGAAAATATTTTACAGAGTAATATTAAAGTACTTCAGGCAGGATATAATTATGGGGATACTACCGAGACTTTCACTACCCGCTATACAGTAGAAAAAGCCAAAATGGCACCCGGACTATACCGAAGCATCATGGGTAACCAAGCTTTGAGTATGGGATTGATTGCTGCCAGCGAAAAAAGTGGGCTACCTATTTTTCTTGGCACTTATCCCATTACGCCTGCATCCGATATTTTACACGATTTAAGTAAGTACAAAACTTTTGGTATTCGTACTTTTCAGGCCGAAGATGAAATTGCAGGTATTACCGCTGCCATTGGTGCAGCTTATGGCGGTTCTTTAGGTATTACCACCACTTCTGGTCCCGGTATGGCTTTAAAGACCGAAGCAATGGGGTTGGCTGTAATGTTAGAGATTCCGCTGTTGATTATAAATATTCAACGCGGTGGACCCTCTACTGGTTTACCTACAAAGACCGAACAGAGCGATTTATTGCAGGCTTATTATGGTAGAAATGGGGAATGTCCCATGCCCATCATTGCATCATCAACACCGAGCGATTGTTTTGACGTTGCTTATGAAGCGGTGCGAATTGCAGTAGAACATATGACACCCGTAATTTTGTTGAGTGATGGTTATATCGCCAATGGCGCGGAGCCTTGGAAGTTTCCGCAGAGTGCGGATTTAACCCCTATTAAAGTGGTGTTTAAGCAAGCATTGGCAGATGATGAAGAAAAGTATCTGCCTTACAAACGCAATGAAAAACTGGCTCGTCCCTGGGCTGTTCCAGGCACGCCTGGGCTGGAACATAGAATTGGTGGATTGGAAAAACAAGACATCACGGGTAATATCAGCTATGATGCAGAGAACCACCAGCATATGGTGAAAACTCGTCAAGCAAAAGTAGATATGATAGCCAATTATATTCCTTTACAAACCATTGATAGCGGCCCTGAAACTGGTAAAATATTGGTGCTTGGATGGGGTTCAACCTATGGCGCAATTAAAAGTGCTGTATTGGAATTACAGGCAGAAGGCCACGCTGTGAGTCACGCCCATATCCGTTATATGCGACCATTCCCCAAAAATTTGGGTGAGATTATTGCCGCTTTTGATCAGGTGCTGATTCCAGAAATCAACAATGGACAATTGATAAAAATTATCCGCGACCAATATATGGTGGATGCAAAAGGCTATAATAAAATTATGGGAGTGCCCATTACCAAAGGTGAGTTGGTAGATAAGATCAGCCAAATGTTGAAGGATTAAGGGCGAATATTACTAAGCTTTTCGTTCTCCAATCTGCTGCCTCCACATGGCATAATACAAACCTTTTTCTTCCAGCAATTGATGGTGGTTGCCTGTCTCCACCACTTTGCCTTTTTCCAGTACATAAATTCTATCTGCGTGCATGATGGTGCTAAGCCTATGCGCAATCATTACCGTAATCTGTTCTTTTAAGGAAGAGATGCTGCGAATGGTATTGGTAATTTCTTCTTCGGTAATACTATCGAGCGAAGAAGTGGCTTCATCAAAAATAAGCAATTGCGGATGCCTGATTAATGCCCTCGCAATTGACAATCGCTGCTTTTCACCCCCACTTAGTTTTAGTCCCCCTTCTCCAATCATAGAGCTAATTCCGTTTTCGGCACGTTGTAATAAGTTGTTGCAACTACTCTTATGCAGGGCTTCTATTATTTCGGCATCGCTGGCATTGGGACAAACGAATAAAAGATTTTCTTTAATGGTACCTGCAAACAATTGTGTGTCTTGTGTTACAAAACCAATCTGGTTGCGAAGCTCATCTAAGTTGATCTCCTTGCTACTAATTGCGTTGTATTCAACCGAGCCTTTTTCGGGACTGTATAAGCCTACCAGCATTTTTACCAAAGTACTTTTGCCAGCTCCAGACGGACCCACAAAGGCAATGGTTTCTCCCTTTTTAGCCTGGAAAGAAATACCGTCGAGTGCATAGTATTTAGAGGTATTGTGTTTAAAATAAATATCGTTGAAAGTTAACTCACCAATGCTACCTATATTTTTTGGGTTGATGGGCTTGGCTTCTGATGGCTTCTGCATTAAGGTATGAAAATTATTCAGCGATGCTTCCGCTTCTCTATAAGACAGGATTATATTGCCTATTTCTTGCAAAGGCCCGAAAATAAAAAAGGAATAAAAAGTAAGGGTCATTACTTCACCAGCCGTTAGTTTTCCTTGAAAAACCAACCACAATAAAGTAAACATAATAATTTGCCTAAGTAGGTTTACAAAAGTGCCTTGCACAAAGCTGAGTGAACGAATGCTTTTTACTTTGCGCAATTCAAGCCCTAAAATTTTATAGGTGTTTTTATTGAGGCGATTGATTTCTTGATCCGTCAACCCCAAACTTTTAACGAGTTCAATATTTCGGAGACTTTCCGTGGTAGTACCTGCAAGGGTAGTGGTTTCTTTTACAATATCTTTTTGAATGGCTTTGATGCGTTTGCTTAAAAAACTGGTCAACACCGATAAGCATACAATGCCTATTGCATAAATGGGCATGATGCTCCAGTGGAGCCGAAATGAGTACACTGATATAAAAACAATGCCTACTAGAATACTAAATAGCACATTGATAAAAGCAATGATAAAGCGCTCTGTATCGGTTCGTACTTTAGATAAGATGGAAAGGGTTTCACCACTTCGTTGGTCTTCAAATTCTTGATAAGGCAGTTGCATAGAGTGTTTCAGCCCATCGGTAAAAATTTTAGCGCCAAATTTTTGCACAATTACATTGCTGAAATAATCCTGAAAAGCTTTGGCAATTCTAGATACCATGGCAACACTTATTAAAATACCTAAGAAGCCGAGAACGCCCCAAATAAATTCCGATTCAGTGCGGGTGCCAGTGGCAACAAATTGTTTGGATTGGTTAAAATAGCCTTTTTGCAAGGGATGCATGCCGTATTGATCGAGTAGCTTACCAAAAAAATAGGGATCCAGCATAGAGAAAGACTGGTTCATGGCAGCCAGAACAAGAGCCAAAGCAATTAACCATTTATAAGGTTTGAGGTATTGTAGCAGTAGTTTCATAAAAAGAGCGCAATGTTGCGCAGGGTTTGAAACGTCAATATCCGTACAAAATTTTAAAAACTGACAAACTTGCTCATAAAAGGCCTTTATCCACTGCTGTTAATAATAAGATCATCTTGATTTGGCGTATTTGTATGCAATGATGGGTAACTTACAGAAACCTTATAATTATGCGTTGGAGAAAATTCAATGGAGAAAACATTGTTTTACCCATCAAAGATGCGGTAGAAGAAGCCATCAAAAAAGAAACAGCAGCAGGAACCAAACTAAAAGTGTGTATTGGCACTGATAGTCAAGTTAAAGGCGATGATACGGAGTTTGCCACCGTAATAGTTTTTTTACGTGAGCACAATGGAGGCTTTATGTATATCCACAATGAGCGCACCAAACTAAAGTACCATATTAAAGAAAGGATGTTGGTAGAAGTAGCCAAGAGCATTGAAATTGCTTATGAGCTTTGCAATCTTTTTATTGAATATGGGGTTGATATGGAAGTGCATGCTGACATCAATACCAATCCACAGTTCAAAAGTAATGATGCATTGCGGGAAGCCATGGGTTATATTCTAGGTATGGGTTTTGCGTTCAAGGCCAAGCCAGAAGCATTTGCCAGCAGTTGTTGCGCAGATAAAGCGGTGAATTAATTGGGTGGTATTATTTTGGAAGGGAACCTTCTATTAATGCTCGTATAGATGCTGCGAGTAGTTGATTTCTTTTGGCCTCGAATAGATGCAGTTTAGATTTCTCTAACCTAAAATTGTATTTTTTCCCTTCCCCCAATACTTTGTCAAAGCCGGGATTCCATTGGTTGAATTGTTTAATATCCATGAGTAATTCATTAGCCACAAGTAAGGAATGAAATCGACCGCTTATTTCTAGGGTGGTGGTATTGGCTGCGTCTTCGGCGCTTAGGTTGGTGATAGTTGTGGGCGTATTTTCTTTAGCATATTTGGTTTCAGCGGCTGTGAGGGTAGTCCACCCACCACCACCTTCCATTACATAATGAGTGGCAATAAATTTTTTAACGTGGTTGCGGGTTTCTTCCGGAAGATGGTATTGCAATTCCCAAAAATCTCTGCTACCTGTTTTTCTAATAGCCTGCCGCACCCTTCCAGCCCCTCCATTGTAGGCAGCTACCACCAAAAGCCAATCATTGAATTCAGCAAAGCGTTCGCGCATAATTTTAGCAGCGGCATGGGTGCTTTTAATATAGTCCATTCGCTCATCTGGAAAACTTACACGGAGACCCAAGCGTTTGGCTTCAAAATCCATCAGTTGCCATGGACCCGCGGCACCTGCCCAAGAAATAACACCCGCATTTAACCTGCTTTCAATTACACTGAGGTATTTCATTTCTTTGGGAATACCGTAGATGGCTAGAATTTGATCGTACAAATCAAAATAGGGTTTTCCCCAGGATTTCATTTTTTCGAGTGATTTGCCATATTTCCGCATATAATCGTCCACAAAAGAAATGGCTCTGGGGTTGAGTTGTGCGGCATAGGGTTTGTCCGCCTCAAATTTATTTCTAAACAGCGATTTAAAGTTAAGCTTGTCTATACTACTATCGCTCTGCGCATGAAGGCTGGTAGTAAAAAGTATAAACAATACAATGCGCATGGTAGCTATTTAAGTTCCATCATCTGCTGCGAAACTTGGAACAAAGTTAGTTCATCAAAAGCTTTGGTCATTACTTGCAGACCAAAAGGCATATTATTAGTATGGGTAAAAAGCGGAATGGAAATGGCTGGAATGCCTACCAGATTGGGGTATACGGTATAAATATCGGCCAGAAACATTTCAATAGGATCGTTCGATTTCTCGCCTATTTTAAAAGCGGGTGCGGGAACGGTGGGAGAAATGATGGCATCGTAGGAAGCAAAAATTTCGTCGGTCTTATTTTTCAGTAGCCTCCTTACTTGCTGTGCTTTGGTAAAATAAGCGTCAAAATAACCTTCGCTTAAAACAAAAGTGCCGAGTAGAATTCTTCTTTTTACTTCATCTCCAAAGCCTTCACTTCTGGATGCTTTGTAGAGCGTGGTAAGGTCAATATTTTCTTGCTTGGTTCGGTGACCGTAACGTACTCCATCAAAACGCGATAAATTGCTGGAGGCTTCGGCAGTAGTAAGCACGTAATAAGTGGGTACTAGAAAATTAAGCAAGGAAAAATCGACTGCCTCTACTGTATGACCCGCTTGGATCATTTTTTGAATAAAAGCGGAGCTTTGTTTTTGTATATCTGCATCCAAGGCGGGATGGTTCAGTGCTTCTTTAAAATAAGCAATCCGGTATTTTTTTTCGGGATTAGTTTGAACAGCAGCGGTATATTTTTCAACGGGACGAAGGGAGACGGTACTGTCAAAATCATCTTCTCCTGCAATGGTTTCTAAAACCAGCGCAGCATCTTGTAAGGAGGCGGAGAAAATCCCAATCTGATCAAAAGAAGAAGCATAGGCAATCAGCCCATAACGAGAAATTCTACCGTAAGAGGGTTTTATGCCTATCACACCACAGAAATCGGCGGGCTGGCGAACGGATCCGCCTGTATCACTGCCTAAGCTAATCATGCAGAGACCCGCTTGAATGGCAACTGCGGAACCACCAGAAGATCCACCAGGAACGCGAGTAATATCGGCGGCATTTTTTACTGCCCCAAAAGCGGAGTTCTCATTGCTGCTGCCCATGGCAAATTCATCACAGTTCTGGCGGCCGATAATAATAGCTCCAGCATCTAGTAGCCGTTGGGTAGCAGTCGCGTTGTACACAGCGTTGAAATTGGCTAAGATTTTAGAAGCAGCAGAAACGGGATGGTCTTTGTAACAGATCACATCTTTTAAACCCACAATTACGCCGTGCAAGGCTTGAATGGGCTCTCCGGCTTTTCTTGACGCATCTAATAGGGCAGCTTTGGCAAGTGCTTCTGCTTCATATACCGTAAGAAAAGCGTTGAGATGCGCATTTTGGCGAATGGCATTCAAATAAAAATGAACGGTTTCCACACAGGTGGTTTGGCCGTTCTGTAATGCGGTATGGTAATCTTGAATAGTGCTAAAGTGGAACATTAAGCAGGCGTACTGTCTTTTTCTTTGATACCTTCTTCTAGTTCTTTCTTCACATTATTTTTGGCATCATTGAACTCACGAATGCCCTTACCCAAACCCCTCATAAATTCAGGAATTTTTCTACCACCAAATAGAACAAGAACCACTACACCAATGATTAATAATTCTTGAAAGCCGAAGTTACCCATAGTAATTATTTTAAGAACGTGAAGTTAAGACAAATCTACCCCCGAAAAATAAAATATATGCTAAAACTATGGGGGCATAAAAAAACGCTCCGATAAAATCGAAGCGTTCTATAATATAAATTTTATTAGAAGCGTTTTTCTTTAATACGAGCACGCTTACCACTGCGCTCACGCAAGTAAAATAGTTTAGCACGGCGTACTTTACCAACCTTATTCAATTGAATAGAATCAATATTTGGAGAAAGGATGGGGAACAAACGTTCTACACCAATTCCATCAGAAATTTTACGTACGGTAAAAGATACGGTAGCACCAGTACCTTGTAATTTAATTACGTCTCCACGAAAGCTCTGGATACGTTCTTTACCACCTTCTACAATTTTATAATTCACAGTGACGTTGTCACCTGCTTTAAACTTGGGGTGTGCTTTTGTTGTGGTCAGTTGCTCGTGCACAAATTTTACTGCGGCGTCCATATAGTTATTTTTTGCGGACGGCAAAGGTAAGCAAATAATTGAAAGTTTCAAATTTGAAACTTCTTTTTCTATCTGGCTACGTTTACCGCTCTTTTTTCTCTGATTACGGTTACTTTAATTTGACCGGGATAAGTCATCTCAGTCTGTATTTTCTGGGCTATTTCAAAACTCAGCTTGTCACTGTCTACATCGGATACTTTATCGGCTTCTACAATTACGCGTAACTCACGTCCCGCTTGAATTGCATACGCTTTTTCAACACCCTGATAAGCTAGTGCCAAATTCTCCAAATCCTTGATTCTTTGCAGGTATTGCTGCATAATTTCTCTTCTCGCACCTGGCCTAGCGCCGCTGATGGCGTCACAAGCTTGAATAATAGGAGAAATCACGTATAACATTTCCATTTCATCGTGGTGAGCCCCAATTGCATTGATAACAGCCGGGTTTTCACCATATTTCTCAGCCAGCTTAGCGCCGAGTAGGGCGTGACTCAATTCGGTTTCTTCATCGGGTACTTTACCAATATCATGAAGTAATCCAGCTCTTTTGGCCAGTTTGGGGTTCATACCCAGTTCAGCAGCCATAATTCCACAGAGGTTGGCAGTCTCGCGACTGTGCATGAGCAAATTCTGTCCATACGAAGAACGGAAACGCATTTTACCTACAATCCTAATCAATTCTTTGTGAAGGCCGTGAATGCCCATTTCAATAACGGTGCGTTCTCCAATCTCCATCACTTGTTCTTCTAACTGGCGACGGGTTTTCTCCACCACTTCTTCAATACGAGCAGGGTGAATGCGACCATCAGAAACCAATCGCTGTAAGCTTAAACGAGCTATTTCTCTTCTCAACGGGTCGAATGAAGATAGGATGATGGCTTCAGGCGTATCATCTACAATCAGATCTACCCCAGTAGCTGCTTCAATGGCGCGGATATTGCGACCTTCGCGACCAATGATCTGCCCCTTAATCTCATCTGTTTCTAGGTTGAAAACAGTTACTGTATTTTCAATGGTTTGCTCTGCTGCTGTTCGTTGAATGCTTTGGATTACAATCTTACGCGCTTCTTTATTGGCTTTCAGCTTAGCATCTTCAATAATTTCTTGCTGAAGTGAAAGTGCCTGTGTATGGGCTTCTTGCTTTAGGCTTTCAATGAGTTGGGCTTTGGCGTCTTCCGCGCTTAACCCCGCCACTTTCTCCAACCTACGGATATGTTCTTCTTGGTGTTTCTCTAATTCGGTTCTTTTCTGGTTCACCAATTCAATCTGGCGGTTCAGGTTTTCTTTAATAGCATCATTTTCTTTGGATTGTTTTTCCAAAGAAGCTTCTTTTTGGTTGATGGTGGTCTCTTTTTGTTTGATGCGGTTTTCCGCTTCACCCAATTTGCGATTCCTATCAAGTACTTCCCGATCGTGATCGCTCTTTAGTTGTACAAAACGCTCTTTGGCTTCGAGTTGCTTTTCTTTTTTAATGGTCTCGGCCCTTAATTCGGCTTCTTTTAAGATGTTTTGCGACTGGTATTCTGCGTCTTCCAGTTGTTTTTTGGTGTTTTTGGCGAAAATAAACCTACCCGCTACAATTCCTACAACAAGGGCAATTGTGGCTGATATGACTAATAATATTCCTGAATCCATGGTTTTGGCAAGGTTTTAAATTGTTCACAATCCTATTTGTCTTATCACATCTCATTTTATAATAATAAGTAATGATTGGGACGAAGATAACGAGAAGATTTTAGATTTCGGTAAGTGCTTTGTCAATCAGTTGGGTGAGATCGGTAATTTGCTGGGCAGCGTTTTGTGTTAGCAGCACTGAATTGCTGTTTTCTTTTGGTTGGGTGGCAAACCAGAGTAGAACCATGGCAATATAGTCTTGTACGTCCTTACCTGCGAATTGGGTTTTGAATTCATTGATTTTGTCGTTGATAAGCAAGGCGGTTTTGCGGACGGTTTCTTCGTCAGTAGCCTCAATTTTGAGTCGATAACTGCGGTCGGCAACCACAATATTGATGGGGATTAATTCGGGCATGGTTTATTTTTAGGCGTGTAATAACGCAATACATTTATCAATTTCTTTTAGGTAAGCATCTATTTTTTGCTGAAGTTTTTGTTTCTCAGCATCATTGCCAATGCCACCACCCGATAATTGCGCAGCAGCCAGTTGTTGTTCCAGTTGTGAAAGCTTTTGCTTACCTAAAGCCTGTTGTTGATGCAGTGCAACTGCTTCTTTTTGAAGCTGTTGGTTTTCTTTTTGAATATGCTTATAGGCTTTCAGTAGAAGCTGTAATTTCTCCTTTAGCTGGGCAATAGATTCATTCAATACCACCATGGTTGAAAATTAAGGGCTTATTTTCTTATTTCCGCGTTTATTTCCTGCTCAAAACATTGGATCAGCTTGTTCATCATACCATCAATCTCCGTGTCGGTAAGCGTTTTAGCGTCATCGGAGAAGGTGAAATTTACTGCCATTGACTTTTTATCAGCTCCCAATTTATCGCTTTCAAAAACGTCGAACAAATGCACTTGCTGCAATTTTTTAATATTCAGTTGTTGAACTGCTTTTTCAATGGCTGCAAAAGGGGTTGATTTATTCACTACCAGCGCTAGATCTCGCTGAACTAAAGGAAATTTATTCACTTCACAGTACACAATTTTCTTTTGTGCGACTGCTTGTAAGAGCGGTTCAAAAGGAATATTAAGCTGGAAAACGGGCTGTTTAATATCGAATTGTTTTAGCTTGTGGGCAGCCACCGTTACAATGGTTGCAATGGCTTTGCGTTCGGCATAAACAGTGCAAGTATTGGGGGTTTCGAGGTTTTCTTCAAACTTTATTTTAGCAAGACCACACCATTGAAGAATGGCAGAAGCCAATCCCTTCATGCCAAAAAAATCGTGTGGGATGGTTTTAGATCTCCAACCTTGTTCTTGTAAATTACCGGTGGTGAGTAAACTAAAATGCTCGGCTTCCAGAAAACCGGTTTCTGTGGTTCGGTAGGTCTTTCCAAATTCAAACAACTGGAGGTTATTTTGTTTTCGGTTGATATTATAAGCAATGGTTTCGAGGCCGGTTTCTAGCATGGAAGGGCGCATGGCATCCAGATCGGCGCTGAGGTTATTGATCATTTTAACCAAGGAAGTAGATTCGGCCTCATCATAATATTTGCTATTAGTGATGGAATTGGTAAGGATTTCGGTAAAGCCTTTGCCGACTAAAAAATGGGCAATTTTCTCACGCAGGTTTTCTTTAATGCCCAAATTTTCTACGGCGGGGCTGATGCTGATCATGGAAGGAATTGCCACATTATCGAGCCCATCAATGCGCAATATTTCTTCTACTAGATCGGCGGGAATAGTAATATCTGGTTTGCTATAAGGCACTTCAACCATCAATTCATCTAATCCTTCTTTCACAATATTAAAACCCAGCGCAGTAAGAATTCTTTTTACTTTATCGGCGTGGTAGTTTTTGCCACTTAATTTTTTAAGGTAATGGTTTTTTATGGAGACGGTAGCCCTAGGTTTTGGGTTGGGATAAATATCGGTGATTTCACTAGAAATTTCTCCGCCAGCGAGTTCTTTAATCAGCATAGCAGCGCGTTTCAGTACCTGAACGGTATTGGAAATATCAATCCCTTTTTCGAAACGGGTGGCGGCATCGGTTCTTAAACCATGGCGCATAGATGTTTTGCGGATACTGGTGGCGTTAAAGCAAGCACTTTCTAAAAAAATAGCTTTGGTATGGGTATTGATGCCGCTGTTGATACCGCCAAAAACGCCAGCAATGCACATGCCATCGGTAGCATTGCAAATCATCAGGTCTTCTGCATATAATTTTCTCTCTTTATCATCTAAAGTGGTGAAAAGGGAATCGGCGGGCAGGTTCTTAACAATAATTTCTTGTCCCTTTATGGCCGCTAGGTCAAAAGCGTGAAGGGGTTGGCCCGTTTCGTGTAGTATGAAATTGGTGATGTCAACAATATTATTGATGCTGCGCACGCCAATGGCGATGAGTTGGTTTACCAGCCAGTCGGGGGAGGGGCCTACGGTAACGCCGCTGATGGTGAGACCAGCATAACGAGGGCAGTCCACCGTATTTTCAACCGATACTTTGATGGGATGTGCGGTATTATCAACTTTAAAAAGATTGTTGAAAGGAGATTTAATGCTGCACTCTTTCTGGTGATGACTTAGGTAAGCGCAAATATCACGAGCAACGCCCATATGGCTCATGGCATCCATGCGGTTGGGTGTGAGGCCGATTTCAAAAATCCAGTCGCTATAAGGCTTAAAATAGTCAGCGGCAGGGGTGCCGGGAACGGAATTTTGGGGCAGCACAAGAATACCATCGTGACTAAAGCCCATTCCCAGTTCATCTTCGGCGCAGATCATGCCTTGGCTTTCTTCGCCCCTTATTTTAGCGAGTTTCATGGTAAGGGGATCGCCAGTGGTAGGGTAGATGGTCGCGCCAATGGTAGCCACCACTACTTTTTGACCCATTGCAATATTAGCAGCACCACAAACCACTTTAAGCGGGGTGGTAGTACCAATATTTACGAGGGTAAGTTTGAGTTTATCGGCATTGGGATGGGGTTGGCAATCAATTACTTCGCCAATAACAACACCAGCCAGTGATCCTTTTATTTTTTCGTAATAGGTTAAGCTTTCCACTTCGAGACCGATGGAAGTCAATATTTTAGACAATGCTGTGGGCTCTATTATTTCGGGTAAATATTTGCTTAACCAATGGTAGCTTATAGTCATTTTACTGCGCTGTTAGGGCGCAAATTTAGGGAAAAAGGAGGAGAGCGGCGGTGGATGGTTGATGGTTTACGGTGGGTGATATTTTTGATAATTATTTTGTACTGCTGTATATTTAATTATTAGTGCTAATGCTACTGATACAACAGTTCAATTAAAAAAGATATAAAATGAAAAGCATCCTTACAGTTTTGCTCACTATTTCTACCCTTACCTACACCAATGCACAAGATAAATGGTTTTCAACTTATAACAGTCCCACTAGTTTAGTTACAGATGCTATTGAGATAGTTAAGCAAATGACAACTAAAATTCACCATGCAAATGCGGGTATTAAATTGCGTAACAATATAGTTGTTAAAAACACTTCACCATATTTAATATATATTGAAAATGATACAATCAATCTTCCATTATGGCAAGAAGTAATTGAACCACAGCAGAAATTTTTCGCAGAAGTTTCGGGAGGAGAAACGGAAGGAAAAAAAGTTTTTGGCTTGTTCTTTAACGGATTTTATCTGGTGCATGAAATGGGACATTCTATTTCTATTAGTGTAGGAAAAAAATTTGACAATGCTTATGATAGTGAGTATGACGCTAATATTTTTGCCATTTTATATTGGCGAACAACAGACAGTAAGGATCAATTAAAAGCATGTTATTCCTATGCAAAAAAGATACTTGCTACTTTAAAAAATCCTGTACCTGCGCATGAAAATTTTAAAGAATATATCACCAAGCATTACCAAGAGCTTTCATCAGACCCCTACAAATATGGCTATATTCAGTTTTCGCAATTTGTAGAAATTTATGAAAACAAAAAATTACCAGATTTTTACAGCTTTGTAAAAAATTATACAAAATAACCAAGCCAAGCAGCTAAGAAGTACTAAGATTTTTTTGGTAGAACAGCAATAGCAATACAGTTTAATATTGAACGAACACCCTAAATTATTGGTATTTTTTTGCAGCCCTACTAAAAGTACATATACAATTGCTAGAATTTACTCAAGAAGCGTATGAACTTGCACAAATATATTTATTGTAAGCAGCCCTTGTGGATGCACTCTAAAATTTAAAGAGGCAAAAACAACGAATAAGATAATATTAAATCATAACCTGCTGAGAGAAAATAGTCCGCCAACAATGAAACAAATATCAAATTTTTCTTGGCTTAAGATAAATTCAATTTTTTTAACAAATAAATATTTAATTATGAAAAGAATCATGACTTTTGATTTTAAATTGCTTTTTTGTATTTTATTTACAAATATTTGATCGTTTTTGTTTTAAATTAGAATAATGGGTTTAAATTTGTGTAAAATATTCTAAAAATGATAGTCAGCTTTCTGATAAAGAATTTCCGTTCCTTCAAAGAAGAAACTGTATTTAGTCTAGAAGCATCTGGCTCTAAAGGAAAATCTGATAATGTAGCAGAAATCGAAACAAAGAATGGCAAAAAATTCAGGCTTTTAAAAACCGCCGTGATTTATGGAGCCAATGCAAGTGGCAAAAGTAATGTAATAAGGGCTTACTGGTCTTTCCGCCAACTCATTTCTGCGTCGTTCCGCTATGATGTAAATGATGAGATAATACTTGCCGAGCCCTTTGAACTATCCCCCGAATCAGAAAGCGAACCCACTCAATTTACCCTAAACTTTATTGCATGGGATAAGCAACAATATATCTATTCCATTGCCATCTCAAAAATTGAAGGAATAATTGAAGAAACATTAAAGTACTATCCCGAGAAAACACAGAAATTAATATACAGAAGAAGGGGCAGAAAAATATTGTCTAAAAATCCTGATTTTTTTAAAGATAAAAATGATGTAGAAAGCATAAACCCCAAGCGGTTGTTTTTATCCGAATTAGGCAACAGTGGGAATATGTTTTGGGAAGAACTCAGAAATTATTTTATTGTTGGTAGCTCTGTAATAAATAGCTCAGCTACTGGTACTGCACATCGTATGACCGAAAATGCAAAACGCATTTTTGAAAGTAATGAAGCGGGTGCAATCGCTATAAAAAATAAAGTAATCAAGTTAGTCCAGTTATCCGACTTAGGCATTAAGGGATTAGAGCTTGTTGAAGAAGAACAGGTGATAAAGCCAGATACAAATGCTTTGAATGAACAAGATGAAACCTATTCAGGCATCAGAAAGCAAAAGCGTTTTAAGACATATCACGATATTTATGACAATAATAATGTAGTTGGTAAAAAACAGTTTGATTTATTAAAGCAAGGATCAACTGGCACATTTGCATTAGTTGGTTTAAGTACAGAAATATTATTGTCATTAAGCTTACCATATGGCCGGCCAATTTGGATAGATGAAATAGACAATAGTTTACATCCTTATTTGTGCAGATTCCTTATTAGTTTATTTAATCATCCTAAGAGTAACCCCTATAATGCACAGCTTATTTTTGCTACACACGAAACTACTTTATTAGATAGAAATAATTTCCGCAAAGATCAAATTTGGATTACTTCAAAAGACAAATCAGGCGCCACAAAATTGTATAGTGTGTACGATTTGGATTTGGAAGGTTTAAGAGATGATATTCCTTTTGACAAATGGTATATGAGTGGCAAATTTGGTGGGCTTCCAAAAATAAAAGAACTGGATTTTATTTTTGATAGACTAGAAATAAATACCAATGGCTAGAATAAAAAAAAGGATAAGAATAAAGCCAGTGTTGTTTATTGCTTGTGAAGGCACTTCCTCAGAATATCAATATTTTGACAGCTGGGCTCAAACCGATGAGGCATTGAATTTTTTTGAACGTATTGATGTTTATCCAGATGAAAATGAGGGTAAACCTAAAACTACGCCTTATCAATTGTATGAAAAAGCAAAAAAAGTAATAGAAGATGGTTCTGCCAATTTTGCTTGGATTGTATTCGATAAAGACAATCACCCCAGGCTGCCAGAAACATTTAATGATGCTGGGGCAGCAGGAGTGAAAATTGCATTTTCTTCCCGTTCTTTTGAGGAATGGGTACTCATGCATTTTGAAAAAATCGACACTACTTTCAATGCAACTGAATGCAAAGATCCAGCTGGTAGGCCAACAAATTGTGGTTCACCTGTAGTTCCTAATTGTGCTCCTGTAAATTGCTTAACAGGTCATATCAGACGCCAAAACTTTATACCTGATTATTCCAAGAAAAAAACATTTGACCTTTTTCCAGCTATTAGCCATCGTACAGAAATAGCAGTTGTAAATGCAGCTTGGCTTAGATTTCAGGTAAATTCTTCAGTAAATACAGCTCAACCTGCATTGCAAACCTTGAATCCATACACAGATGTTGACCAACTTATTTTTAAACTGCATGATAGATCAGATAAAATTGAATGGGGTTCTGCTGATACTTATATTTCTGTAAGTAATTGGACTATAAACGCAAGAATAATTCAAGGAGATATTGTGGTTAGATTATCGCATACAAAACCGCAGTCAGTTGCACTTAATGCTTTATTTCCGCTTCCTAATTTCTTTACAACAGACGACAACTTGAATGATACCCCTTGCAGGTTAATTAGCAGTGCGTTTATTGTAAACGATCACTACAGTTTGAATAATTTATTATGTAGAGATGATATAATTGAATATACTCTCCAATCGAATAATCAACCTTATTTTCTTTTTAAAAACAACGGCAGTTCGCTGAGAATTTATGTGATTTTATAATTGTATAAAGACAGTTTAAATATGGTAATCCTCTACTTTATAAACAGATCAATCATGAACCCTATTATTAAAACGCTTTTGGTATTTGTATTCTTTATTGCCAATTCCGAGGATGCCATTTCCCAAAAAAGAATCGTATTCAACCCCAAAGTGGTTTACAACTCGAAAAATTTGGTGGTTACCCAAATTGCCCGCAACTCTTTTCTACATACATCCTACAAACAAACCAATGATTTTGGGAATGTGCCTTGCAATGGACTCCTCGTTAGAAATAGCAATGAAGCCATTGTTTTTGATACACCAACCAATAATGAAAGTGCTGATGAACTAATTCATTGGGTAAAGAATTTTCTGCACTGTAAAATAAATGCAATCATCCCGACCCATTTTCACGACGATTGCCTAGGAGGCTTAAAAGCCTTTCATGAGAGCCATATTCCTTCCTACGCTTTTTTCAAAACCATTGAATTGGCAACCATTGATAGTGCTGAAATTCCTCAAAATGGCTTCCGTGATTCGCTTATCTTAAAAATTGGCAATAAAATTATTGTCGCTAAATTCTTCGGAGAAGGTCACACGAAAGATAATATTGTGGGTTATTTCCCAAATGATAATATACTGTTTGGGGGTTGTTTAATTAAAGAATTAGAGGCCAGTAAAGGTTATTTGGGCGATGCAACTATTGCAGATTGGTCTGCCACGGTAGAAAAAGTTAAAACCCAATACCCCAATATTAAAATAGTTGTTCCCGGTCACGGTGATTATGGAAATAAAAAATTGCTCCACTATACCATTCAATTATTTAAGAATCAAAAATAAGCGGTTGTTAATGCTCAAGAGGTTTTGAAATTTCATAATTTGTATTGACGGTGGACTTTTGACGTTAACCATGGCAGGTAGTGATTTCCCTACACAGGTAAGTATTTCTCTCCAAAACAAGCCCTTTTTTTAAAAATTCTTTCTGCACATCCATTTGTTAATTATCTAAAATAAAAGCGTAAAACTTTTGAAAATGGGGGATAACCTTTGTAAATTGTGTGAATCAACCTTATTTTATGGTGGATAACCACTGAATAGGCTGTGGAATAAATAGAATAAGAAAAAATTTCAAGTACCAGTTGCTTCAACCTATATTCGCTCCCCCTTAGTTCCGAGGAAACAATTTCTTAACATGAATTGCTAAGCCGGCTGAGCAACAAGTAATTTTTTAACACCTTAAGTACAGCACCTAGAATGGATATATCAAGCCTCAATAAAGAACGGAAAAGAAGAAAACCTTCCATTGACCTCAGTACCATGATGTATGGTAAAGTGCCGCCACAAGCCAAAGAACTGGAAGAAGCTGTATTGGGTGCCATCATGCTCGAAAAAAGTGCTTTTGATACCGTTTCGGAAATCATCAAACCCGAATGTTTTTATGTGGATGCCCATAAATATATTTATGAAGCCATGCAATCGCTTCAAAATAAAAGTGTTCCCATTGATATTCTTACGGTGGTAGAAGAGCTTAAAATGCAGGAGAAGCTGGATATGGTGGGTGGGCCCTATTTTGTGACCAAACTCACCAACTCCGTGGTTTCTACCGCCAATATTGATGCACATGCTAGAATTGTATTGCAGAAATTCATTCAACGCGAATTGATTAGAATCAGTGGAGAAGTAATTGGGGATGCCTATGAAGACAGTACCGATGTATTTGACCTACTGGATTCTAGCGAGACCAAAATGTTCGAGATCACCAACAATTATTTAAAAAAGAATTTTGAAGATATCGGCAATGTTTTGGTGGAAGCCATCAATAAAATTGATGAGCTGAGAACTAAAACCGATGAAATTTCGGGCGTACCCAGTGGCTTTACTTCCTTAGATAGGGTTACTTATGGATGGCAACCTACCGATTTAATCATCTTGGCTGCTCGTCCCTCTGTGGGTAAAACGGCTTTTGCGCTGAACCTTGCCCGTAATGCTGCCTTGCATCCTACCAAGCCAGTTGCGGTAGGTTTTTTCTCTCTTGAAATGAGTGCTGCGCAATTGGTGCAGCGGATATTAAGCGCTGAGAGTGAAATTAAAATGGAAAAAATCAGTCGTGGTAAACTAGAAGACTATGAATACCAACAGCTTCACAGCAAAGGGATTAAGAAATTAGAGCGTGCCCCCATTTATATTGATGATACGGCTGCCTTAAATATTTTTGAGTTTCGGGCCAAAGCTAGGCGGCTGGTGAACAAACACCGGGTTGGCGTTATCATTATTGATTACTTACAGTTGATGAGTGGTAACAGTGATAGGGGCAGCAACCGTGAACAAGAAATTAGTAATATCTCTCGAAACCTGAAAGCACTGGCCAAAGAATTAAAAGTGCCGATTATTGCTTTGAGTCAGCTTAGCCGTGCGGTGGAAACCAGAAAAGAAAGTAAAATGCCCCAGTTGAGTGATCTTCGTGAATCGGGTGCCATTGAACAAGATGCGGATATGGTAATGTTTATTTATCGGCCCGAATATTACGAAGTAATGAACAATGAAATGGGCGAAAGCACCAGCGGTGAAACGCATATTCGAATTGCCAAACACCGGAACGGTTCTCTCGAAACCATTAAATTGCGCGCTAAACTAGATATTCAGAAATTTGAAGATTGGGACAGTGATGGAAATGGTTCTAGCTGGAAGCCCATGCCTCCTTCTACCCCTTCTGCGCCTGGTAGTGGAGGAGATGCAAAATTCTATATTCAGAAAGGCAGTAAAATGAATCAAGATGAATTTGATAAAGGTTTTGATGCTGAATCCGATGCTCCTTTTTAAATAATAGCTGCTGAATGACTGCTCCTTTTTTCTACGAAAAAATATTGCCGGATTCACCCGGGCTTTTTACACTCTCAGAAGAAACGAGTAAGCATTGCGTGCAAGTACTCCGTATGAATAGGGGTGAAATTATTTCACTTACCAACGGCTGCGGAATCAGGTATTCTGCTGCTATTTTAGCTGCTGATAAAAGAAAAACAGTGGTTCAGTTAACCAATAAGGAATGGAGTGAACCACCCACTCCTAAAAATTCAATTGCCATTTCTTTTGTAAAAAACGCTTCTCGTATGGAATGGTTTTTAGAGAAAGCTACCGAAATAGGTGTTGCCGATATTTATCCTTTGTTTACAGTCCGTACCGAGCGATCTGTTTTTAAAGTAGATCGCTGGGAAAGTATTTTAATTGCTGCCATGCTTCAAAGTCAGCAAGTATGGAAACCAATACTGCATTCGCCTATAAATTTTTCAGATTTATTAAAACGGCCATTCTCTGGTACCCCACTAATTGCCCATTGTGAAATGGGAGAAAAAATAGCTTTGCAGCATATAAAGCCTGCTGCTGAATCCCTTATTTTAATTGGGCCTGAAGGCGATTTTACCCAAGAAGAAATTGCCCTTGCTTTGCAGCATAAATGCATCCCTATTGGTCTGGGTAATAACCGATTAAGAACAGAGACTGCTGGACTGGTGGCGCTAACTTTACTGCAGCACAAATAAAGCTTTTCTATGTATACCCTTCGTATCAAACTTAATTTTTTATACCTGTTAGCTGCCCTAGTACTCTTGGTTGGCAGTGCTTGTAAAACGGCAAAAAGAAAACCCCAGAGAGATATAACTATCAACCAGCAAACCTCATTCAACCCGCTATTTTTTGATAGTATTGCTATGTCTCATTTTTTGAATATTCATTCCGACCTGCAAAAATTTCATGCCCAGTATATTGATTTTTATACGGATCGAAATTTTGAATATGCTTGGTTTGATTCTACGGGATTATCTGAGCAAGCACATAACTTTTTTAATTTACAGAATAATTATATCAACTCCAATGAAGACAGTTCTTTATTCTCTGTTGAATTAAACAGGTTGTACCTTGCATTGGCAGGAAAACCCGTTGCATCTATTTTAAAAAATCCAAGCATATTAGAAACAGAGCTGTTGTTTACGGGACAATTTTTTAAGTATGCGGCTAAAGTGTACAAGGGAGCTGATATTGATGCGGCTGAATTGGGTTGGTTTATTCCTAGAAAGAAAATTGACTTGACTGCATTGCTCGATTCTCTCCTCTTAAAAAAGTCTGCCTCTGCCGATCATTACGCACCATTAAATCCACAGTACAAAGCACTGGAGCAATTTTTAATAAAATATATTGAGCTGCAAAAGCGCGATAATTATGATACCATTCCTATGGTGAAGAAAGCATTGCGGCTGGGCGATTCAACTGAAATTATTGGTATTATAAAGCAGCGACTAAAATTATATGAAGGCACTGTTTTACTCAATGATGGCAATATATACGACTCAGCTATGTTGCTATCGGTGCAGAAATACCAGCAGCTTTTGGGTATTGAGGTTGATGGTGCGGTAGGAAATAAAATGATTGCTGAATTAAATACACCCGTTCGGCAACGTGTGCAGCAGTTATTGGTAAATATGGAAAGAATGCGTTGGATGCCTGCCGAAACCGATAGCAATTATATATTGGTGAATATTCCCGAATATCGAATGCATGTTTTTGAAGGCGGGCAGCTTGCTTATGATATGAATGTGATTGTTGGATCAGCGGCCAATAACTCTGTGATTTTTAATGGCAAATTAAAATATATTGTTTTTAGTCCCTATTGGAATGTTCCTGAAAGTATTGTTCGGAACGAAATAGTGCCTGCCATGCGCAAGGATCCTAATTATATTGCCAAACACAATATGGAAATAACAGGCCGAAATGGTTCATTGCCGTTGGTGCGACAAAAGCCTGGCGAAAAAAATTCGCTGGGGTTGGTGAAGTTTTTATTTCCCAATAATTACAGCATTTACTTGCACGATACGCCGAATAGAAATCTTTTCAGCCAGTGGAGCCGCAGCCTTAGTCACGGTTGTATTCGTTTGGCAGAACCTGTTAAATTTGCACGATACTTGTTGCGAGAAGATACTGCTGTTTACAGCAATAAAATAATTGATAGCCTTATGCACCTCTCAAAAGAAAAATGGGTGACACTAAAGAAGCCCATTCCTGTTTTTTTAGTTTATTTTACAGCTTGGGTAGATAAAAATGGGGAATTGAATTTTAGAAAAGACATTTATGGTCACGATAAGAAAATGCTTACCAAATTATTTAATAATTAAACCAAGGGATAAATGCAAATAATTGAAGTGAAAGATGCCCAAACGGCCAATGAGTTTTTGCAGGTAAACCCGTTGATGAATAAGGGTAATGCCTATTATATTAAGCCGCTCAACAATGAGGTAAATGAAGTGTTTGATGCCGCAAAGAATAAATACGCTAAATATGGAGAAATAAAGAGATGGATTGTAAAAAATGATGCGGGAGAATTGATCGGAAGCATTGCGGCTTTCACCAATAATAAATACATAAATAAGGGCACAGATTTCAATACGGGGGGTATTGGATTTTTTGATTGTATTAATGACCAAGCCACAGCAGATCTGCTCTTTAATACGGCCAAACAATGGTTGCAACAAAAGGGTATGGAAGCCATGGATGGCCCCATTAATTTTGGGGATAGGGATAAGTGGTGGGGATTGATGGTGGAGGGCTTTGAACGTGAGCCAGTATATGGAATGTCTTATAATCCAACTTATTACGAGGAGCTATTTGTGAACTATGGATTTAAGAATTACTACAACCAGTATTATTACTATATGAATGTAGATGATCCTTTGCCAGAGCGGTTTCCAGAGCGTTATGCTAAGTTTAGTAATAAGCCCGGCTACAGCGCAAAGCACGTAAAATTAACTGAGCTAGAAAAATATGCGGGTGATTTTGCCACCGTTTACAATGCTGCATGGGCGCAACACGGAGAAGCCAAAGAAATCAGCAAAGAGCAGGTAATAAAGCTCTTTAAAAAAATGAAACCAATTATGGATGAGCGTACGGTATGGTTTGCCTATTATAAGGAAGAGCCTATTGCTATGTTTATTAATATTCCAGACTTAAATCAATATTTTAAATATTTTAATGGCGAATTTGGCTGGTGGCAGAAACTACAATTGTTGTGGATGAAGTTTAGAGGTACTAATAAGCGATTGACGGGACTTGCATTTGGCGTTGTACCAAAGTATCAAGCGTTGGGGGTTGACAGTTATTTAATCAACGCCTGTTATTTAAAATTGGTAGGGAAGGGATGGTACGAACAATATGAAATGGGCTGGGCGGGTGATTGGAATCCTAAAATGGTGAATATCTATAAAAGCTTGGGTGGCAAACAGAGTCGCCGATTGGTTACATTTCGATATATATTCAATTCCACAATCAATTTTGAAAGACATCCTGAGATGGAGTATAAATAAATTAACTTGCAACCTTTATGGAGAACTTTATTGTATCAGCAAGAAAATATCGCCCCCAGAATTTTAGTACGGTTGTAGGTCAACAGCATATAACCACTACGCTAAAAAATGCCATTCGCAACAATCAGTTGGCGCATGCTTTTTTATTTTGCGGGCCTAGGGGTGTGGGAAAAACTACCTGCGCAAGAATTTTAGCCAAAACCATCAACTGTACCAATCAAACACCCGAATCGGAAGCCTGTAATACTTGCAATAGTTGTGTTTCATTTGATGGGGGCATTTCTATGAATATTCATGAATTAGATGCAGCCAGCAATAACTCAGTAGATGATATTCGTTCCTTGGTTGAACAGGTTCGTTTTGCACCACAGGCAGGAAAATATAAAGTATATATTGTAGATGAGGTTCATATGCTTAGCTCGAGCGCCTTTAATGCTTTTTTAAAAACATTGGAAGAGCCACCAGCGCATGCTATTTTTATTTTGGCCACCACGGAGAAACATAAAATTCTTCCGACCATTTTAAGTCGCTGTCAAATTTTCGATTTCAAAAGAATTACCAACGATGATACGGTTGAACATTTACAAGAGATTGCAAATAAAGAATCTATAAAAGCGGAGAAAGCGGCCTTGCAAGTAATAGCCCAGAAGAGTGAGGGTTGTATGCGTGATTCATTGAGTATTTTAGATAAAATTGTAAGTTTTACCAATGGAGAACTTACCTATCAGAATACACTGGAGCACTTGAATATTTTGGATGAAGATTATTTTTTTAAACTACTCGAATCTATGCAGCAGCAAGATATGGCGGGAGCCATGTTATTGTACGATGCTATTAATAGAAAGGGTTTTGAAGGTGATTTGGTATTGAACGGCTTTGCAGAATTTATACGAAACTTACTGGTATGCAAAGATAGTAAGTCAGCATCCCTACTTGAAGTGGTAGAAGGGATGCGGGAGAAATATATTGCT
Organism: Chitinophagales bacterium; assembly: GCA_013297995.1. Lineage (GTDB taxonomy): Bacteria > Bacteroidota > Bacteroidia > Chitinophagales > Chitinophagaceae > Sediminibacterium. The sequence continues at coordinate 7,793 of JAAFJB010000020.1, read as the reverse complement.
GTTGCAGCCAATACGGGCATTGCTTATTTGGTAAGTGCGTTGAATATTTTAAATGAAACAGAAGTGAATTATAAGATGGCGCGAAATAAACGCCTTCACGTAGAATTGGCATTGATTAAACTCAGTTTTTTACAACAAGCCATTGATATGGCAAGTGAAAAAGGCGTGTTGGTAAAAAAAAAGCGCATTGATGGCCCCATAGCTTTTAAGACCAAACTAATTCAACCATTAGCACCACCTGCACCTCCTGCAACAGCGGTTGCTGCTGGCGCAGCTAAATTATTTATTGCAAAAGAAGGTGAAGCAGCGTTGCCTAAAACCATTGCAGAAACTCCCGCAACTCCATTGCCAAGTTCCCATGCAAAAATATCTTTGTTAGATGCGCTTCGCGAAAAAGCAGGTAACAAATATGCAATTGAAGAAGTGAAAGAAGCGGAGCCGCTTACCATGGAGAAGTTGCAACAGTTTTGGGATGCATATACCATTCAATTAGAACAGCAGTTGAAACATTCTGCTGCGGGTACTTTTAAAATAGCGGGACTAGAAATTGATAGTGATATTCATTTTACCGTGTCGGTTTCTGCCATCACAGCACAGAAATTTATAGAGCAGGAAAAAATGGTATTACTCGATCAACTGCACCAACAGTTTAATAATAGAGCACTTGGATTTACCATATTGATAGATGCGGGTGAAAAAGAAGATATTCCTTTACATATGCGCTTGAACAGCAAACAAAGATTTGAACGCATATCAGAACAGTATCCTTTGGTTCGCGAATTAAAAGAAAGGCTTCGATTAGAAATTGATTATTAAGTGAGCTAATTTCTGCTTATGAAGCAGCGCATCATTCTTGCAATTATTTTTTTCTAAGCCTATTGCATTCCAAACAAGTGATGATGATATTTTCGGCAAATTTGGGACTCACCCTATTTTTTTTTCCGTTCACTTCAATTTCTAGTAGGTCATCAAATTCTTCTCTTGCTTTGATGCGGATGGTCTGGTTAATGGAGAGGCCAAGACTGTTAACATACTGCAGAAAAGCCGCCGAATTGTCTTTAACCCCCACCATTTTACAAGCGTGTCCTATCTCTTCTTCTAATAGTGATTTACGCTGACTAATTTCAAGCTCACCTTTTGCATTTGGAATGGCGTCTCCATGAGGATCTACTTCGGGATAGTTCAAAAATTTATCGAGTTTGTCAATCAATTTTTTACTCTGTATATGCTCCAGTTGTTCGGCTACTTCGTGTACTTCATCCCAACTGAATTCTAGTTTTTCATATAGAAAAGTCTCCCATAAACGGTGTTTCCGCACAATTTCAAGCGCGTATTTCCTGCCTTCTTTGGTAAGGGTTGACTTACCATATTTCTCATAATGAATGAGTTTTTTATCTTTTAGCTTTTTAAGCATATCATTGGCCGATGCGGGCTTTACGCCCAAATGAGCCGCAATTTCATTGGTGCCAGCTTCCACTTTTTCATTGGATTCTACCGTAAGCTGAAACAAAGTCTTGAGATAATTTTCTTCAGTAAAAGATAACATGCGCTAAAATTAGTAAATTATCTCAAACTAAATTTGTTAGATTAGCCTAACAATTATAATTTTACCTCCATAACAATGAAAAATACAGTCTTTATAGGGGTATTGCGCATTTCAGTACTTTGCTTTTTTACCAATTCTGTTTGGGCAATGCAGGATACCACCGAATTAAAACCAATGAGTGGAACCCTAGGTGAAGTGGTGGTAACTGGAACAATGAAAGAAGTGAGACGTTCTGAAAGTCCCGTGGCAGTTGAAGTGTACAGTCCCGCCTTTTTCCGTAAAAATCCCAGTCCCAATATTTTTGATGGAATGCAACAGATCAATGGGGTTAGGCCTCAGCTCAACTGCAATGTTTGTAATACGGGCGATATACGAATCAATGGATTGCCAGGGCCATATACCATGGTATTGATTGATGGAATGCCCATTGTAAGTAGTCTCTCAACGGTTTATGGACTTTCAGGAATTCCTTCATCGTTGGTAGAAAGAATTGAAATCGTAAAAGGGCCGGCCTCGTCGCTTTATGGAAGTGAAGCCATTGGAGGTCTTATTAATATCATCACCAAAAAACCACAGACTGCACCCCTTTTTTCGGCCGATATTTTTTCAACTACTTGGGGTGAATTGAACACAGATTTAGGGTTTAAGTTTAAAGCAGGAAAAAAAGCCACGGTATTAACAGGATTGAATTATTACAATTACAGCAATCCCAAAGATCAGAATAAAGATGGGTTTACAGACGTGACTTTACAAGACCGGATATCTATTTTTCAGAAGTGGAATTTCAACCGAGCATCAAACCGATTGTTCAGCATAGCAGGTAGGTATTTTTATGAGGATAGATGGGGTGGTGATATGCGTTGGAATAAAAATTTTAGAGGAGGCGATAGTATTTATGGGGAGAGTATTTATACCAATCGTTGGGAGCTGATTGGAAATTATCAATTACCGGTTCGTGAAAAAATAATGCTGTCATTTTCTTTCAACCAACATGAGCAGAACAGTCGCTATGGAAACAATGCTTACCTCGCCAAACAAAATATTTCATTTGGGCAAATTACTTGGGATAAATTGTTGAATGGTCACGACTGGTTAATTGGAGCAGCCCTAAGGCATACTTATTACAACGACAATACTCCAGCCACTGGAGCTACAGATCCAGCAAATTTTGGGTTGAATCCGCAAAGAATTTGGCTGCCGGGATTGTTTGCGCAAGATGAAATAAATATCCATGCAAAACATAAATTATTATTGGGAATACGGTACGATTATAATTCCATACATGGAAATATTTTCACGCCTAGGCTGGCATATAAGTTTGTGTTGAATGAAAATAATTTACTCCGTTTAAATGCAGGTACTGGTTTTAGGGTGGTAAATATTTTTTCTGAAGACCATGCCGCACTCACAGGTGCGCGGCAGGTATTGGTGGCCTCCAATCTGCAACCAGAGCGTTCTATAAATATGAACCTGAATTATATTCATAAATTTTTGGGATCCGTTTCATCCAGTCTCGATGCAACAGCATTTTACACTTATTTCACCAACAGAATTATAGGAAATTTTGATGCCGACCCCAACCTAATTATCTATGCTAATCTAGAAGGGTTTGCGGTGAGTAAGGGTATCTCCGTAAACTATGATTTGAATTTACAGAATGGCATGAAATTTTTAGTTGGGGCAACTTATTTAGATGTATCGTTGAATGAAAAAAAAGTTAAGACGAGGCAATTGCTCACAGAGCGTTTCACGGGAACCTGGTCTGCCAGTTTTAAAATTCCATCCTTGCATATAGATATAGATTATACAGGCAATGTATACAGTCCCATGCGTTTGCCTTTGTTGGGAAGTCTCGACCCACGAAATGCATATTCACCTTGGTGGAGTATTCAAAATATACAAATCAGTTTTCATCCTGGAACAAAATGGGAACTCTATGGAGGTATAAAAAATCTGTTGAATTATCTTCCAACAAAGGGCAATCCATTTATTATTGCGCGGGCAGAAGATCCCTTTGATAAGCGGGTACAGTTTAATCCTGCGGGGCAGGTGGTTCCAACTGCAGATAATCCCTATGCACTTAGTTTTGATCCCAACTATATGTATGCACCCAATCAGGGAATTCGGGGATTTTTGGGTTTGCGTTACAGCATAAAATAATAGGCAGCAATAATATCCCTTACCAGCTATCCATCTCAATTTTGTATCTTCGCTCTGCAATCAATTTTTGCAACAAAAGAAATGATGAACGAAAATACAAATCTAATAGATGCAGCTGAGGGTGCTGCCATTCTTATTAAAGCAGCAGGGCCAATTGTAATCAGCTCCAAGTGTGTAATTACCAAGGCCGATGGAACGGTTGATATAAAAGAAAAAACATCACTATGTGGATGTGGAGCATCTGCCAACAAACCATACTGCGATGGGAGTCATAAAAATGTATCTATTAATCAATTATAAGTGAAAAAAACATTGGTATTAGGTGCTTCCGATAACCCGCAGCGTTATAGTTATATGGCCGTATCGTTGTTAAAAAAATACGGTCACCCAGTTGTGGCTATTGGGCGCAAAGCTGCAACAATTGGAGATACAATTATTCATGGTTCAACTGTTGCGGAGCAGGGGGTAGATACGGTAACGCTTTACCTCAATCCATTGGCACAAGAAGCTTATTATTCCTATATTATTTCACTGCAACCGAAAAGAATTATTTTTAATCCCGGTACTGAAAACGAAGCGTTGGAAGACTTAGCAAAAAACCATGGAATACAGTGCTTTGAAGCCTGCACATTGGTGTTGCTAAATACCGGTCAATATTAAATTACTATGTCATTAATTGAAACTATTTTTCCTTCTGCAAACGAAGTGCCATCAACCTGGCAATTGGAAGCCTTTATTGAGCAAAGAGCGTATTTAATAAATGGGGAACTCCACAATTGGAATGGTCCTATGAATGAAGTGATTTCTCCAGTGTCACTGGTTAAAGATGGCAAACTTGTGCCCAATAGTATTGGCAGCACGCCCTTGCTTACCGAGAAAGAATCTTTAGAAGCCTTAGACGCCGCAGTAGCAGCGTATAATAACGGTACAGGTGAATGGCCTACCATGGCCATTACCGATCGTATTGCACACGTTGAACGCTTTTTGGTAGAGATGAAAAAGCAACGCAATGCAGTAGTGAAATTGTTGATGTGGGAAATTGGAAAAGTATTGCCTGATAGCGAAAAGGAATTCGATAGAACCTGTCTCTACATGGAAGATACCATCCGTGAGCTTAAGAATATGGATCGACGCAATGCCAAATTTGAAAATGAAGAAGGAATTATTGCACAAATAAGAAGGGTGCCATTGGGCGTTGCCTTGTGTATGGGGCCATACAATTATCCGTTGAATGAAACATTCAGCACCCTAATTCCTGCCTTAATTATGGGGAATACGGTGGTATTTAAACCCGCAAAATATGGGGTGTTGCTTATTCAGCCCTTGTTAGAAGCTTTCAAAAATTGTTTTCCCAAAGGAGTTATTAATATTATTTATGGTAGGGGAAGAGAAACAGTAGGGGTGATGATGGAATCGGGTAAAATAGATGTATTTGCTTTTATAGGAACCAATAAAGGCGCCAGTGATATTAAAAAATTACATCCCAAGCCACATCGGTTAAGAAGCGTATTGGGGTTGGATGCTAAAAATCCTGCCATCATTTTACCAGATGCTGATTTAGATATTGCAGTAGCCGAAGCGGTTGCAGGATCACTTTCTTTTAATGGACAACGTTGTACAGCACTAAAAATAATTTTTGTACACGAATCATTAATCAGTGCGTTCTTACCAAAGTTTACTGCCGCTGTTAATCAATTGGCTATTGGAATGCCTTGGGATAAGGGTGCTAAAATAACGCCGCTGCCTGAACCGGGTAAAGCGGCATATTTAACCGCATTGGTAAAAGATGCACAGCAGTTTGGTGCTGAAATAGTAAATGAAAATGGAGGCTTGGTAAATGATACATTTTTTTATCCGGCTGTATTGTATCCCGTAAATAATAAAATGCGTATTTATTCGGAGGAGCAATTTGGTCCTGTTGTTCCCATTGTTTCTTATAAGGATATAGCAGAAACGGTGGATTATGTAGTACAGTCAAACTTTGGCCAGCAACTAAGTATTTTCGGAAAAAATTCAGCCACTATTGGTCACCTTATAGATGAATTGGCCAATCAAGTGGGACGAATTAATATCAATGCCCAGTGTCAACGTGGGCCAGATATGTATCCATTTAATGGTAGAAAAGACAGTGCAGAAGGCACCCTAAGTGTAGCAGATGCGTTGAGAGCTTTTAGTATTCGATTGTTAATTAGTACCAAAGACAATGAATTAAATAAAGAGATTGTGCAGACCATTGTTCGGGAGCACCAAAGCAATTACCTGCGGTTGGATTATATTTTTTAGAAAAATATTTCCAGCTATTCATAAAAAATAACTGAAATTACAGTTGTTTGTAACCACTCATTATTCATGACTGTGAGTGGCACTATTGTTTTAAATTTCTAGCAATTCTGATGCACTTACTTGCAGTACAAATTGTTGTATATGCTTGTTAAAACCTTTGGCAGTGCAGTTTATGGCGTTGAAGCCATAACTATTACCATTGAAGTGAATGTTAGTATGGGTCAGGGCTATGCCATTGTTGGCCTGCCCGATAATGCCGTGCGTGAAAGTCTGCATCGCACCGAGAGTGCTATTAAGACCAATCATTTTCACATGCCAAGAACCAAAGTGGTGGTGAATTTGGCACCTGCTGATATTAAAAAAACTGGGTCTGCTTTGGATCTGCCCATTGCATTGAGTGTGTTGGGCGCCAGTGAGCAATTGGAGCATCCGGAGCGACTAAAAGATTATATCATTATGGGGGAATTGGGTCTCGACGGATCTGTTCAATCCATCAGAGGCGCATTGCCCATTGCCATTCAAGCGCGTAAAGAAGGTTTTAAAGGATTGATTGTACCCAAGGCCAATGCAATGGAAGCTGGTATGGTAAATAATCTATTGGTATATGGGGTGACGAATTTGAAGGAGCTAGTCAATTTTTTTGCAGATGAACAATCCTTGCAACCTGAATCGGTAAATACCCGAGCTGATTTTTTTAGCAATCAATATGATTTTGACTTTGATTTTGATGAAGTAAGGGGGCAAGAAAATATTAAGCGAGCACTGGAGATAGCTGCAGCAGGTGCGCACAATGCCATATTAATTGGTCCCCCTGGTGCGGGAAAAACCATGCTGGCAAAGCGTTTGCCAACGATACTGCCTCCACTAAGTTTGCCCGAAGCATTGGAGACTACCAAAATTCACAGTGTAGCTGGCAAGCTTCCATTGAATAGTTCATTAATTAGCAAGCGGCCATTTCGTTCACCACATCATACCATTTCCGATGTGGCATTGGTAGGAGGAGGGAGCATACCCCAGCCGGGTGAAATATCACTTTCTCATAATGGCGTATTGTTTTTAGATGAGTTGCCAGAATTTAAAAGGACGGTATTAGAAGTAATGCGCCAGCCCATGGAAGAAAGAAAAGTAAGTATCTCAAGAACAAGGGTAGCGCTTGACTTCCCCGCAAATTTTATGCTCATTGCTTCTATGAATCCCTGTGCCTGTGGATACTACAATCATCCTGAAAAAGACTGCACATGTGGAGCTGGTATGGTACAAAAATATTTGAATAGGGTATCAGGGCCATTATTAGATAGAATTGATTTGCATGTAGAAGTAACGCCTGTTGCATTTAATGCCTTGAATAACCAACAGAAAGGAGAAAGCTCTGCACAAATAAGAGAGCGGGTAATTAGTGCAAGAGCCATACAAACGGAGCGGCTGCAAGCATATCCCGGTATTTATGCCAACGCGCAAATGGGTGCTGGATTATTAAGGAAAATCTGTCAGCTCAATACAGCAGGTGACGCATTGTTAAAGCGAGCCATGGAGCGATTGAATTTAAGTGCCAGGGCTTATGATAGAATTTTAAAACTAAGCAGAACCATTGCCGACTTAGCAGATAGCGTAACCATAAAACCCGAGCATATTGCAGAGGCAATACAGTACAGAAGTCTAGATAGAGAGGGATGGGGCGGGTAATAGAGGATTAACTGGCGATTTGAATAAAAATGAATGCTTATAAATCAACTGCTTTTATTTTTTTATTCATTAAAAATTGCTCATCTTTAAGTATTTAATTTAGAATAAGGTAGCTAAGTTT
>JAAFJB010000002.1 GCA_013297995.1 Chitinophagales bacterium | reverse complement strand
TATTGGCCTCCCAATCTTTCTATCAAAAAAAGGTGTGGTCATTCAAGAATTAAAATGGAAATTTTAGAAGAGATTATCAATGTAAGCTTCCCCTTTTTAGTACAGTTTGAAAGTAGGATATTTTTCCTGTTTTCCTCGGTTTTGCGAATTCTTGTGAAACAATCATCTCCAATTAAAATAAAAACTATATTTATAGAAATAATCCACCCAAGTATTTATGAAAAATTTTTTTTGCTTCGCTTTCCTTTTGCTAATAACTAACACAACTTTTGGACAACTAACTAAAGGACATTGGCTTGTTGGGGGTTCAGGAAGTTTCTATCTTTCAAAAAGAGATTATATATCATATGTGAATTCATCAACAAATGGTTTTTCAAAAGAATTACACTTAACCATTTCACCAAATATTGGATACTTTCTAATTGACAAACTTGCAGTTGGACTAAGGCCCTTTTTTTCTTGGGGTAAAGGAGAGTCCTTCCCGAACGACCCAACAGTAAGTGGGGGGGAAAGCGATTCAAAGCGTTATGGGATAGGTCCATTTGGCAGATATTATTTTTTGGATAAAGACAAGCCATTTAATATTCTAGCTGACATTAATTATCAAATAGGCATATGGGATGTTGGCGATAAAGGCAAACTAAGTAATTTTTCTTTTTTAGCGGGCCCTGTCATTTATTTTAATACTTCCGTAGGTATGGAATTTCTATTGGGCTATAGTTCTCAAAGCGAAGAACTAAAAAATTTTAGTAAAAACTCATCAAAAGGGTTCAGTGTAAATATTGGCTTTCAAATTCACTTAATAAAATAAAATACCTGAAAAAACAATTTTAACAATCACAGTAATTTTTCTTCTTTTTCTTGGTACAATCAAAGCTGAATACTCAGTTTGTAGGCTTGCCTCATTTTTTTTATCACCAAATAACTTTTTATGAAACAGTTTTCTTTACTTTTTTATTTCTTTTTAGTCACTACTATTTCTTTTGGACAATTAACAAAAGGCAACTGGCTTGTAGGCGGTAGCGGAAGCTTTTATTCTTACAATGCAGATGCTACTTACCCAACAGCCGCTTTCAATACTAAATACACAGACATGAGTATTTCGCCGTCAATAGGATATTTTTTTACAAATAAATTGACAATTGGACTAAGACCTAATTTATCAACTTGGGAAGGGTCAAATTCTGGTGGTGGAGCTGTAAATAGCTTGAGACTTGCAGTTGGCCCTTTTGCATGGTATTACTTACTTAGGGGAGACAAACAGTTCAACCTATTAGTTCGATAGAAGCTATCAATTGGGTATAAATCAAGAAAGCCACGGAGAAAGACCAAAAGGAAGGTTTAATACTTTGTCATTAATGACAGGCGTAGAAGTATTCTTCAATTCATCTGTAGGTTTAGAATTTCTTATTGGCTATAAGCACCAGCTTATAACTTTTGATAATAGCCCAAGTGCTTTTAGTAGTGATAGGAAAGGTTTACAAACTTCTATCGGATTCCAATTTCATTTAGAAAAAAAATAAAACAACAATCATGAAACAATTACTTCTGCTTGTACTTCTCACATATACAGCGATTGCTGCAAAGTCTCAATCAATTTCTCTATCATTGGACAATGAATATTGCCCCAGTACCGAATACACTTTTACTGCTTCGCTTCCAAAGCCATACTCCAGTATGATAGGTGAAGGAGGCTGTTATGTTACACAATCACCGTCTGGGTCAGGTGGCTACTCTGTCACCTTTAAGGGCAAGTTTGCAGACGCTAATCAAAAGCAGATATTTCGGGTGTATTTTTCTGATGGTTCAAATTATCCATTTGAATTCAAGAAAATCAAATTTTTATTTTATTCGGCTGCATCTTCCTGCTCAATTATTCAACCTAATACAGGAACCATCAATGCTCCATTATCCAGGAAGAGGGTGGGGAATTGTTGTTGCGATACATGCTCCAATAACTCAGGGTGTTAAGCTCAGATTGAAATACAGTAATTCAGATGCTTAAACTATTTATTTCCCCTAACTAAATATTTGTTGTTGGAGCAATTCCGTTTGCAGTATCGTTTGCTGTTGCCCTGTTTCTATTTGCTTGATGCTGCAAGTGCCATCTGCCAATTCGCTGCTGCCGATGATGATGATATAAGGAATATTTTTTTTCTCGGCATACTTAAACTGTTTGTCGAGCTTTGCCTGCTCATGAAAAAGTTCCGCAGCTATGCCTCGCTCTCGAACCATTTGCATAAGGGTATATGCACGGGCACTCTCTGCTTGACCCAAATTAAAAAATAAGATCTGGGTTCCACTGTTCACGGCTGCTGGAAACAATTGCAATTCTTCCAACACATCATAAATTCTATCTACCCCAAAACTAATGCCTACACCGGGTACATTGGGAACGCCAAAGAGTCCCGTTAAATCATCATACCTACCACCACCGCCAATACTACCCATTTGGGCACCAATGGCTTTTATTTCGAATATAATTCCTGTGTAATAGTTCAGCCCCCTGGCAAGGGTTTGATCTATCAGCAATTGGGCATTGGGCAGTTGTGTTTTAACGGCATTCAGCAGATAACTAATCTCCGCAATACCAGCTTTCCCCATTTCATTTTCTCCCAATAGTATTTGCAATTGTCGCAGCTTTTCTTCACTGCTTCCTGCTATAGCTAAATATTTTTCTATAGTCGCCATTTGCACTTCACTCAACCCCTTCAAAGCCAATTCCTCCTTCACTTTTTCCAGTCCAATCTTATCTAATTTATCAATGGCCACCGTAATATTCACCAATTGATCGGATCCGCCGCATATTTCAGCAAGGGCTGCAAGTATTTTGCGACTATTTACCCTTATTTCTACGGGTAATTTCAATCGCTCAAATACCGTGGCATAAATGGCAGTAAGCTCTAATTCATTGAGGAGACTATTGCTGCCCACCACATCGGCATCGCATTGGTAGAACTCACGGTAGCGGCCTTTCTGTGGCCTGTCTGCCCGCCAAACAGGTTGAATCTGGTATCTTTTAAAAGGCAAAACCAGCGAACCGTAATTCATGGCCACATAGCGCGCAAAAGGAATGGTTAAATCGTAACGCAAGGCACGTTCGGTAATGCCATTATTATTTTTGCCAGCTAATATTTTATTGAAGTCAATTAATGCCTGCTCTTTTTTGGCAGGATTATCCAATCCATTATTTAGTATTTTAAAAATTAGTTTATCGCCCTCTTCCCCATATTTGCCCATCAAAGTACTTAGGTTTTCCATGGCAGGGGTTTCAAGGGGCTGAAAGCCATACAACTCAAATACAGTGCGTATCACCTGAAAAATATAATTACGCTTTTGAACCGTGGCAGCATTAAAATCGCGGGTTCCTTGCGGTAGGGATGGCTTATTACTCATATAGTGCGAAGGTATAGAATTAGGGTTAAGCGCGTAGGGAGCAAAGCTGATTTATGCACATATTTATAGCCAATAGCTATGGAATTATAAAATTCATGCATCACAGTAGAAATATTTACTAAATTGCCCATTCCGTTTAACATTATTATGGAAAATACAATTAGAGAAAGAAACCAACGCCGCTATGGTGTTTTTAGAAAAATATATGATATCTCCATGGCTTTACTTTTTTTAGCCGTGGCTTTTTCTATGTTTTTCTTAGAGCAGTTAAAGCTAGATCTGGTTTTTACAGAAGATAAATTGTACCGTTATTTTTTTGGTACTATTTGTTTATTGTACGGTGGTTTTAGGTTGTATAGGGGTATTAAACAGGCTGATTAATTATGAAGTGTAGTTGTTTTATTTTACTGTTTATTAGCTCAGTGTTCTTTGTTTCTTGTGATTCAAACGAATCAAAAAATATTGTGCCCGATTCGCCGGTTTCAGGTTCTATACGCATCAGCGTAGATGAAAGTTTTAAACCCGTAATTGAGCAACAATTATTGGTGCACCAATCTTCTTTCCCCAATACTACTATCATTGCCAGCTATAAACCAGAGGCAGATTGTTTTAAAGATTTGCAGAGCGATAGCACCCGAATGATTATTGTTGCCAAAGGTTTAAATGAAAAAGAAGCGACCATGTATAAATCCGCATTATCTTACAACCCTCTTTATGGGGTGTTAGCATATGATGCGGTTGCATTAATTGTAAACAACCAAGCAAAAGACAGCATTTTTACAATGGAAGAGGTTCGGAAAATATTGAGTGGCACTACCCAAATTACTGCGGTTATGGATGGTAATTCTGCCACCAGCACCGTTCGGTTTTTACAAGATAGTGTGTTGAGAGGATCCCCATTTGGAACTAATGTGGTGGCGGTTTCTGGAAGCCAAGCGGTGATTGATATTGTAGCGCAAAGAAAGGATTTGATTGGTTTTGTGGGATTGAGTTGGATTGGGGATGCTTATGATGAGCAGCAAAAAGCGTACTTGAAAAAGATTCGCTTAGCGCGTGTGGAATGCACAGCCTGCTTAGAAAAAGGCATTTTTGCAAAGCCATCCCAATCTACCATTACCTATGGTCAGTATCCTTTGGCACGTCCCTTGTATTATGTATTAAAAGAAAATTCAACAGGCCTTGGTACCGGCTTCATGAATTTCATGAGTATGGAAAGGGGGCAGTTGATTTTTAGAAGATCGTTTCTGGCGCCAGCAAAAATGGCTTTTCATAAAAGATCAGGAAGAATAAAAGAGTAATAAAAACAAAAAGAGAAGTAACATGAAGAAGTCCCTTGCTTTACTGTTTGCAGCTGTATTTGCTGTAATGTGTTTAACCGCCCAAATTGCCGATGGTATTAAGCTGTTGAACTATGAAAAAAATAAGAGCGCCAAAGAGCTGCTGCAAAAAAATTACAATGCCAATTCCAAAGATCCGCAAGCCATCTATTGGCTGGGACAAGCTTTTTTAGCTGGTAATGGTATTGAAGTTACCAAAGAAGAAGTTGCCGCTGCCAAAGCTTTGTACCAGAAAGGATTGCAAGAAATTGGCGGTGATGCTTGGCTATTGGTAGGCATGGGTCACGTTGAAATTAGAGAAGGCGGTGATTTGAATGCTGCCAAACAAAAATTTGAGCAAGCCATCACCGCTACTACTGAAACCAAAGGGAAGAATAAGGGCAAGCCCAACCCCAGTATTTTGCTGGCTATTGGTCGCGCCAATGCCGATGGCGACAGTAAAATGGGCGATCCCATTTATGGTATTGATAAATTAAAACAAGCAGGTGCTATTGATTTGTTGAATCCAGATATCTATATTAATATGGGTATTAGCTACCAGAAAATGGGTGGTGAAAATGGGGGAGAAGCCGTTAAAGCTTACCAAGAAGCCATTTCAAGAGACCCTAAAAACGCTTTGGCCATTTATAGAATTGGTAAAATATACCAAAGTCAGAATAATAAAGAACTTTTTGAGCAGTATTATGATAATGCAAAAACTGCCGATCCCGCTTTTCCGCCTGTGTACTATTCGCTCTACCAGTATTATGCTGAGAAAGACGTTACCAAGGCCAAAGAATATTTAGATCAGTATGTGAATTCTGCTGACAAAGATCCTCGCACTGAAATTTTCTTAGCGGATTATCTTTTCCGTGCAGGTCGCTACGATGAATCTCTCGCCAAAGCCAAAGAGCTGGAAGCTGCGAATGGACTAAAAGCCTTGCCTAAACTTGGCGTTGTTTTCGCCCTCAACTATACCAGAAAAGGAGATTCGGTGTCTGCCAAAAAATATATTGATGAGTTTTTAGCAACCGCACCTGAAAAAGAAATTCAACCAGCTGACTATAAATTAGGGATAGAAATTGCCACCAAATTCCCCGGCAGTGAAGCCCTTGCTTCTAGCTATGTTGAAAAAGCATTGGCAGCAGATACCCTTAAAGCCAACCAAATAGCCATGATTAATTCAGCCGCTGAATTGTTTGGTAAAGCCAAAGCTTATCCCGAACAATTAAAATGGATGAAGCGCCAAATGGAATTTAAAACCACTATGGCAGAATCAGACCATTATGGAATTACGGCTGCCGCATTCAATTCTAAAGACTATGCCCAAACGATAGATTTTGCCAAAGCTTATATGGCTGCTTTCCCCCAAAAGCCCCAGCCTTATAGCTTCTTCAAAAGAGCTGCTATGGCCATTAGCAAGGATACTGCTTTGATTGTGGGTCAGTTGAATTATCTTGACTCAGTGTATAAGGTTGTAGATATTGAAAAATATAAAAAATCAATTTTCTTAGATGAATATTTTAAACTTAACTACTATGTTGGCCTCTCCAATGAAATTAAAAAAAGGGCTGACTTTAAAGTAACCACCGATGGATCAAAAACCCCTGCTGTGATTGAATTTTTAAATACTTGTCAAAAAGTAGTTTCTATCACAGATCGGATGATGGCTCTATACCCAGATACTGCTGATGAAAACAATAAATATGCACAGGAAGTAAAGGCCAGTATTCAAAAAGCCATTGACTATTATACAAATCCCCCAGCAAAATCGGGTGGCAAAGCTGCTGGAGCCGCCAAATCATAAAATAAATGCCCTTAAAAAACTCCTCGTTATGAGGAGTTTTTTTTTATATGATTCTCTCACCTATTTTTGCATACTTAATTTTCAATATGGGTATTTTGAATCATTTGATAGACGCTAGTGCAAATAGTACCGCAGCCAACTATTTTCCGATTGGCGTTCAACTCATTTTTGCGGCTGGGTTTGTGGCTACTATGATTGGCGTATCTGCATTATTAGGGCCTAAAAGAGCTACTGCTGATAAGCTAGAGAATTTTGCCAGTGGTATTGAAAGTCACGGCAATGCCCGCCAACCCATGGCTATTAAGTATTTTCTGGTGGCCATCTTGTTTGTTTTATTTGATGTGGAAGTGATATTTTTCTACCCCTATGCAGTAAATTTTAGAGAGCTGGGCTGGAATGGTTTTATGGCGGTATTGATGTTTGTCGGCTTTTTTTTAGTCGGCTTCACCTATATCATAAAAAAAGGGGCGTTGAGCTGGGAAGATTAATGGAATAAGTATCAATGTTCGCATATTTAAATGGTTAAAGCGCGAACATAGCATTGAAATACTGGTTATAAGTAAGATAATATTTGCGCTTAGCTTAAAATTATAATAAAAATTATGTCTCGTCCCGTAAGATTTAATATTCACCCCATTGAAGCAAAAATCAGTGAGTCTATTGCTGCAGTAGAAGCACCTGAAGGGTTTAGTGGGGACGGATTCTTTACCAGCAAACTCAGTGATGTAGTGGGTTTGGCTCGAAAAAATTCTTTGTGGCCACTGCCTTTTGCTACTTCCTGCTGTGGTATTGAATTCATGGCTACCATGGGCTCTCACTACGATTTATCGAGGTTTGGCTCAGAGCGGGTAGGCTTTTCGCCCCGCCAGTGTGATCTGCTAATGGTAATGGGGACTATTGCCAAGAAAATGGGGCCGGTATTGCGTCAAGTATACCTGCAAATGGCTGAACCCCGTTGGGTGATTGCAGTAGGTGCTTGCGCTTCTAGTGGCGGTATTTTTGATACCTACAGTGTTTTGCAGGGTATTGACCAAGTGATTCCAGTAGATGTGTATGTGCCTGGCTGTCCCCCCCGTCCCGAAGCCATCCTTGATGGATTTATGAAGATTCAAGACTTGGTAGGCCAGGAGAGTATTCGCAGAAGAAATGGGGATCAGTATAAGGCTTTGTTGAATGGGTATGGGATTGAATAGACGTCGGATCGGTTTTAAGTATTAAATTAATTAATTTTTGAATGGCACTTGATAATCAATTCATACAAACCAAGCTTACCGAGAAATTTGGGGAACTTGTAGGCAATTTTGAAGAGAGCTATGGAATGCTCAGCTTTGAATCGCCTAAAGAACAGAACCTTAAAGTTTTGCAATACCTCTATGATGAGCCTTCATTGGGGTTTCAGTTTTTAACCGACTTATGTGCGGTGAATTATCCCGATAATAAAGGTCGAGAACTGGCGGTGGTTTACCACCTGCACAATTTGCAAGCAAATATTCGCATTCGCTTTAAAGTATTTACTGCAATAGAAAATACCGATGTGTATACTGCCACTAAATTGTATTCAAGTGCCGATTGGATGGAGCGGGAAACCTTTGACTTCTATGGAATTAACTTTGTTGGTCACCCCAACTTAAAACGCATTCTGAATGTAGATGAAATGGATTATTTCCCCCTTAGAAAAGAATACCCTTTAGAAGACCAAACTCGAATTGATAAAGACGATCAAATGTTTGGACGGAATTAAGATTCGTATTTAAGATTTTATACCATGAGTGATCACAATATAACTTTACAACACCAGTCCATTGAGCAACATACTACTACCCTCAATGTAGGCCCTACCCATCCTGCTACCCATGGTGTATTCCAAAATATCATGGAGTTAGATGGTGAAAAAGTAGTGAGTACCGATCAAACAGTAGGCTATATTCACCGTGCTTTTGAAAAGCTGGCTGAACGCAGACCCCTCTACCAAATTACACCCATTACAGATAGACTAAACTATTGCAGCAGCCCCATCAACAATATGGGTTGGCACCTCACTTGCGAAAAATTATTGGGCGTTGAAACCCCTAAGCGTGTAGATTATCTGCGGGTAATCATCATGGAATTATCGCGTATTTCCGATCACCTGATCTGTAATTCTATTGTAGGCGTTGATACCGGTGCTTATACTGGCTTTCTCTATGTAATGCAATACCGTGAACTAATCTATGAAATATATGAAGAAGTATGTGGGTCCCGCCTTACTACTAATATTGGGCGTATTGGCGGCTTTGAAAGGAATTTCACAAATACTGCGTTTACGAAACTCGAGAAATTCTTAGCCGAATATCCCAAAGTTTTAAAAGAGTTTGAAAACCTCTTCTCGCGCAATAGAATATTTATGGAACGTACCATTGGTGGTGGCGCCATCAGTGCTGAAAGAGCACTCAACTATGGCTTTACGGGCCCCAACCTTCGCGCTGCTGGAGTTGATTACGACGTGCGCGTTCACAGTCCCTACAGCAGCTATGAAGATTTTGAATTTGATATTCCCGTAGGAAAAACTGGCGACAACTACGATCGTTTCTTAGTGCGCAACCAAGAAATGTGGCAGAGTCTGCGTATTATAGAACAAGCGTACCAAAAAATTCAGGAATTCAAAGGTGCTGACGCTGACATATTCCATGCCAATATTCCCGAATACTATCTTCCTAAAAAAGAAGATGTGTACACTAAAATGGAAGCACTTATCTGGCATTTTAAAATCATTATGGGTGAAGTGGATATGCCCAAAGGAGAAGTGTATAAAGCAGTGGAAGGTGGCAATGGTGAACTGGGCTTTTATTTAATAAGTGATGGGGGTAGAACCCCATTCAGACTGCATTTTCGCAGACCTTGCTTTATTTATTATCAGGCCTATCCTGAATTAATAAAAGGCGGTATGTTAAGCGATGCAGTAGTAACCATGAGCAGCCTAAACCTAATTGCCGGTGAACTAGATGCTTAGTAATTTTAAATTAAGAAAGTAGAAATAATATTTATGCCAGCATTTTCACAAGAACAACTTACCGAATTCAACCGACTGGTGAGTCATTATCCAGCCGATAAACAAAAAAGTGCCCTTCTGCCCGTACTGCATTTGGCGCAGGACAGCTTTGGTGGTTGGCTCAGTGCAGAAACGATGGACTATGTAGCGGAACTTTTACAGATAAACCCTATTGAAGTATATGAAGTAGCTACATTTTACAGCATGTACAATTTAAAACCGGTTGGTAAGTATATGTTTGAAGTATGCCACACGGGTCCTTGTATGATCAGCGGCAGTGATGATATTATTACTTATATTCAAGAGAAGTTAAGCATCAAGCCGGGGGAAACCACTGCCGATGGTTTATTTACTTTAAAAACGGTGGAGTGCTTGGGGGCTTGTGGCTATGCGCCCATGATGCAGATGGGTAAAACCTATAGAGAACATTTAACCAAAGAAAAAGTAGACGCTATTATTGTAGAATGCAGTAATAACGCCGCAGTAAATAATTAAAAAATGGGCGTAAAAATTTTACTCGAAAAAGCACACGTAGAAGGAATTCGCTACTTCCATACCTATAGAAGAGAAGGCGGTTACCGTGCGGTGGAGAAGGCTTTGAAAGAAATGGATCCTGCTTCTATTGTAGAAGAAGTAAAAAAAAGTGGCTTGCGCGGTCGCGGCGGTGCTGGTTTTCCTGCTGGCATGAAATGGAGTTTTATTGCCAAACCAGAAGGCGTTCCTCGTCACTTGGTTTGCAATGCCGATGAAAGTGAACCCGGTACTTTTAAGGATCGTTACCTCATGGAATTTTTGCCTCACCTGCTCATTGAAGGATTAATTATTTCCTCCTTTGCATTGGGGAGCAATGACACTTATATTTATATCCGTGGCGAATACGCATGGATTGTTGATATTTTAGAACAGGCTATTGAAGAGGCCAAGACCAATGGCTTTTTAGGAAAAAATATTTTAGGCACGGGCTTCGATTGCAATATCTATGTACATCGTGGTGCGGGTGCTTATATCTGTGGGGAAGAAACCGCTTTAATAGAATCACTCGAAGGCAAACGAGGTAACCCTCGTATTAAACCGCCATTCCCCGCTATTCAAGGTGTTTGGCAGCGGCCTACCGTGGTGAATAATGTGGAGACATTAGCTGCCGTAGTCCCCATCATTAATATGGGCGGTGAGGAGTATGCTAAAATAGGTGTTGGTCGCTCTACAGGCACCAAATTAATTTCAGCCTGTGGTAATATTAATAAGCCTGGGGTTTATGAAATTGACATGACCATCTCCGTAGAAGAATTTATTTATTCCGATGAATATTGCGGTGGAATTGCCAATGGAAAAAGATTAAAAGCCTGTATTCCAGGTGGTTCCTCGGTTCCTATTTTACCAGCCAACCTGATACTTAAAACGGCCAAGGGTGAACCGCGACTGATGAATTACGAAGGTTTGAGCGACGGTGGCTTTGCTACTGGCTCTATGCTGGGTTCTGGTGGATTTATTGTTTTAGATGAAGACCAGTGTATTGTAAAAAACACCTTTACTTTGGCTCGATTTTATCGCCACGAAAGTTGTGGCCAGTGTTCTCCTTGTAGAGAAGGCACTGGATGGATGGAAAAAATTCTGAAGAATATTGAAACTGGAAAAGGGAAACTAAGTGATATAGATTTGTTGTGGGATATTCAACGCAAGATAGAAGGGAATACCATTTGTCCATTGGGTGATGCAGCGGCTTGGCCAGTAGCAGCAGCCATTCGACATTTCAGGGATGAATTTGAATGGCATGTGTTGAACCCAGAAGAATCACAAAAAAGAAATTATGGACTGGCACATTATGCCGATCCAATTCATGTACCAGCAACGGTATAAAATAGAATGGAAAAGATAACCAATATAGAAATAAAAAACTTCAAATCTATACGGCATGCCGAAATAAAGGACTGCCGTAGGGTGAATATATTTATTGGTTACCCAAATGTTGGAAAGAGTAATATTTTGGAGGCGTTGGCTGGATTTAGCATTTTAAATACAAAGGCTTATACAGGTAAATCAATTAAATCTTTAGTACGATATACAAGACTAACTGACTTTTTCCATAATGCAAATATTAAAGAAAATTCTTCTGTAATACTAAACTCTAATACAATACTGAGCTATCGCCTTCCTAGTCTTACAACTATGCACCATTCAATTATTGAACTTGTTAAGCCTAGTCAAATAAATGAAATTACTAAAAGAGAGGGTTCTATTCTGCTAAATGAAATCTTTGATATTGAGGGTATCTACTCATATAGTGAAGGAACTGATATTGAAAAGTCTGATGTATCGTTAATAAAAAAATATTCATTTAATCAAGCCATTGAATTTAACTCACTCAGTTTACTTGATTTAGCAATTCCATTTGGTGAAAATTTGAGTGATATCATTGAGGTTAATCCTGAACTAAGAATTCAATTTAACGATCTTCTGAAAGACTATGACCTAAATCTACATTATGATAGATCAACAGGTGAAAATGAAATTGAACTTCGTAAAGAACTATCTGATGGAACTACAATTACACTAAATTGGAATTTGTTAGCAGATACACTTAGAAGGTTGTTTTTTTATAAAGCAGCAATACTAAGCAATCAACAATCAGTTTTACTTTTCGAAGAACCAGAAGCGCAAATGTTTCCACCTTATATCAGAAAACTAACCACTGATATATTAATGGATAAAAACGAAAATCAATATTTTGTCGCCACGCATAGTCCCTATGTACTTGATGAACTTATTTTGGAGGCGGGTGAGGATTTAGCAGTTTATTTGGTGGATTATAAAAGCGGCGAAACAATTATTAAACATTTAAGTAGTGAAGATTTGAGTGAGATAAGACAGTATGGGGTAGATTTGTTCTTTAATATTGAAAGTTATTTAAAGAATGGATAAATCAATCATTCCCGAATGTTTTGCAGATACTTTGTTAATAGAAACGCTCGTGCCACCTAAAAAGGGATATAATCATCAGCATAACTGTTACAAAGTAGAGTCAACTATGAAAGGAATACATGGATTTGCTTTGGGAATTATTGATAATGATAAGAAGCTGGTAAAATATTTAGATCACTTTAAACCGATAGATAAGATTGATGGAGAATTATTGTTGTGGAGAAACAAGGATTTGAATATTCATCACTGGATTATTCAAATTTGCCCAGCATTGGAAAAATGGATTTTGAAGGTTTGTGAAACAGAGAACATTGACATAACTTTTTTTGGTGGAGATTCTTTAGAAGGGATTAAACGTTATACAAAATCTATTGAAAGATTAAATGACCCAAAACTCGTCGCTTTGTTTTCAGAAATCAATAAAAGGGATAATAATATAAACGTTAGAAAATTAAAGACTTGGATTAAGATTTTGAAAGAGAAAAACTATCAAGTAGATATAAACGAATTGAAAAATGTCTGAACAACCATTATTTAAACTAACCATCGACAATATCAGTATTGAAGTGCCCGCCGGCACCACTATATTGAATGCGGCTCGTAAAATTGGAGGTGAAGTTGCTCCTCCTGCCATGTGCTATTATAGCAAGCTCGAAGGCAGCGGTGGTAAATGCCGTACCTGTTTGGTTGAAGTAAGCAAAGGTTCTGAAAAAGATCCTCGCCCAATGCCCAAACTGGTTGCTAGTTGCCGCACCACCGTTATGGATGGTATGGAAGTTAAAAATATTACCAGCAACAAAGTAATGGATGCCCGCAATGGCGTGGTTGAATTTTTATTAATCAATCACCCGCTAGACTGCCCCATCTGCGATCAGGCCGGGGAATGCCACTTACAAGATCTAAGCTATGAGCATGGTAAAGCAGGCACCCGCTATGAATTTCAACGCAGAACTTTTAAGAAACACGATCTGGGTGATAAGATTCAGCTTCATATGACCCGCTGTATTCTTTGCTACCGTTGTGTTTTTACCGCCGATCAACTTACCAATAAAAGAGAACACGGTATTCTAGATCGTGGTGATCACGCTGAGATTGCTACTTTTATAGAAAAAAATCTGGACAATGATTTTATCGGTAACGTAATTGATGTTTGTCCCGTTGGGGCTTTAACTGACAAGACTTTCCGCTTTAAAAATAGGGTTTGGTTTTTAAAACCAATGGATGCACATCGCGACTGCCCCACCTGCTCTGGTAAAGTTACTTTATGGAATAGAGGCGATGAAGTTTTTAGGGTAACCGCCAGAAAAGATGAGTGGGGCGAAGTAGAAGAATGGATCTGTAATACCTGTCGCTTTGATACCAAAAAAACGAGCGACTGGACTATCGAAGGACCTCGTTTAATTGATCGTCACTCCGTTATTTCTCAAGGCCATTATGCCGGTTCTGTAGGCACTAATAAACCTACCGAAACTTTCGAAGCAGTACATGGGGGAAGAAAACCCAAACTATTGATGGATATTCACACCGTAAGTGATGTAAACCGTCCCGATATTACTTTGAGTATGTTGGAACGCCCTGCACACACTACCGATTTTAAACCTAATCAAGACTAATTCTATACCATGACACTATTGGCATTCGATTGGATATTACTACTAGAAAAACTGGTTCTTATTGCAGTTATTGTATTTGCTAGTCTCGGTATTGCCCTCTATACCACTTTTGCAGAGCGGAAGGTAGCTGCTATTTTGCAAGACAGGCCTGGTCCTAATAGGGCGGGTCCCTTCGGTTTATTTCAACCCTTTGCAGATGGTTTGAAGTTGATTATGAAAGAAGAAATCATTCCCAATACCGCCAACAAAGCATTGTTTGTATTGGGGCCTGGCTTGGCAATGACCGCTGCACTAATGACCTGTGCCGTGATTCCTTGGAGCAGTAGTGTGGAATTATTTGGTAGGAAAATTGACCTACAAATTGCTGATATCAATATCGGTATCCTCTATATTTTTGGGGTAGTTAGTATGGGTGTTTATGGCATTATGATTGGTGGATGGGCTTCTAATAATAAGTTCTCGCTTATGTCTGCCCTGCGTGGCGCATCACAGGCTATCAGCTATGAACTCGCAATGGGACTTTCCCTTATTGCTGTGTTGATGGTATCGGGGTCCTTAAGTTTAAGAACCATTGTTGACCAACAAATGGCGGTTGGTAGCTTGTGGAATATTGCTTATCAACCCCTTGGATTCATCATATTCTTTGTATGCGCAATGGCTGAATGTAATAGAACCCCCTTTGATCTGCCAGAAGCAGAGAATGAATTAAATTTTGGTTACCACCAAGAATATTCTTCTATGAAACTGGGCTTTTATCTCTTCTCCGAATACATCAATATGATTATGAGCAGTGCAGTAATGGCCAGTCTTTTTTTTGGAGGATTTGATATTCCTTTTCTAGATGAAACCACGCTGGCTCCCAATATCGCAGCCATATTAGGCTTGCTGGCTTTGCTCACTAAAATAGTGTTTTTTGTATTTGTGTTTATGTGGATTAGGTGGACCATTCCAAGGTTTAGATACGATCAATTGATGAACTTAGGCTGGAAGAGTTTAATACCCCTTGCTTTATTCAATATGCTTATTACAGGGGCGTTTATACTGTGGAGACAGGGGTAGTTAGTTATTAAGTTATTGAGATATTGAGTTATTAGGATGGATAATAATATTAAAAGATAAATTGCAAATGCAAGCGTTAACAAATAGAGGAAAATCAGTCAGCAGAGAACCTATGACTTTGATGGAGCGGATGTATATCCCATCTATCGTTAAGGGTATGGCCATTACTTTCAGCCATATTTTTAAGAAACAACCTACCATTAGATACCCAGAAGAAAAGCGCGAGTTTAGTCCCGTTTTCCGAGGGCTGCACGTGCTAAACCGCGATGAGGAAGGAAGAGAAAACTGCACTGCGTGCGGATTATGTGCCGTAGCTTGTCCCGCCGAAGCCATCACCATGGAAGGTGCTGAACGGATGGAAGGTGAAGAGCATTTATACAGAGAAGAAAAATATGCAGCCAAGTATGAAATTAATATGTTGCGCTGCATTTTCTGTGGATTGTGCGAAGAAGCCTGCCCTAAAGACGCTATTTATTTAAGCGAGACTTTTGCGCCTGCTAACTTTACCAGAAAAGGGTTTATTTATGGAAAGGAAGAATTACTTATTCCCAATCCCATTACTGAGCCAGCAGAATATGCAAAAGCAAGGGGAGAGAAGAGAGTTGATAATTAAAAAATGACTGTTAATAATAAGGCAATAGTGCTTAATTATTAATGCTTAATTCGATATATGAGTACGATACAAATATTATTTTTCTTTTTAAGCACATTGGCCATCTTCAGTGCTATAATGGTACTGGTGAGTAAAAACCCTGTGCATAGTGTGCTTTGGCTAATTGTTGTTTTCTTTGCCATTTCTGGTCACTATATATTATTAAACGCTCAGTTCTTGGCCATTGTAAATCTTATTGTTTATGCAGGAGCTATAATGGTATTGTTTCTTTTTGTAATTATGTTGATGAATTTGAACGCTGCAACCGAGCCAAGAAAAAACTGGTGGATGAAACTAACAGGAGTAGTTGCTGGTGGATGTTTTTTAATAGTGCTTGTATCATTGGTGCGACAAGCAAGCGAAATTTCAGCTAGAAATGTGTTATTGAAAACAGGTGATATTGGGTTGATTAAGAATTTAGGAAAAGCACTCTTTAGTGATTTTGTTGTGCCTTTTGAGATAAGTAGTGTGCTGTTTTTAAGTGCCATGGTGGGCGCAGTAGTCATCGGAAAAAAAGATTAATAACCCAATAACCAAATAACTTAATAAACTCAATTAACCCAATAACTTAATAACTCAATAACCAAATAACTCAATAATGCCCATTCAATATTATATCTATTTCTGTTTAACCTTGTTTAGCATTGGTATTATTGGAGTGCTTACAAGAAGAAATGCCATCATTGTTTTCATGTGTGTAGAGTTGATGCTGAATGCGGTGAATCTCTTGTTAGTGGCTTTTTCTAAAATGCACCATGGAGCTGCATTAGCGGCTAACCCCAATGCTTCTGTAGGAATAGAAGCACAATTATTTGTGTTTTTTATTATGGTAGTGGCTGCCGCTGAAGTGAGTGTTGGATTGGCCATTATAGTGATGATGTATAGGAATACACATTCGGTAGATATTAATTTCTTAAACCGATTAAAAAACTAATACCCGCAACTTAGTATATGAGTAAAATTGCATTTTTAGTACCCCTGTTTCCCCTACTAGGTTTTCTAGTGAATGGGCTGGGCAGAAAACATCTTTCAAAATCTGCCGTTGGCATCATTGGCTCAGGAATGATCTTTTTATCGCTATTGGCTTCTAGTTATTTATTTGGATTGGTATTATTCGATTCATCACTACTGGCTGGTGGTAAACCATTAGAGTCGGTTGTTACCCTATTTGATTTTATAAAAACGGATGCATTTACCATTCCATTTGAGTTTCAAGTAGACCAGCTTTCTGTGCTTTTTTTACTCATCATTACTGGCATTGGCTTCCTCATTCATTTGTATTCAACAGCATATATGAAAGAGGAAGAGCCGCAGCATTATGCGCGCTATTTTGCCTACCTCAATCTTTTTATATTTTCTATGTTATTGCTCGTGATGGGTGGTAACTATATCATTATGTTTATAGGATGGGAAGGGGTGGGGCTTTGCTCTTATCTTCTCATTGGCTACTGGTTTAAAAATGGCGATTATAATTATGCAGCTAAAAAAGCATTCATCATGAATCGTATTGGCGACCTAGGATTTTTACTAGCTGTATTTTGGTTATTGTATCGCCTAGGTACTGTTTCTTATTCGGAGGTATTTACCCATATTCACCAACTCTCTGCTGCTGATATCACTGCCATTACCACCTTATTATTTATAGGTGCAATGGGTAAGAGCGCACAGATTCCATTGTACACTTGGTTGCCCGATGCTATGGCAGGCCCTACTCCGGTATCTGCGTTAATTCACGCAGCTACCATGGTTACCGCTGGTATTTATATGATTGCCAGAAGTAATATTTTATATACCCTGGCACCTACAACGCAAACCCTGGTAGCTATAGTGGGACTAACTACTGCCATCTTTGCTGCAACCATTGCGCTTAAACAAAATGATATTAAAAAAGTGTTGGCATATTCAACGGTGAGTCAGTTGGGATATATGTTTTTGGCACTTGGTGTTGGCGCGTATACAGGTGCTGTTTTTCATGTGATGACGCATGCTTTCTTTAAAGCCCTGCTGTTTTTGGGTGCCGGCTCTGTTATTCATGCCATGCACCATGAACAAGATATTCGTAAAATGGGTAACCTAAAAAAGTACATGCCCATCACCCATATTACTTTTTTACTGGCTTGTCTAGCCATTGCAGGTATACCTCCCTTTTCCGGATTTTTCTCAAAAGATGAAATATTAGTAGCTGCTTTTGCAAAAAATCCACTCTACTATTTTATTGGGGTGGGTGGTGCATTAATGACCGCTTTTTATATGTTCCGCCTCTATACCCTTACTTTTTTGGGGAATTTCAGGGGGAGTCACGAACAAGAACATCACTTGCATGAAAGCCCCCTGGCAATGACTTTCCCGCTGATTGTATTAGCCATACTTTCTGTAGTGGGTGGATTTATTGGCATACCCGAAGTATTCGCAGCCGATAAACATTGGTTGGAACATTTTTTATCACCCATCTTTGCAGAGTCGGCTAAGTTGAGTGAAACGCATCACCTCAGTCACTCCCAAGAATATATAATGATGGGTGTGGTTACTGCATTAATAATAAGCGTAATTCTATTTGCCGTAAACCAATTTAAAAAAATCAGTGCAATAGACAGTGCTGAAGCCACTGGTCTTGGAAAAATACTGGCTAATAAATGGTATATAGACGAGCTTTATGATAAAGCAATTGTAAGCCCTTTACATGCTTTTTCTGGGCTGTTAAAAAATGTGATAGAGAAAACGGGTATTGATGGAGCTGTAAATGGGGTGGGTAAACTGGTGGCTTATTTATCTAGGCAGTTGAGATTGGTGCAGAGTGGACAAGTAGCCAGTTATTTATTGATTATGATTTTGGCCATGGTGGTTTTCTTTATTGTATGGTTCAATGATATTACCATTACCAAATTAGTTGAAAAATTATTTTAATCGTTCACAAAGTAGCGCAGCAATAATGATAGCTTTATTACTCTTATTAATTCCATTGGCAACTGGCTTAATCTGCTTCGGTTTGAAGCAGGGCAATGCCGCCAAATATTTTTCTTTACTGGCTTCGGTGGCAACGCTGGGGCTTGCTTTAATAGCCGTTTACACGCCTAGTTCAATCGGCTATGATACAGCCTGGTTAAGCGATTTGGGCAGTAGGTTTACCCTAAAGATGGATGGCATGGGGAAAATGCTTTGCCTACTTACAGCGGTGGTTTATCCATTAATCTTTACTGCTGTGTATAGGAATGAATATAAAAATGCATCTGCATTTTTTGGATTGATGTTGTTAACACAGGCGGGACTAATGGGCGTTTTTCTAGCAACCGATGCACTCTTGTTTTATTTCTTTTGGGAGCTGGCGTTGATACCTGTTTATTTTCTATGCTCTTTATGGGGTGGTGAAAAACGCATTGCCGTTACCTTTAAATTTTTTATCTACACCTTTATTGGATCTTTATTAATGTTGGTGGGTTTGCTGTATATGTATTTTCAAACGGCAGATCATTCTTTTTCCATAGCCTCATTATATGCGGTGAAATTAGATGCTGTACATCAATCGCTTTTATTCTGGTTGTTTTTTGTGGCATTCGCCATTAAAATGCCCATTTTCCCCTTTCATACTTGGCAGCCAGATGCTTATGAACAATCGCCTACCGCCACTACCATGGTAATGAGCGGGGTGATGGTAAAGATGGGACTATTTGCGGTGGTTCGTTGGTTGATTCCCATGTTTCCGTTGGCTACCGCGCAATTTTCTAATACCGTAATTATACTCTCTGTAATCGGTATGATTTATGCTTCGCTGATTGCCATTCGCCAAGATGATATTAAAAGACTCATTGCCTATTCATCTATAGCGCATATTGGTTTAATGAGTGCTGCTATTTTTACCAATAATCCCTCCGCATTAACGGGCGTGATGATTCAAATGTTCAATCACGGAATTAATGTAATTGGATTGTGGATTTTGGCCGACTTAATTGAAAAACAATTGGGTACCAGAAAGTTGAGTGAGTTAGGGGGGCTGGCACAGAAAGCCCCGGCAATGGCTATACTATTGGTGCTAATGGCATTGGCAAATATTGCGTTACCCTTGACCAATGCATTTGTAGGCGAATTTTTAATGTTCAATGGATTGTTTGGCCATAATATATGGATGGCTGCGGTAGCAGGTATCAGCATTATACTAGCAGCAGTATATACATTGAATATGGTACAGAAAATTATTTATGGAAACCTAAGTGCAAGAACGGAAAATGCAATGGATCTTCCTTTGAATGTAAAATTAGCATTGGTGATTATTGCAATACTGGTTATTGTATTTGGGGTATTTCCGCAGCCCATGATTGAACTCACAAAAGACAGTGTTAGGGCATTATTTGTAAAAAACTAAAAGAACGATCCAGCAATTATGAACGCAATAATAGTTTCGGCAATATTGGGAGTGGTAATGATGTTCACTGGTATATTTACCAAGCATAAATCAAGCATTACATTAACCGCTATAGTAGCTTTATTCATTTTGTTGGGCGTAAATTTGCTCAACAGTTATGGTATTTTCTCTATTCAGGTAAATACCCACGAACTCTTATATTTTAATAAGCTGGGTCTTTATTTTAATACCATACTTATCGCTTCTACTTTACTATTTGTTTTACTCTGCGGCAAAGAAATAGAAAAAGTAGGCATTCACACTGCTGAGTATTATGCACTTATATTTTTTGTGCTGTGCGGCACCACTATACTCACTTCTTTTAATGGGTTATTGATGTTGTTCCTTGGTATTGAAATTCTTTCCATTCCACTTTATATTCTTACTGGAGCCGATAAAAGAAATTTAAAAAGCAACGAAGCATCGCTTAAATATTTTTTAATGGGAGCTTTTTCTACGGGTATTATGTTGATGGGAATTGCATTGCTGTATGGAGCAACAGGATCATTTACATTAAGTGTGCAATCAGTTCAGCCACTTTCTTTAGGAACACAAGGGGTATCCTTTCTTCAGGCAGGTGGATTGATACTTTTATTTGTCTCCCTGTGTTTTAAAGTGTCTGCAGCTCCTTTTCATTTTTGGACGCCAGATGTTTACGATGGCGCCCCCACTGTATTTACCTCCTTTATGGCCACCATAGTAAAGGCAGCGGGTTTCTTTGCTTTTATTAAAGTATTTGATGCCAATGCTGCATTGTTAGGGCCTAGTTGGAAAATATTATTATCCATTGTAATCATTGCCACATTATTTGTGGGTAATATTACCGCAGTATTTCAAAGAAGTATTAAACGGATGTTGGCCTATTCAAGTATTGCACAGGCTGGTTTTATGTTGTTTGCTTTGTACAGTTATAATGATATGGCCTATCAAGGAATACTTCTCTACACAGTGGCTTATTGTTTGGCTACCATTGGTTTTTTTGCAGTGCTCATGAAAGTGAAGGACTATACTTTTGATGGATTGAATGGATTGGCAGCAGCTAGTCCCGTTCTTGCTTTTTCTGCCACTGTATTCTTGTTGTCACTGGCTGGTATTCCGCTTACTGCTGGTTTTTTTGCAAAATACTATATGTTGGCTTCTGTGGTAAAAGCAGGAGGGGCTTTATGGATGGTTATAGCGGCTGTATTATTTGCGGCAGTAAGTGTATATTATTATTTTAAAGTAATTCAATCAATGTACTTTAAAGAAGGTCAACCAGAACTGAATGAAATTACTACTGGGTTTAAACTTGGTGTTCTTTTACTGGCTGCTGGAATAATTGCAATTGGCATTCTTCCTTCTATAGTGCTCAATTGGTTGTATTTTTAACCACTCTTCATAATTCCGCTTGCAGTGCTGTGCTTTTAATGAATTGAAGTTATCTTTATAAAAGGATATTTAATTCAAACTCATTAGATGACAGCATTCGACTCTTTTATTCTGGCTTGGCGTACCGTTAAAAGCAATAAACTTAGGGCAGGTATTACCGTTGCAATTATTGCTTTTGGCATCATGGCATTAATTGGTATTATAACGGCTATTGAAGCCATGAACCAGAGTTTGAAAGAAAGCTTTTCTTCTATGGGAGCCAATGCTTACAATATTCGATACAAAGAATCGAGGGTGAATTTTGGTGGTGGGGATGAAGTAAAAAAAACCAAACGCGGATTAAAAGTAAAAAAGTCTAATCTGGGCAAACCCATCCGATTAGAAGAAGCCGAATTTTTCAAATTGAATTATGCATTTCCTGGATCAAATATTGCAATTTATAGAAGGGGGCCCAATCAACAGGAATTAAGATATAAAGATAAGAAAACCAATCCTCAAATTACGGTATGGGGCGGTGATGAAAACTATTTGGCGGTGAATGGATATAATATTGATATTGGCCGAAACCTGAATAGCCTTGATGTGCAAAGTGGTAGAAATATCTGTTTGGTAGGCAGTAATGTGGCAGCAAAATTATTTGGTAATCGTGCCGAAACCTGCATTGATAAAATTATTAAAGTGGGCAGCACACCCTATCGTGTGGTAGGATTACTGAAAAGCAAGGGATCAAGTGCCATGATGCGACAAGATGATATGGTACTCACTTCTTATACCAATATCCGTCGCTACTCAAATATTAATCCCTCTTACTTAATAGGGGTGGTGGTTAAAAATGTGAAGGAAATTCCTGTTTCAAGTGATGAAGCAACTTCCATTTTTAGAGCGGTAAGAAAGTTAACCCCTACCGAAGAAAATAATTTTGCAATTGAGAAGAGCGATAAGTTTGCTGAATTGTTTATTGGATTTCTAAGTAGTATCACAGGTGCTGCCAGTGCTATTGGATTGATAACCCTAATTGGTGCTGCCATTGGGTTGATGAATATTATGTTGGTTTCTGTGAATGAGCGTACTAAGGAAGTGGGATTGATAAAAGCCATTGGTGGAAAAAGCAAATATGTT
This sequence comes from Chitinophagales bacterium, assembly GCA_013297995.1. Taxonomy (GTDB): domain Bacteria; phylum Bacteroidota; class Bacteroidia; order Chitinophagales; family Chitinophagaceae; genus Sediminibacterium. Next base: position 57,481 of record JAAFJB010000002.1, on the reverse strand, counting down.
CGTCAGCAATTTTTATTTGAAAGCTTAATTATTAGTTTGCTCGGTGCATTGTTTGGCATAGTTCTAGGAATATTGGTGGGTAATATTTTTGGAATTATACTAGATACCGGGTTTGTAATACCATGGGCTTGGGTAGCAATAGGGATTATAATCTGCTCGTTAGTAGGGTTAGGTGCTGGCATTTATCCAGCAATGAAAGCAGCGCGGTTAAACCCTATTGTTGCACTTAGATATGAATAAGTGTATATTAATTATTTTGCCCCTTCTTGTTGAATTGCTTTAGTTTTTCATTAATATAGTACTTAATATCTTCTTCGGTACTATGTTTTCTCAGCCATTCGTAGCTGGGTCTATAGAGCTGCATAAAAGCTTCTAAATCGTCTTCTTTAAGACCGCTGTATTTGGTAACAATAGCAGCAGGAATTCTATAGTCAATATAAGCTTCTCGCTCGGCTGTTTCAAAAAAAGCCATTGACTTTCTTTTATTTTTTTCTCGCTTCGAAAAACGATCAATATTCAATGCAACACCTGCACCAGAGTTGGCACTGGAAACAGCAGGTAAGGTATGTTCTCCTATATCTTGTAAAAATTCCTTTCTTCTAGCCATACTATCTCTACTATAAGTATGAAGTGAATGACTGGTTACGGTTACATTGGCCAGTGCTTTGTAGAGGGGAGATAGGTGTAACTGTAAAGTATCTTTATGAAAAATGGCTTTGTGAAATTGAACGGTATCAAAATAATAACCAACTGCTGCAAAAGCAAGCACTTCGTTTTCGTGTAATTCAATTTTAAAACGACCCGCATTGTTGGTCATAACCGTATGCTTTCTATTTAAGTTAGTGATACTTGCTAACACAATTGGTTCACGAGTAATACTATCTTTTAAATAGCCCCAAACCATATTTTTTTGTTGGGAAAATACACTAGTTACAAGGCAAGAGAGGACAAAAAAAAGCATCCATTTTTTCATTGGGTAAATATACGAAATGGAGGCTTTGTAAAAAAAAAGCTTTATTACTTAGGGTTATAAAATGCCCCACTAATCACAAAATTAGTAGGGCATAGGTGGGTAGAATTGAATTTTATTTTGGATCGAGGCCGCGTTTTATATTCTCGGCAAGTTCTTGCAGATGAATCTTGCTTAATTTTTGACTGGTAGTGGCAATTGAAGCCGTAATTTTTGCACGAAGGGAAATCAGTTGAGCCCTAACAATGGCGGGTATATCAGACTTGCTTATGTCCATCGAACTGCTTCCTCCAAAACTCACAATAACAAGGGTATTATTGGCAGGACTGATGATATTCACTAATCGATTTATATAAGCCCTTTGTAGAAATCTGCGATGGGAATCAATGGTTTTTTTACTATTCAATTCACTAAAAAGGTTTGTTTCAAGATCATTTAATAGTTCAAGAGCGGTATAGCTATTTTGATCGCCAAAACGTTCGGCACTTAGTTGAAGTCGCCCCATTCTATCTCCACTAATCAGCGAATTCAAAATGGCTTCTTGCGCTGCAATTACAGGGTTGGCGGAAGTGGGATTGTTGAATTTATTCCAAAGTTCTTTTTCAATAAGCCAACTGGGAGTTTCAAAAACCTGCTTATTTAAAAAAGCCGCTGCTTCTTTCTGGGTTGATTTAGGGGTAATTTCATACACAGGTTCATTTTGTGCTGCTGTTTTAAATGTTTCATATACACCGCCTATATGCGCTAATACGTGACCTGCATAGGTTCTAAACTGACCCAATAGTTCACCATACATTGCGGCTAGGTTTTCGTATTGATCGGCTTCTTCTTTGGTCCACTCGGGTAAACCTTTTAAAATGCGTTTAAGGTTTAAAATACCATATTCACTGGCTTTAACGGCATTATTGCTGAGGTCTTCGCTCTGACTCCTAGGGTCGTTTCTATTGCCCCTTTCATAAGTTCCAAACCAATGCCTAGGGTTGGCTTGTAAAGCAGCGGTAACCATAGCACTGCTATTTTTTTTGGTAGCTTCTTCGTTGGCACCTGGAATATATCCATATCCCCATTTGATGGCCCATTTATCGTAATCGCCAATACGAGGGTAAAGTCCCTTCCGAGAGATATTGTCTTCTGGTTGGGCCACATAATTAAAACGGGCATAGTCCATAATAGAAGCAGTATGGCCATTGGCTTCTACCCAAGTTTTGTCTCTTAATTTTTCCACAGGAGTTTTGCTACTGCTGCCCATATTGTGAGCTAGGCCAAGCGTGTGACCCACTTCATGGGAAGAAACAAAGCGAATAAGGTCGCCCATTAAGTTATCATCCATTTTCATGGTGCGAGCGGCGGGATCAACTGCCGAAGCTTGAATCATATACCAATCGTGTACCAATTTCATCACATTATGGTACCATCCAATATGGCTTTCTAAAATTTCACCGCTGCGAGGATCGTTAACATTTGGGCCGTAGGCATTTTCAATATCAGAGGCAAAATACCTTACTACTGAAAATCGGGCGTCTTCTAGGCTCATAGAAGAGTCGTTTTCAGGCCATTCCATACCCATGATGGCGTTTTTAAAACCCGCTTTTTCAAAGGCAATTTGCCAATCATTAATGCCAGCAATTAAGTGCTTGCGCCATTGTTTGGGCGTGGCGGGATCAATATAATAAATAATGGGTTTATTGGGTTCAACCAATTCGCCCAGCATCCATTTTTCCCAGTCGCCTGCTTTGGGTTCTAGCCTCCAACGCACCGCAAAATTAATTCTTTCTACTTTTTGTTGTGTATCGCTATAACGCACAAAACCACGGGTAAAGTACCCAACACGGCGGTCGGCAATTCTGCGCTCCATAGGAGTTTTGGGCAATAGTAATAAAGAAGTATTTAATTCAACTGTTACAGCGCCCGCATCGTTGGCGGCTTTAATTGTAGCCGAAGATCCGGGAAAGCCAATGCTGGGGCCACCAGAGGGCATGGCAATAAAAGTTTTTACTGTTTTAATTTCAGTATTTAATGGGAAGCTGTAGATTTTAGCAATATAAGAACGGTCGCTGGCGAGGCTAGAGAAATTATACCTTCTTTTGGTATTGGGGCTGATGCCAATGGATTGTTGATCACCTTTTATAAAATCGGTAAAGTCAATAATATAAGAATTGGAATCTCTTCCAAAAGCGGCTATTGGAAAAGCTGCTGAAATGGTGTTTACATTAGAAAGGGATACAGCTTTGGAAATATCTTGGGTAGAATCCGCAGTATTTACCAAAGTAATGGTTCTTAGGAAAATGGTATGGTTGGGGCCTTTTTCAAATTGAAGGGTTTGGCCTTGTTCGTTGGCTATTTCACCGCCATAACCCGCGCCAGCAGGTACTTTGGTAAAACGAACTACGGATAGAATAGATCTGCCAAGGATAGAATCTGCAATTTCAAAATAATATTTTTCATCTACTTTATGAACTGTGAACAAACCCTTTTGGGTAATAGCTTTATCGGTAATTAAATCTTTAAAAGCTTTGGGGCCTTGTTTAAAACTGTTTGAGCTGGCGGGTAAGCCAGGGGTGGAAGTGGATGCAGGAGCCATTACAGGCAAACTAGAAGGGCTTTGAGGCTTTTGTTGTGCGGATACTGCTAAAGTAAAAAAAACGAATGAGGAGGTGAATAGTAATTTCATGTATTAATTTTTATTGTTTTAATGGCCACTTGGAAAGAGCTCCGATGAACTTTGTTTCGCAAATTAACAGCTAGGTTGTTATTGAATGCTAGTTATGGCTCATTTTATAAGAAAATTTTAGTGAATAAATGGCAATAAAGATAGCTGTGTACACCATTCAATTATATATTTCCCAAGTGATAATGGATGAGCGGTGGAAGGGTTGGTATTAAAACTAACAAAATAATATTGCCAACAAATTTGTTGCATTAAATAAAATCCCTATTTTGTATTCTCTTTCTGGCTTTTTTAACCCCCAAAAATGCAATTGCAAAGGTTGAAAAGCTGGTTGGGACACATTCTTAAACCATTTGTAATATTAAAAAAATCAAAAACCAATTGAGTCATGGCTGAAATTAAACCAACCGCTGCAGTGAAATCCGCGTCTTCCCCTCAACCCAAGAAGAGCAGCAATATTATTTCATGGATTGCCCCATTTTTAGGCATTGTACTAGGTTATGTATTATGGAGATTTTGGCTGGGTGCCGATAGTAATTTTACCACACCTGATTTAACAGGTGGATTTTGGCCTAGTCACAAAGGCCCAAAAACAGGCTTAAGTAAAATGTATGAAGGTGGTATAGTTGTACCTATTTTGATTGGTAACTTTTTAATTGTAATGATTTTTGTAATTGAACGTATGTTAACAGTGGTAAAAGCTACTGGTACAGGCAACAATGCTGAATTCGTTCGCAGCGTGCAATTCCATTTAGCCAATAAAGAAGTAGATAAAGCATTGGCTGCTTGTGATAAGCAAAAAGGTTCAGTAGGAAATGTAATGAAAGCGGGATTGAAAAAGTATAAAGAAATGATTTCGAATACTGAATTAGAAACCGAGCAAAAAGTATTGAATATTCAAAAGGAAATTGAAGAAGCAACCGCATTGGAATTACCTATGTTAGAGAAGAACTTGGTATTCTTATCAACCATTGCATCCGTAGCAACCCTATTGGGCTTATTTGGAACGGTGTTGGGAATGATTAAGTCGTTCTCTGCATTGGGCGATGAAGGCGGTGGAGATGCGGCTCGTGAGCTGTCGAAAGGTATATCAGAAGCCTTATTTAATACTGCATTGGGTATTGGAACTTCTGCTATTGCCATTATTTTCTACAACGTATTTACCACTCGTATTGATGGAATTACCTACGGTATTGATGAATCTGGTTTTACTTTAACCCAAAGTTTTGCAGCTAATTACAAATAATGAATAATTATTTGTGGAATCTGTAAGCATTTGAATCTAATAAAAGTGAAATAGTTAAATCAAAAACAATGGGTAGAGCCAAATTGCCTCGAAAGAGTACGAATATTGATATGACCGCCATGTGCGACGTAGCTTTTCTCTTGTTGTCGTTCTTTATTTTAACGACCAAGTTTAAGCCATCGGAAGCTATTGCAGTAACAACTCCCAACTCAGTTGCAGCTAAAGTAGCACCTCAGAAAGATTATGTAATGGTGATATTAGATAAGGATGGTAAAGTGTTTCTTGAAATGGACGATGAGGACAAAAAAGAAATCATGGCCAATACATTAAATACCACCCGGGGTTTGAAATTAGATGCGAAAGCATTTAAAAAAGCCCTATTTTTTGGTGCTCCATTAGGAAGTTTGGCTTCTTTCTTAGCCATGCCAGAAGACCAACGAAAAGGGGATAAATTACCTGGGATACCTGTTAAAGATACCGCCAACAATGAGTTGACTGTTTGGATGCGGGTGATAAAAGACACGTATTTGGGTCAGAAAGAACCTGCATTCTTGTTGAAGGGTGATAACCTATCTAAATATCCCTCTTTTAAAGCGGTTATTGATGCGTTTAAAAAGAATGATATTTTAAAATTCCAGATGATAACCAATCCAGAAGCTGCTCCTGAGGGAACAGATTTGTGGAAGATGAATCAAAGTGGCGACAAGCGAGAAGAGTAATTTATTATTAACGAAAACTAAATTCTACCGACATGGCAGAAATGGATACTTCCAGCGGCGGTGGTCATAAGAAAGGCCCCGGTGTTAAGAAAGGAAAAAAATTATCAACCAGGGTTGACTTAACACCTATGGTTGACTTAGGTTTCTTGTTGATTACGTTTTTTATCTTCACCACAACTATGAGCCAGCCTACGGCTATGAAGCTCATCATACCTAAGGATGCAGATAAACCCGAGGATCAGAATAAGGCAAAAGAGTCTGGTGTAATTACTATTTTATTGGGGAAAGACAATAATGTTTTTTATTATGAAGGTCAACTTAAAGTAGATGGTTCAAATTTTAAATCGTCCAGCTTTAAGGAAATCAGGAATGTGTTGATAGATAAAAAGCGCAATACCCCTGAAAAGGATTTGGTGGTGATTTTGAAACCTTCTTCCGAGTGTAATTATAAAAACCTAATTGATATTTTAGATGAAATGGCCATTAATGTACTGAAAAGATACGCGTTGGTGGATATTTCAGATGGAGAAGAGCAGTTGGTGAAAATCTCGGATGCTGCTGGCGCATCTACTTCTGCTAAATAATATCAATCAATAGTTAACCTATTAATATTTTTACAATGGATGTAAATAAAATCATGACGGCTGATGTACTCGATATCATCTTTGATGGTAAGAATAAAGAGTACGGCGCATACGACTTACGCAAAAGCTACAATAAGCGAATGGCTTACGCTTTGGTTGGAACCGTGGTAGTTATTCTACTGGTATTGGTTGGTAATATTGTTGCCAACAATGCTAGTAAAGGTAAGGTGGAACAGATTGTTCAGGATGTGTCCCTTGAGAACGTGAAACAGGAAGAGAAAAAGCCAGAACCACCTCCACCCCCACCGCCTAAGCAAGAGCCTCCTAAAGTAGAAATCACCAAATTCACACCTCCTAAAATTGTAAAAGATGAGGAAGTGAAGGAAGAAGATGAAATTAAGGAAGTAGATAAGTTAGAAGATACCAAGATTGGTACCATTAACCAAGAAGGTGCAAAAGATGATGGTATAGTAGCACCTCCCGTTGAAAGCGGTACTGGTGTAGTAGAAGCGCCCAAACAAGATGAGGATTATGACAAACTATTTACCGTGGTTCAAATTCCTGCTGAATTTCCGGGTGGTTTTTCCCAGTGGGCAAGATATTTAGAACGCAATTTAAATAGTGGCATACCGGTAGATAATGGAGCTCCTCCAGGTAAATACACCGTTGTAGTTTCTTTTATAGTAGATAAGGCTGGTAAAGTAAGTGATGTTGTAGCGGAGAATGATCCAGGCTATGGTACCAAAGCAGAAGCCGTTCGTGTAATTGCAAAAGGGCCAAACTGGAAGCCCGCAGTACAGAATGGGAGAAACGTAATTTATCGTCACAAACAACAAGTAACTTTTGTGGTTTCTGAAGAATAAAAAATAATAGTATTCTTTTACGGAATGCCTCTTCTAATGAAGGGGCATTTTTTGTTTATTAAAATGCGGCTAGGGCTGGTACTTGTTTTTTGCTTCCTGTTGAATTTGCTAACTTTACATATGAATACTTTATTACAAGGTTGGGATGATACCATAGTTGCATTGGCAACAGCACCAGGCATAGGTGCTATAGGAGTGATACGATTGAGTGGTTCTAAAACTTTTCAAGTAATGAATGAATTGTTTCCTTCGAAGGATTTAAATGCGATGCCATCACATACCCTACAAGTGGGTTTGTTGAAACACGAAGGAGTTGTACTAGACGAAGTGGTATTATCACTTTACAAATCACCCAAATCATATACGGGGGAAGATATTATTGAAATAAGTTGTCACGGTTCGCCCTATATTCAAGAAAAAATTATAGAAAGCATTACTTCACGAGGCGTTCGGATGGCCAAGCCCGGTGAGTTTACACAAAGGGCATTTTTAAATGGCAAGTTAGATCTTGTACAAGCAGAGGCAGTAGCCGATTTAATAGCGAGTAATACAGAAGCCAGTCGCAAAGCCGCACTGCATACCATGCGGGGTGGTTTCTCATCCGATTTAAAAGCACTGCGAGAGCAACTTATTGGATTTTCTGCCTTGATAGAATTGGAATTGGATTTTTCACAAGAAGATGTGGCTTTTGCGGATCGTGAAAAATTCAGGCAATTGATAACCCAGTTACAGATAACCACTCAGGCATTGATTTCCTCGTTCCGATTGGGAAATGTAATAAAGAATGGCGTACAGGTGGCCATAATAGGTAAACCAAATGCGGGCAAATCTACTTTACTCAACACTTTATTAAATGAAAATAGGGCTATTGTAAGTGAGATAGCCGGCACAACAAGAGACACTATTGAAGAAGTGTTGAATATAGAAGGGGTATTATTTAGGCTGATAGATACAGCGGGAATAAGGGAGCATACGAATGATACGATTGAGCAGATAGGGGTGAGTAAGAGCAAAGAGAAAATGCGATCCGCGCAGTTGGTATTGTATTTATTTGATGTGGATGAAATGGGCGTGGAGGAGTTGCAGGAATTGGTAAAAGAAATGGATGCAGAGCAGATTAATTATTTGTTGGTAGGCAATAAAGCGGAAGCTTTTAATGAAGATTTGGCAATGAAATATGCGGGGTTTAAAAAATGTATTTTTATAGCAGCAAAAACGCAGTGGAATATTGAAGTATTAAAAAAGGAATTGGTGGCAGCAACCATAGGAAGTGGAATTCAATTGGAGAGTACCATCGTTACCAATGCACGCCACCATCAAGCGCTATTGCAATTGTCTCAATCATTAACGGAAGTAAGCGAAGGCTTGGAGAACCATATACCAGGCGATTTGCTGGCATTGGATATTCGGCAGTGCCTGAATCATTTGGGTAACATAACGGGACAAATTACGCACGAAGATCAATTAGATTTTATATTTAGTAAGTTTTGTATCGGAAAGTAATAGCCTGAAACAACCCTCTACCAAATTTATAGTAAACACCTTAAAAGCCTGTTAAATGGGGCTTTTTTTATGCTTTTAAGTATAAGGTTGTTTTGCGTTAATACTTGTTTGTTTATCAGATAATCAAGAAAAATGCATTTTTTATATTAAAAAATGGTATAAAAATTTGATTTTATAGTTATTTTGGAAAATAATAAGTGTAAATCTCATTATCTCTAAACTATGGAAAAAGAACGTAAACATACAAAGCAATCAAAGGGCAGCGTTTGCAATGGTCAAACGTCTCAGCTGAAAAGGATTCTGTAGTTTATAGATTGTCATTGGATAATCCATTTTTTCAATCTGAACGGATTTCTGAAAAGCAAAACAGCTCAATTTCTATGCCTGCTGATCATAAGTTATTAGTTCCTTGACCTTTGATTTTCCTGGTTACGATTTGAGATTTATTCAATGTGACCGTTCTCATGATGACTCTGCACATTTAAAAAGTTACATTTTCAAGTTTTTTTCTCCTATTACTAGATATCACTATGTAGTGAAGGCAATAAACATGAATATAGCCATTATGCGGGTTTTTATAGAAATAAGAAAAGTGGTATTGAAAGAAACTGATATAAGGGAGCAACTAAAGCAGATTAAAGAAAGATTGGGGGAACATGATACACTTAGAGTAACTGAAACCTAACACACCGAAACACAATGAGTATTAATATCCGCATCGAAAGAATCTGTCAATTTTGTATTTGTAAGTTTATAATAAGAACCACAAAGACCAAATATTGTTCAGATAAATGTAGCAAACGTAGTTATAATAATAAGTGAAATAATTTAGACTTCAAATTGTGAGATCATGTTCTGGGATAAAATTTGAAAGATAGTCACAAACTTTTAGCTTTAATAAATATTGATTTAGTGATCAAAAATCTTAAATTCGTACCATGGCACTTATAATTAATCCCCGAAATAAGCAACAAGAAAAAGTAGTGGTGGCTTTTTTGAGCAGCCTTAATATTGGGTTTCATTCGGAAGCTGAAGAGGATGCTGCATTAGTGAATGCCATGCAGAAAGGAAGAAAAACTGCATTACTGACCAAAATCGAAAAAGCAGATTTTTTGAAGCGGTTAAAACAGGCTAAGTGAATATAGAGATCCGTAGATCTTTTGAGAAAGATGCGCAGAAGCTTCCGGCTGTGGCCCAGACCATGCTAGCCAGAGTTATTGTCAATTTATCTCAAGTAGAGAAACTATCAGAATTAGCTTCATGCAAAAAACTAAGCGGATTAAAAAATGCATATCGAATCAGAATGGGCGAATATCGGATTGGTTTTATTTTTGAAAATGGAACTGTAGAATTGATACGTGTTTTAGGTAGAAAAGAGATTTACAAATACTTTCCTTAAAATGAACTTGGTCTGTTACTATTCCATTACTAATTTCTTCTAAACCCACTAGGGCTCGAACTCTTTCTAAATAATTATTAATACGCATAAGTAAAAAAGATGCGTATATTTGATTGATGAAAGCGAGATTAAACCTGACAATTGAGAATAGCTTACTTGAAAATGTAAAGAGCTATGCCGAAAAACAAAAGCAGAGCGTTTCTGAATTGGTGGAAGTTTATTTTAGGACTGTTACAAAACCCTCAAAGCGTAAAAATATCCTTCACCTAGTTGAAAAACTGGATAAACCTGTTATAGCTGAAAAAGAAGATCTAAAAGATTTGTACTATAAAGAAAATGCGAAGCAGTATGGCTTTTAAAGTATTTCTAGATGCGAACATATTGCTGGACTTCACCTTAAAGCGTGATGAGTATGAACAGTCTAAGAAGATTATTGAATTAGCAGTAAGCGGAACTATTCTGGCTTTTATTACACCTTCGATTGTACATATTGTTGGCTACTGGCTAACGAAAGCTTATGGTAATACAAAAGCAAAAGAATTGTTGTTAACCCTTATGGCAGATGTAACCGTAATTGATCTGCCCCATGAAATTGTGTTGAATGCCCTTCATTCCAAAATAACCGATATAGAAGATGCGCTTCAATACTATACTGCTCTTCATCATAAACTAGATTACTTCATATCACGTGACAAACAGTTGCAAAAGCAAAGCATACCTTTATTGCCTGTTTATACGCCCAGAGAGTTGATAAGTGAAATTGCTGAATGAAAAATAGAGGTTGTAAAATAAACTGTATCAATTTATGATTTTTTAATTGACTCATAGCTTTATTCCGTTTTTCTCATTGATTTTATTTCTTTTGAAATTTCTTCAATTGTTTCAATGAATTCATCTAACCTATTGTTGTTGTTTAGGTACACATCATTGGCTACTTTTCCAATTTCATAATGAATTAAACAACGCCAGCGATTGGCTCCTGTGTAGCACTCAATCATAAAGCCAGATCTTGTAAAAAAGCGAAATTCAGTATACCGCTCACTGTCTGGTTCTTTTATTTTGATTGTATCCCTTACCATTTTTAGGTGGGCAACTACTGAGTCTATTTCATCTTCATCAATATATTCTACATTGGTCATAGGGGCATCTGTAAAAAGATTCCTGCTACCTCTTTGGTCTATTCTAATACCATATAATTTATGCCCGGTTACTAAATCTTGTACCGAAGCTAAATACACTATTAGCTCACGAATTCTTCCTCTTTCTTCAATATGGTATTTTACATGGTTACGATAGTTATACAACTTCCTATGTAATAGGCTTTCGAAAGTAGAGTCGGCTCTTAAAACTACTGTATCTATATGTTTTTTTTGTTGAGCTTTTGAAGTGATGCTACAAAAAAGTAGCATTAAAATAACTGCTATTCGCATACATTTTTTTTAAATCATAGCAAATTATATGCCAAAGCAGGATTGATTTATGGGTACAATTTTAAGCATAGGGGGATGCCGTTTTAATAAATTGAAAGCTTCCTATAAATTAAAACTTCGCACCTGATATTTGGTTTCAATTCGTTATCATTCCGTCACCAATTTCTCCCATTTTTTTATACTATCCGAAGGAATAGTATGCGCGCCAATATTGGCATTCTTGGCAAAATGTAACATAGATCTTGCAATGGCATTCGCTGTGACTGGCAAGTATTTTTTAAATTTACCTTTCAGGATAGGTGTCACAAATTTTGCAATTGAAATGCCAAATTCTTCCAACTTTCTTCTTTCCTTTCTTTGTCCCAAAATAAACGATGGCTGAAAAATATAAAGCGATGGATAATTTAATTTTTTTAGTCCCTGCTCAAGCTGCCCCTTTATTTTATTATAAAAAACACTAGACTTTGCGTCTGCGCCTGCTGCACTCATCACTAAAAAACGTTTGCTACCCGCATCAAGCTGAAGTTTAGCAATATGAAGGGGGGCAATCAGATCAATTTTTGCAAAAGCCTCTTTGGTTTTCACGGTTTTTATGGTGGCACCAAGGCAACAAAAAACATCGTCGGCCTCCACCCAGGTTTGCAGGGTATTGAAATCTACCAATTGCTCTACCAGCTTGGGGTGGGTTTTGCCAGTAGAATTGCGAACGTAAATAGTAACTTGACTGTAAACCTCACTATTCAATAATTCATCTAATAAAAAACCACCTGTGAGTCCCGTTGCACCCAAGAGCAAAGCTTTTCTTTGAGCCATACTTTAAATTTTACCAAAGATAGGGACTGCTTTTTTTGTATTTTCGAAGAGTTATGCCGAATGATAGCCTAAATAGTGAAACAAATGCACTCAATCCTGTTGAAAAGGAGTTTGAGAATACCATCCGTCCCAAAGAAATAGATGATTTTTCGGGACAGCCACAGTTGGTGGAAAACCTAGTGATTTTTATAAAAGCCGCCAAACTTAGGGGCGAGGCTTTGGATCATATTTTATTTCATGGCCCACCTGGGTTGGGAAAAACCACTTTAAGTCGCATTGTAGCCAATGAATTGGGCGTAAGTATTAAAGAAACTTCGGGTCCCGTAATAGAGAAGCCAGGAGATTTAGCCGGTTTACTCACCAATCTACAGACCAATGATGTGTTATTTATAGATGAGATTCATAGGTTGAGTACGGTGGTAGAAGAGTATTTGTATGCGGCTATGGAAGATTTTAAAATTGATATTATGATTGATACAGGCCCTAATGCCCGTAGTATTCAAATAAATCTAAATCCATTTACCTTGGTAGGGGCAACAACCAGAAGTGGATTGTTGACAGCACCATTATTATCGAGGTTTGGAATTAAATCGCGACTGGAATATTACACCGCAACTGTATTACAGAAAATAATAGAAAGAAGTGCTGGCATATTAGGTACGTCTATCACCAAAGATGCAGCAAAAGAGATAGCAGGAAGAAGCAGAGGTACACCCCGTATTGCCAATGGATTGTTGAGAAGGGTAAGAGATTTTGCACAGGTGCTGAATGATGGAAACATTGATATAGGTATTACAGAACACGCATTAAAGGCATTGAATGTAGATGCTTATGGATTGGATGAGATGGACAATCGTATTTTATCGGCCATCATCGGAAAATTCAAAGGAGGGCCTGTGGGTATTACTACCATTGCAACAGCGGTAGGTGAGGAGCCCGGAACCATTGAGGAAGTGTATGAACCATTCTTAATTCAGGAGGGATTTTTACAAAGAACCCCGAGAGGAAGAGAAGCTACATTGAAAGCCTATAATCATCTCGGGGTAGTAATGAAACGTGGTGAAGCGGGTGAATTGTTTGGTAGTTAAGAAGCCACCAATCTAAATCCGTTGCCGTGAATATTTACAATTTCAATATTGGTATCTTCTTTAAGGTACTTGCGAAGCTTGGCAATATATACATCCATGCTGCGACCGTTGAAATAGGTATCGCTGCCCCAGATTTTTTTAAGTGCACGTTCACGGGGCAGTAAATCGTTTTTGTGTTCGGCCAACATTTTCAACAACTCATTTTCTTTTGGAGAAAGTGTTTGCATTGTATCACCTTTCTTTAATTCCCTTAGTTTAGGGTTGAAGTGATAGCTGCCCAAATCAAACTCAATATTATCGTTGATTCTATTTTCTTCTTCATTTCGCTTAAGAATGGCTTTTATTTTTAGCAGCAATACTTCACTATCAAAAGGTTTGGTAATATAGTCGTCTGCTCCCAATTTATAACCTTGAATAATATCATCTTTCATGGTTTTCGCACTCAAGAAAAACAGGGGTACATCTGGATCAATATCCCGAATTTCTTCGGCTAAGGTAAAACCATCCATATTGGGCATCATTACATCTAGCAAGCAAATGTCAAACTTTTCTCTTTGGAAAGCAGCGAGGCCTAGGCGGCCATCTCTTTCTAAAATTACATCGTATTCATTTAGTTCTAAATAATTTTTTAATACCATTCCCAGGTTAGTATCATCTTCACAAAGAAGAATTTTATATTGTTTCTTATCGTCCATAGCACTATATTTTATATGCAATAACTATAATTTACTTGTAAACTAAGTAGATTGAAGTGCAATTTTTTGTTAAATATAGCTGAGAGGTTATTGTGGTCTATATTCACATTAATTTTTTGTAATCTATCACATTCATATAAGCCAGAATATCACCTGGCTAGCATTGCAATGCAATATATATATCTTCAAGGGTAGAAAATCGAACTGCTTTGGCTTTCCCACTCTTTAAGATGCTCAAATTGGCAATGGTAATTCCTACTCTTTCACTTAGCTCAGTTAAACTTATTTTTCGGCGAGCAACCATGATATCGAGGTTTACAACTATTGGCATGTTAAATTATTAGGTCTTGCTCTGCTTTTAATGATAGGTTGTTTTTCAGTAAGGCGGAGGTAATAAGCAATAGTACTCCAAATAAAATTGTTTCAAAAGGCCATTCAATATCATACTCAAAAGCATAACCCGGAAACTGCATAAAAAAGTATTGATTCAATGCTTTAACCACTGAGGATAAAAATACAGCAAATGATAAAACTAATATTGAAATACCAGTTTTGTTTAAGTTTAATGCTACATCTAAATCAAATGCTTTCTCTAGATCAAATTCTTTGATGAATTTATATCCATATTTTAAAACTCTAATGGTGTAAGCACATGCTATAATTGCAAATACAAATTGCAAACACATTATAATGAATTTTTGGAAGGAATGTAGCGGCGTTTTTTTTTGCTGAACAATTACTTGAGAAATCCCCGTGATTCTATAGTGGTCATTTTCTGCCATCGTGGCTTTTTTAATTTTTTTAAAGGATAAAAAATCCTCAGAAGGGTATAAATCATCAGTATTCCTAGATTCATTCCACCCATCTTTAAATCCTTGTGCCATATCTGTGCCAATCATTATAATTCCTTCTACTAAAAAAAGCACAAAGCAAAGCTTTAGTGCCCATACCAATTGAGTTGTTCTTTTGCTTTTCATGGGTAATTTATTTTTTTTTGCTCATTCACTCCTTGGTAAATGGCAAATTTTATAGTTCATTTCAACAGTCTATTTCTTTGGGTTTCTTTTGCAACCAAAAAACTGTAAATAATATCACAATATTATAAATAATTATTGATAAACAATAAAATAGTATTGAATAAAATAATTTCTCAATTTACTAGCTTTTACTATTTTGCATTAAATACCGTTATATGATCAGTACTGAACAATTTTTACAGGCCGTTAACAATGGTTACAGTTTTAAAGGTGAACACGTTAAAATTGGTGCTGGTGTATTCAATGGCAATGTGGTGAGTGGCGCCGATATTTTTATTCCACTTAAAACCATGAATCGCCACGGTTTAATTGCGGGTGCTACGGGTACGGGTAAAACCAAAACCCTTCAAATGTTGAGTGAATGCCTCAGCAATAATAGCGTTCCTGTATTGTTGATGGACATTAAGGGCGATCTCAGCGGTATTGCCGCCGCTGGCACTCCCAACGATAAAATAAATGAACGTGTTGCCAAAATTGGTATCAACTGGAAGCCCGATGCTTACCCGGTTGAACTCATGACGCTCAATAACGGCAAAGGTGTTAAGCTCCGTGCCACCGTTAGTGAATTTGGTCCTGTGCTGCTCAGTAAAATTTTAGGTCTTAACGATACCCAAGGTGGTTTGGTTGCTATGATTTTTAAATACTGTGATGATACTGCAATGCCCTTGCTTGATCTTAAAGATTTTATTAAGGTTCTCCAATTTATTGGCGCAGAAGGAAAAGCAGAGATGGAAAAAAATTATGGTAAAATTTCTACCACTTCCACAGGTACTATCTTGCGCAAAGTAATTGAACTGCAACAACAAGGTGCCGACACTTTCTTTGGTGAAAAAAGTTTTGAAATTGACGATCTCATGCGCATCAGCGATGATGGCCGAGGTATCATTAATATTTTGCGTGTTACCGATATGCAAGACAAGCCCAAGCTTTTCTCTACTTTTATGTTGCAGCTATTGGCTGAACTTTATGCTACTTGCCCCGAAGAAGGCGACCTTGATAAACCCAAGCTGATTTTATTTATTGACGAAGCCCACCTTATTTTTCAAGAAGCATCCGATGCCCTATTACAACAACTTGAAACCGTAGTTAAATTAATTCGCTCTAAAGGAGTTGGTATTTTTTTCTGTACACAAAACCCTCAGGATATTCCAGCTTCTATATTGAGTCAACTCGGCCTAAAAATTCAACACGCGCTGCGTGCTTTTACTGCGGCTGATAGGAAAACCATTAAACAGGCTGCTGAAAATTTTCCCGTCTCCACATTTTATCAAACCGATGAATTGCTTACCCAGCTTGGTATTGGGGAGGCATTGGTGACCTTGCTGAATGAAAAAGGTATTCCCACCCCACTTATTCATACCATGCTGAATCCACCACAAAGTAGAATGGATATTTTAAGTGAAGATGAAATTGATACGCTTACTGATAAAAGCAAAATGGTTGCCAAATACAACCAAGTTATTGATACGGAAAGTGCGTATGAAATGCTTACCGCTAAATTAGAAGCTGCCCAAGAAAAATCAATGAAGCAAGCCGAAGAAGTTGCTGAAGAAAAAGCCGAAAAAGTGGCTAAAAAAGAACCCGGTTTTTTTGACAATCCTGTTGTGAAGCAAGTAGGTAGAACTGCCGCCAGTATTATCACCCGTAGTTTACTGGGTGCGCTCGGCTTGGGTGGAAGAGCTTCGGGTAGAAGAACTCGTTAACCATTTTATAAAGACCAGTTTATTTTTTTAGATTCTGTAATACTAATTTTGAGTTCAGACTGTAAACAATTCAGTACCGTCCATATTTTTTCTTTAGAATAAACAGCATTCAAATGAATAAACTGTTGTAGGTCTATATCTTTTTCTCCCTGCTGTTTCAACGAATTTACGATGGCTTTAAATTCCTGCTCCGTTATTGCTTTTCTTTTTGCTTGAAGGCAATGGTTGCATACGCCACAATTTTTTACATGGCTGTCTCCAAAATAGTTGGAAATAAATTTACTGCTGCATTCATCTGATTCAGTAGCATAAGCAATCATCTGCTGTATTCGCTCTTCATATTTTCTTTTTCGTGCTAAATAGGCATCTTGCTTTATGGCTAAATGCGCTGCGGGTGCTCTATTCAACAAAAAATACAACTGTGGGGTTTCTTTTTTGGGCATATATTCAATAATACCATGCAGGAATAATTTTTTTAACTGCTCGACAACCATTTCAAGTGTTAACCTGCAAATTTTTGCTAAATTTTGTTCGTACACCGAAACGCGATTGTCAAAAATTCCCTCATAAGTTCTTAGCAGTGCTTTTATCAGAAGTTCTAGCTCCGGAAAAGCGGTCTCAAATAATTGTAAGCCTTCTCTATTAATACTAAAACTTACTTGGGTAGGTAAAAAAATCTGTTCATTAAATTGTACATGACCTTCCTGTTCCAATACCCTTAATACATTCATCACCAATAGCGGTTCTAGTTTAAAATGCTGAATGAATATTGTAAAATCTATATCGTAGTAATTGCCTTCGCCACTGCCTACCGGAATCTGCAAATAATCTGCGATTGACTGGTATACTTGTTTGATAACTGGTATTGGCGGAAATTTTTTATCTGATTGATGCGTCAATTCAACCAAATCTTTCTGCTCATACAATAATACGGCAAAGGATTTTTTTTCATCCCTGCCAGCTCTGCCCGCTTCTTGGTAATAATTTTCTATACAGTCGGGTATATCATGGTGAATTACGGTTCTTACATCTGGTTTGTCAATGCCCATACCAAATGCATTGGTACAAACCATCACCCTTGTTTTATTTTGAATCCATGCATTTTGTTTAGATGCCCTTAGTTCTTGCGCTAATCCTGCATGATAATAATCTGCCGAGATACCCTGCAATTGTAAGGCTTCTGCTATTTTTTTGGTTTGCTTTCTGGTATTGCAATATACAATACTGCTGCCGCCTACATTGGTAAGTATCTTCAGTATTTTATGAATCTTACTATCCACTAAAAAGCTGCTGTATGAAATATTGGGTCTTTCAAATGATTGCCTGAAAACAGCGGTCTGCTTCAGTGTTAGCTTGCTGATAATATCTTCTTGAACCTGAGGCGTTGCAGAAGCAGTAAGTGCAATGATGGTAATATTTTTCAACTGCTTACGCGTTGCAGCAATACGCAAATAAGGGGGTCTGAAATCGTATCCCCACTGCGATATGCAATGCGCTTCATCTATTACCAACAAACGAATGGATAATAATGGCAGATAGTCCATAAAAAGTTTGCTCTCTAGCCGCTCAGGTGAGCAGTAAAGAAATTTATATTCGCCATCTGCCGCATCCAATAATATTTTTTTTACTTCAAACCAACTCAGTCCACTATGTAATGCTACGGCATGAATCCCTTTTAATTTTAGGTGCTCCACTTGGTCGCGCATAAGGGCAATGAGCGGACTAACCACTAAGCACAATCCTTCCATCATCATGGCTGGCACCTGAAAGCAAATAGATTTACCGCCACCCGTAGGCAATAATGCCAACGTATCATTTCCGCTTAATACAGATTGAATAATATTTTCCTGTAAAGGGCGAAATGCTTTGTGTTTCCAGTATTGCTCTAATATTTGAAGGGGTTGTTGCAAATGCTAAAATACTTTTTTAAAATTCAGTCGTACAGAATTAATGGCCAATACCACATCACTCAAACCCATTACCAATGCGCCAATGGGGGGACTTAAAAATCCAAATGCAGCAATGGGAATGGCGATTACATTATAAATCAATGCCCAAAATAAATTCTGTTGAATGGTGAGATAAGTATGTTTGCCCAAGCCCAATGCAAGGGGTAAATTTTTTAATCCATTGTTGATTAATATTACAGCAGCCGTTTGCACGGCAATCTGAGAACCATCACTCAATGAAACCCCTACTGTTGCTTGTGCTAAAGCAGGTGCATCATTAATTCCATCACCCACCATTGCCGTTGGTGTAATGGCAGAAAATGCGCTAATTTTTTGCAGTTTCTGTTCGGGACTTTGTTCTGCAATAATGGTATCAATACCAATGGCAATGGCCACTGCTTTGCATTTTGCTTCCCTATCTCCACTCAATAAAATGGTTTTAATGCCTTTGCTTTTTAACTGCTTTATTAATGCAGCCGCTTCGGGTCTAACTTCATCCATTAAATCTATCCAGCCCAATAATATATTGTTTTTTTTCAGGTAGATATTGTGCGTATCATCGCTCGTAAATGCTGCTGCTATTCCATAAGAACCTGCTGCATATTCATTGCCTTCTTTATCCGTAGCCATCATACCCAAACCTTTGTGTTCTTCAACCTTATTCCATCTGATATCATCATTGGTCTTCCAGTTTTTAGTAATGGCTTTTGCCAGTGGATGATTGGAATATTTTTCAAGTGAATACGTAATTCTTTTGATTTCGGTTTCTCCCACTGCTTGCCCCGCTTCTGTCATCACCATACCTGCAATTGCGAAATTTCCTGTAGTAAGGGTTCCCGTTTTATCAAAAACCACTTGCTGAATATCTTTAAAAATTTCGAGTGTTTCTGTGCGCTTAAATAAAATACCATTTTTTGCTGCACGTCCCAATCCCACTGCAATAGCGGCAGGTGTGGCAAGCCCCATTGCACAAGGGCAGGCAATTACCAGCACCGCAATACTCCGCATTAAGCTCTCTGTAAAACCGTAGTTGCCTACGCTAAAATTAAGTAAGAAAGTGAGTAAAGAAATGCCAATCACAAGGGGTACGAATACGGCGCTAATTTTATCAGCCATTTGCTGTACGGGAGGTTTTGCTGTTTGTGCATTTTTAACCAATCGAAGAATACTGCCCAGCACCGCATCTTCTCCAATAGCTGTTACATAGGCTTTTGCAGAACCGTTTACCAGTAAAGATCCACCAATCAGCTTGTCATTCATTTTTTTCTCAACAGGAATAGATTCACCAGTGATAATGGATTCATCTACCGATACATCTCCAGATAAAACTTTACAATCCATCGGAACGGCTTCGCCGCTTTTAATCAATATCAGATCACCTACTTTTAAATGGGTACTTTCAACCGGAAAAATATGCTCTATTTTTTCGGCATCATATGCAATCATATTGGCCATGGTTTTCTGTGAGCGAACCAATTTATTCAATGCAATTTGGGTTTGTTGAACGGACTTGTCTTCCATCCAATTGCCTAAAAAAACTAGGGTAATAATGGTGGCAGTGGTTTCAAAAAAAAGATAGTCCGCCGCCTGATTGGTGAATATACCATAGAGGCTGTAAACGAATGCAGCTAATGATCCTAGGGCGACCAATACATTCATATTGGGGACGCCTTTGAGTAGACTTTTTAATCCACTTCTTCCAAAAAAATCCATACCAAGCAGCAATACTGGAATGGTAAGAAAAAGTTGTACGTAAGCATTCATCAGCCAATGAATATGAATGCCAGGAATCATATGTACCATCAGTGGTAATGTAAAAACAGCACAGAATATAAATCGCTGTAAGTGAGTTTTAAATATTCTTTTACTGGGTTGTGAAGATCCGTCCTCATTTTTTATTTCATACCCCATTGCATTAATTCCTTGCTGAATAGCATTTTTGTTAATTCCATCGGGTAAATCAAAACTAAGGTCGCCTCCTATAAAATTCACCCGCACATCGGTCATGCCCTTTTCATGCAAATATTTGTCAATGCTAAGCGCACAGTTGGTGCAACTCATCCCCGAAACCTTCCAATTCACTTTCTCCATAGTAAGCAGCATTTGATGGCTGTTGGTACAAATTTACAAAAGCAATGTTGCAACAACGGATCAGTTTGCATTTTTCTTCATCAGCATGCAATTATCATCCCCAGCTTGCGATTATCTTTGTAGCATGGATGCAATTTTTAAGTTAGAACAGGTTGGTGAAGTAGCAGCAGCCTTGTGGAAAAGTGGTAAAAAGCAGCGGATATGGGCTTTTCATGCACCTATGGGTTCTGGCAAAACAACGTTTATAAGTGCTTTATGTACTTATTTGGGGGTGGAGGCATCTATTAGCAGTCCCAGCTTTGCCATTGTAAATGAGTACAGCAGTAAGGAAGTGGGCAGATTGTATCATATGGATTGGTATCGGCTAAAAGATGAGGCAGAAGCCATTGCTGCCGGAATAGAAGATATATTGCAGTCTGGTTCCTATTGTTTTATTGAATGGCCGTCAATGGCAACGGGATTATTACCTGATGATACACTTCATATTGAGTTGGAGGCATTGGATGAATTTACCCGTCGTATATTTATCAACCCAAATCCTTAACTTCAACCCTAAACCGCTCACTTTTATGGCCAGCAGCAGACCCAGTATCAGTCCCTCTCTTTTGTACGAAGCAATGGAGGAAACATTGGATGTGAAAACACCGGGTGCTAAATTACTTATAGGTATACCCAAAGAAATTGCTTTTCAGGAAAATAGAATTGCACTTACACCCGATGCGGTGGGTGTATTGGTGGCCAATGGAAACCAAGTTACGGTGGAACACAATGCCGGGGAGGGTAGTCACTATACCGATAAAGAATATGCAGAAGCAGGAGCTCAAATAGTGTACGATCGGTCAGAAATATTTAAATGCCCCATATTGGTAAAAAGTGCGCCACCAGTGGAGGAGGATATGCCATTATTGCAACTTAATCAAACCATTATTTCACCCATTCACCACGCAGCATTAAAGAAAGAATGTATTGAGAAAATGATGGAGAAGCGAGTGACCGCTTTGAGTTTTGAAAATTTTAAAGACGAAAGTGGTACTTATCCAATTGTGCGCAGCATGAGTGAAATTGCGGGTAGTGCCGTGATGCTCATTGCGGGTCAATACCTCAGCAGTTTTAATGCTGGAAAGGGTGTTTTGTTGGGAGGCATCAGTGGTATTCCTCCAACCAAAGTGGTAATTATTGGGGCAGGAATAGTAGGTGAATGTGCCACCCGCAATGCCTTGGCATTGGGGGCTTCGGTAAAAGTGTTCGATAATAATGTATATCGGTTAAAACAACTTCAAAATAATTTAGGTCACCGGGTATGGACCAGTGTTTTAGAACCGCGGATATTAGCCAAACAATTAAAAACCTGTGAAGTAGCGGTGGGAGCATTGAGTAATAAATATGGAAGGGCACCGTTGGTAGTTACAGAAGAAATGGTAGCGGCAATGCGCCCAGGAAGTATTATTATTGATGTTGCCATTGATAGAGGTGGTTGCTTTGAAACCAGTGAACTCACGAGCTATGAGGAGCCCACTTTTTTAAAGCATGAAGTGATACACTATTGCGTTCCCAATATACCCAGTGGTTTTGCAAGAACTGCCAGTCAAGCCATCAGCAATGTACTGATGCCTTTATTTTTGGAGATCAGTGATGAAGGGGGATTGGAAGAAATGATATGGCATAGGTTTAATTTAAGGGGTGGGGTTTATCTTTTTAAAGGGTCGCTCACTGATATTTATATCAGCCAAAAATTTGGATTGAAACATACGGATTTAAATTTATTAATCGCCAGCAGACGATAGTACTGATTTATTTGTAATTGCCTATTGGTATATGCACTTTACAGCAATCAATTTCTTTTGCTTCATTGCTGCAAATGATTACTAGTTTTTCTTTGCAAAAGTCTGTTATTAAGGATTGGTACAATGCAAATCCTTGCTGGTCTAGGTTGGTACAAGGTTCATCAAGTAATAAGATGGGGGTATCAGAAAAAAAAGCTTGTGCCAGTTTTAATCGCTGTTTCATTCCGCTGCTGAAATAACGAATTTGTTGGTGGATGGCTTTTGACAATCCTACTCTCGCCAAAATTTCTTCCAAAGAATGCAATGGCATCAAGGGTTTAAACCGATGATGAAATTGCAAATATTCTTGGGCAGTCATCTCTTCTACCATTTCTAGATAAGGCGTACAAATAGCAAGGAATTTGTACCAATTTTCTGGGGAAATATTTTTCTCCACTTTATTCTTGGTGCTGGTAAAGCGCAAGGTTCCTGCATTTAAATTCATACTGCTACAAAGGCATTGCAGCAAAGTGCTTTTGCCAGATCCATTACTGCCTATTATAGCATATGCATTACCCGATTCAAATTGATAAGTGAGGTTTCGGAAAATCCATTCTCTGTTGAATCTTTTACCTGCATCTGTCAATTCAATACAGTACTTATTCATCATCGTTAGCACCCTTGGTAAATCGTTTAATAATGCCCCTGCCGCTTTCTCTAATAAAAGTTACAATTTCATCACGCTCATCTGTTGCGGGTAATTCCTCTTCAATAAATTCCAATGCTTGTGTGGTGTTCAAGCCTTTACTGTAGATGGTTCTATACACATCAAGAATATGATTAATTTGTTGCAAGGGGAAGCCCCTTCTTTTTAATCCCACACTGTTTACCCCACCATAGCTGAGCGGGTTGCGCACTGCTTTTATATAAGGAGGCACATCTTTGCTAACGAGACTACCACCTGCAACAAATGTATGCTGGCCAATACTTACAAACTGATGCACTGCACTAACGCCGCCAACAACGGCCCAATCGCCAATAGTAACGTGACCAGCAACTTGTACACTATTGCTCATAATTACGTGATTGCCAATGATACAATCGTGCGCAATATGGCTGTATGCCATAATCAAGCAATGGTTGCCAATTACGGTTTTGCCTCGATCTTCTGTTCCTCGGTTGATGGTTACAAATTCACGAATGGTAGTATGATCGCCTATTTCAACGGTAGTTTTTTCACCTACAAATTTTAGATCCTGTGGAATAGCACCGAGAACAGCTCCGGGGAAAATGCGGCAGTTTTTACCAATTCTAGTACCGTCCATAATGGTTACATTGCTGCCAATCCAAGTGCCTTCCCCTACATGAACATCACCGTGAATTACTGTAAATGGATCGATCTTAACATTGGGGGCAACGCGTGCATTTGGATCGATATAAGTATATGGGTGTGTCATAATTCCTTGTTGTTC
This sequence comes from Chitinophagales bacterium, assembly GCA_013297995.1. Classification (GTDB taxonomy): domain Bacteria; phylum Bacteroidota; class Bacteroidia; order Chitinophagales; family Chitinophagaceae; genus Sediminibacterium. Next base: position 33,488 of record JAAFJB010000002.1, on the reverse strand, counting down.
TGTTTGATTGGTTTAGGTGAATTAGGAGTTGGGGCGTTTTACAACTTGAGCCACTAGGTCAGCTTCGGTAGCTACTTTTCCACCAACATAAACGGTTCCGCGCATTTCGCAAATACCCCTTCTAATAGGACCAGTAATTTCCATTTTCAATACTAGTGTGTCTCCAGGCCTCACCATTTGTTTGAATTTACAATTGTCAATTTTTAAAAAATAGGTATCATATTTTCCTTCGGGCATTGAGTTTATACACAAAATGCCGCCAGTTTGTGCTAGGGCTTCTATCTGTAAAACACCGGGCATTACAGGATTGCCAGGAAAATGCCCTGGGAAGAACCACTCATTGAAGGTAACATTTTTAATGCCAATAATATAAGTGTCTGTAAGTTCAATAATTTTATCTACCAATAAAAAAGGATGCCTATGCGGGAGTGTTTTTTCAATTTGCTCTAATGTGAAAATGGGTGGGATGGTAGGATCGTACAATGGCACTCCCTTTACATGCTTATTTTTTTTGATATATTGTTTTATTTTCTTAGCAAATGCTACATTAGAGCTATGGCCTGGTCTATTGGCAATAATGCGTGCTTTAATAGGATAGCCAATCAGGGCTAAATCCCCAATTACATCCAACAGTTTATGCCGGGCTGGCTCATTGGGGAAACGCAGTTCTAGGTTGTTGAGGTAGCCTTCACTCTTAACCTCAATTTTATCGCGCTTAAACACTTTGGCCAATCGAGTCATCTCCTTGTCAGTAACAGGCTTATCAACTACTACTATAGCGTTATTAATATCCCCGCCTTTTATCAGGTCATTATCCAGCAACATTTCCAATTCATGCAAAAAACAAAAAGTACGACAAGGGGCTATTTCAGTTTTAAAGTCTTTAATGGTTTTTAAACCAGCATGTTGGGTGCCTAAAACGGGACTGTTAAAGTCAATCAACGTAGTAATTTGATAGTCCATTGCTGGAAGAGCTACCATTTCTACTCTTTTTTCATCATCGTAATGATAAATATTTTCATCCAAACTGTACCAAACTTTGGTAGCGTCTTGTTCCAGTATACCCGCTTGTTCAATTAATAGAATAAAAGGGGTAGAACTACCATCCATGATGGGAATTTCGGGGCCGTTTACTTCAATCAACACATTATCTACACCCATACCAACCAATGCAGCCAGTACGTGTTCCACGGTACTTACTTTGGCATCACCCACTTGTAGGGTTGTACCGCGGCTGGTATCGGTTACCAGATCACAATCAGCTTTTATAATAGGTTGGTTGGGCAGATCAGTTCTTTGAAACTGCATGCCGAAGCCTGGATTGGCGGGCTTTAAAACCATATCAACCAAAACGCCAGTATGCAAACCGGTACCACTGATATTAATTTGCTGCTGAAGGGTGTGTTGTTTGTCGGGGTTAAAATTCGTATCCATATTCCGCGCTGTTTTAACAGGTATTCAAGCTAAAGGGCTTGTTGAATATACCTGTATATTAAATAATTGTGCGAAAATAAGCCTTAGCCTTGGTTTATGGATGATTTTAGCTATTAACCCGTTTAGAAAGGAGTTCTTGCACCATTTTTTCCAATTCTTTCACTCTTTTTTCAAGATCGGGTAAGTTTCTGCTCATGGCGTGAACGCGCATGGAAGCTGAAAAATCAAAAGCTGGATTTCCATTAAAAGATTTGTTGGGTTCTTTAATGGTTTTTGTAACGCCACTTTTCCCATTTATTTTAGAACCGTCGGCAATGGAAATATGTCCCGCTACGCCTGCTTGTCCCCCAATCTGTACATTCTTACCTATTTTAGAACTACCGCTAACGCCTGTTTGGGCTGCAATAACTGTATTGATACCAATATTTACATTGTGGGCAATCTGAACTAGGTTATCAAGCTTTACCCCATTCTGAATAATGGTAGAGCCCATAGTAGCCCGGTCGATGGTGGTATTGGCGCCTATTTCTACCCAATCGTTTACTACCACATTGCCTAATTGGGGAACCTTATTATAAGAACCATCCGCAAGGGGAGCAAATCCAAATCCATCACTTCCTAATACTGCACCTGCATGAATAATTACTTGGTTACCAATAATGCAATCTGCATAAATTTTAACACCAGCGTGAATGGTAGTATTGTTGCCAATTTTTACCTGATTACCAATGATTGCACTGGGATATATTTTGCTACCATCGCCAATTACAGCCCCATCACCTATATAGGCAAATGCGCCTATATAAACATTGTGACCAATAATGGCACTGGGTGCAATATAGCAGGGTTGTTCAATGCCAGAAAGTTGGGGGGCAGATAGCTCTTGGTATTTGGTCATCAACATCGCAAAAGCAGCATAAGGATCTGTAACCCGAATTAATGTAGTGGTAACAGCCGCTGTTAATTGCAATGTATCTTGAACAATAACAATCGTTGCATGGGTAGTATATAAATATTCTTCGTATTTAGGATTAGCAAGAAAAGACAACTGGCCAGCAACCGCCTCTTCAATTTTGCCAAATGATTGTACCACTGCAGTAGCATCTCCTTCTATTTTTCCCTGAAGCATCAGGGCAATTTGTGGGGCAGTAAATTGCATATTAGCTATTTAGGTTAACGAACAAATGTAGAATTTTTTTACTGTAGAAGAAAGATTCTGCTGAATCATCGTATTGTCTACTTCAGTTATATCTTTTACCGTTCCATCTTTGTATAAGATATTTATTTTTTCTTCCTTACTCTGGTAGGTGGTGTTGGTGGCAATGCCTGTAAAGCAGAGGTAGGATATATCTGCTTTATCAATACCAAACGCATCCATCACTTCCTGTTCTTTAGCTTTTATGAAAGCAGGCTCAAAAGGTTCAGCCTGAATTCTCGATTTGTACAGAGAGCGGTTTAAAAAACGCGTGCAAAGTAGAGCCAATATTTTATCGCTGTGAAAACGCCACTTTTTTATGGCACTGATTACATCAATATCATCGAGTAGACAAAATTTAGCCAAATTTACTTCATCCATTATTCCATTGTACAATCCTAAAAAATAATCAATTTGAGAGCCTGTATTCAGCGTCTCCCCATGGGATGGATACATAAATCTCACCCGCTCCATTATTTTTACCAGCATTTTTTCGGCCGATAGTACCGTTTTATGCAGATACACTTGCCAGTACATTTGCCGCCTGGCGACTAAGAATTTTTCTACACTATAAATGCCTTTTTCTTCTACCATTAATTGCCCCTCGCTAATGGTAAGCATTTTTAAAATCCGGTCGTATCCAATTACTCCTTCACTTACGCCAGAAAAAAAACTATCCCTGCTTAGGTAATCCATTCTATCTACATCAAGTTGACCGCTGATAAGTTGGTGTAAAAAAGGTTTGTAGTATTGGTTGGTAAAAATTTGGATGCACAGATCTAAAGCGCCTTTGAAGTTGTTATTCATCACTTCCATAATCTGAAGTGATAATTGTTCATGCCCTATATTGGGAATTAATATTTGCTCTAGAGCATGCGAGAAAGGGCCGTGACCAATATCATGCAGTAAGATGGCGGCTTTAACGGCAATTTCTTCTTCCTCGCTGATATCAAAACCTTTGTTCCTGAGTTCATTTACCGCATTGCCCATTAAATGATAAGCCCCCAGTGAATGGTGTAATCGGGTATGAACGGCACCCGGATAAACCAGTTGCGCCATAGCCATTTGCTGAATGCGGCGAAGGCGCTGGTAATAGGGATGTTCTATGATGGAGAAAATCAATGGATGTTGAATGGTAATAAAACCATAAACCGGGTCATTGATAATTTTTCTTCTAGTAGCCAACATACTGTGGATGAATTAGTAAATCAGCCAATTTTGCTGTTTGCAAAGGTAAGGGAATAGATGGTAGGGCGTTCGCATTTTTGTTTTATAAAGGGTTGTTTTTACAAGCTTTAAGATGCTTCTGCCTATGCTATTTCCTCTAATTCAAATAAATTTTTATTTCAATTAATTTTAGATAGGTTTACAGACACTTTGGCGTTTTCTGTACACAACAAATTCACTATTATGTCTATTGCTACTATACTTTGGGTGGATGATGAAATTGAAAGTCTGCAATCGCAGAAGATTTTTTTGGAAGGAAAGGGCTATCGGGTTCACACCCTTACCAATGGATTTGATGCCATTGATTTCATTCAAAACAATCAAATTGATGTGGTATTAATGGATGAAACCATGCCGGGCATCACGGGCTTAGAAACACTTACGCGTATGAAAGCCTTGCAACAACAATTGCCCATTGTTTTAATCACCAAAAATGAAACAGAGAACCTGATGGATGAAGCCATTGGTAGTCAGATTGCCGATTATTTAATTAAGCCCGTAAATCCCAATCAGGTTTTGTTGAGCTTGAAAAAAATCATTGACAATAAACGACTCGTTGCTGAAAAAACCACCACTTCTTATCAACAGCAATTCAGTGAGTTATTCATAGCATTGTCTGGAAATCCCGATCATCGTGAGTGGGTGGAACTATATAAAAAATTGGTTTACTGGGAACTGGAAATGGAAAAAAGCGATAGCCCTGAAATGCGCGAAATTTTGAGCAATCAGAAAAAAGAAGCCAATGCTGCTTTCGGAAAATTTATCAGCAGAAACTATGAAGAATGGGTGAGATCAGCAAGTGCTGACGCACCCATTATGAGTCACCAGTTGATGCAGTTTAAAGTTCTGCCCCACTTAGAAAAAGACATTCCATTGTTTTTTATTTTAATTGACAATCTTCGCTACGATCAATGGAAAGCCATTCAGCCTATTTTTTCAGAAAGTTTTAGAATATTGGAAGAAGATGCTTTTTATTCCATTCTTCCTACTGCTACCCAATACTGTCGCAACGCCATATTCGCAGGAATGATGCCAGCAGAAATTGAAAAAAAATTCCCTCAACAATGGAAGAATGATGAAGAAGAAGGGGGTAAGAATTTGTTTGAAGAAGATTTTTTGATGGCACAGCTAAAGCGATTGAAAAAAGAACCCGTGAAACATAGTTACCATAAAATAGTGAATCACCAAGATGGTCAATACCTGATGAATAATATTCACAACTTAATGGGCAACGACTTGAATATTATTGTATATAATTTTGTAGACATGCTCAGTCACGCCCGTACCGAAATGGAAGTATTGAAAGAACTGGCTAGTGATGAAGCCAGCTATAGAAGTCTCACAAAAAGTTGGTTCGAACACAGCCCCCTCCACCAAGCATTAAAAAAAATTGCAGGTAAAAAAATCAGAATTATTTTAGCAACCGATCATGGAAGTGTGCGCGTTAAAACACCGCATAAAGTAATTGGAGACAAACAAACCACCGCCAATTTGCGCTATAAACATGGGCGTAACCTGAATTATGAAGAGCGAGATTTGCTTGCATTTAAAGATCCGTTAAAAGCGGGACTACCCGTACCTACTATTAACTCTTCTTTTATTTTTGCCCGAGAAGATGGGTTTCTTTGTTATCCTAATAATTACAATCATTATGTTAACTATTACCGAAATAGTTTTCAACATGGTGGTATCAGTCTCGAAGAAATGATTGTTCCGTTGATTAAGATGGAGTGTAAGTAGTGGGATAGGCTGTAGACGGTAGACCGTGGCTCACTTTGTGGATAAATCAAGCACCATCAGTGGCTTGCTGAAGTTATTTTTGTAACAGCATATCCATGCATGCAATTAAAATAAAAACATGAAATATACACAAACTACAGTAGATAAGTTGGAAGATGTTCTGGGAGAATCTGGATATGTAGTTCGCTATGAGCGGGGTACTTTTCAAAGTGGCTGGTGCTTGCTAGAAGCCCGAAGTGTAGTGGTATTGAACAAATTTTTAAATACAGAAGGACGCATTAATACCTTAATGGAGATTATACCCCAATTAACCATACAATATGATAAACTTACATTGGAATCACAAAAACTTTACGAATCGGTGGTGAAAAAATCAGTTGCGGAAGCCTAATAATTGCGGTATATACCTGTTGTATTACCCACTAATTCACTTAATTTTATTGGGTGAATATGCCTCCTTTAAAAATACAATTTTTAGGTACTGGAACCAGCACTGGTATTCCAATGATTGGTTGCGATTGTGCTGTATGTGTGTCAGATGATTTGCGCGACAAAAGATTACGAAGCAGCGTATTGGTTCAATCGCCCAACACCAGCATTGTGATAGATACCACCCCCGATTTTCGCTATCAAATGCTTCGTACCCAGACCAAACACTTAGATGCAGTGATATTTACGCATCCCCATAAAGATCATATGGCGGGGCTAGATGATATTCGTGCATTTAATTTTTTTTCAAAAAAAGCCATGCAGATCTATGCCAATTCATTAACCGAAGAAGCCATTAGAAGAGATTATTATTATGCATTTTCCGATAGCAAATATCCTGGCGTGCCAGATCTGCAATTGAATACCATCCATTCAACTCCTTTTATCATTGGAGATATACCCATTATTCCCATTGAAGTACTACACCATAAAATGCCAGTACTTGGCTTTAGGATGGGCAATTTTACCTATATAACAGATGCAAATCAAATAGAAGATATTGAATTGGAGAAAATAAAAGGGTCATCTGTATTGGTACTAAACGCGCTCAGAAAAGAAAAGCATGCATCACATTTTACCTTGCAAGAAGCATTGGAAATTGCTGTGGCAAGCCAAGTGCCCAAAGTATATTTTACCCATATCAGTCACCAAATGGGTAAACACGCCGAAGTGAATTGCGAACTTCCTTCGCATATTCAACTCGCTTATGATGGGCTCTCCCTTAGTTTGTAGTTCCTTATCAAAGAATAAGGAAATGAAAAAATGGTTTAATGAATATTTCCGCTTTACGCGAAAAGAACGAGTTGGGGTTTTAGTTTTAGTAGCATTAATCATTGCATTTTTATTAATGCCCCAGTATTATCATGCTGTGTATGATCCCGTAAAACCCGATTCCGCTCTGCTGAAACTATTTCAGGTGCCTGTCCAATCAAATGCAATTGATAGAGAAGGAGGGAGGGACATTTTAGTCACCAATACGCATTATTTTTACTTTGATCCCAATATTATCAGTGAGAAAGAATGGCAGGCATTGGGACTAAGGCAAAAAACTATTCAAACTATATTCAATTATAGAATAAAAGGGGGGAAATTTAAAGTGGCGGAGGATCTTAGAAAAATATGGGGATTGCCAAAAGCAACTGCAGATAGGCTTATTCCTTTTATACGAATTTCAAAGCCAAAAAGGGCAGAACCAGAACCATATCCTCATTACAGTAAACTTAAGCCTGGTTCCAAAGTGTCCATTCAATCACTACCTACTATTGATGTTAATACTGCCACCATTGCTGAATGGGAAATGCTGCCAGGTATTGGTGCGATATTGGCAGCTAGAATTGTAAAGTTTAGAGAGAAACTAGGTGGCTTTACCAGTATTGAACAAGTGAGGAGTACCTATGGTATAAAAGATTCTGTATTTCAAATATTGTTACCACTACTTACACTTAATAGCCTTGAAACTAAAAATGCAACCATTAAATTAAGCATTAATTTTGCCACTGCAAAGGCATTAAAAGAGAGGGGTATTTCTAGTGATATTGCTTATGCAATTGTAAATTATCGCAATCAGTACGGACTATTTAAGGAATTAAGTGATCTTAAGAAAATAGCATTTATAAGTGAAACCATTTACAATCAAATAATTCCGATACTTCAGCTTTAGTGAGCAACTAAATTTACCAGTCACCTAAAAAATAGTGAAAGATTCCATAAAAAGCAGTATTATTGGATATTGAACTTTGAAAATTCAGTAATGGTTGTCGTTTTAATTGCTGAATATTTTTCGATTGCTAGCATATAATTGGAGCCCTTGCAGAAGGGCTCCTTTTTAATGATTAAAATATTGTATCTTAACTTCCAATATGAATGTTCTGCAGGAATTCATCCCCCGGTTTGCTGTACTGCGTTTGTTTTTTTGTTGGGTATCAATCGTATTGATAAACCCTGCTATAGCACAAAAAAATAAACGCACCACTCGTTTTGTAGATTCACTGAATGAATTGGCTTTTCAGCAAAAGCGCTTTGATGTTGCTGAGTCTTTTAATAGCTTAATTATCACACAAAACACATCAACCCATATTAATTATAAAAAAGGGATGGCTGTTTCCTATTTGTATGAAGGGGGGATTTATCAACAGCAGGGTTTTACCAAAAAAGCCATCACTGATTATTATTTGGCATTAGATATATTTCGACGCATTAAAGACACTTTTAATATAGGTAAAACAAATTATCAAATTGCCTCTGCTTTATTAGCAGAAAATAAGTTGTCTGATGCAGCTACCCTTTTTAGAAAGTCGTTTGAGATTTATACATTGCTGAATAAAAGCGAAGAACTTGCGAATATAAAAAATGGCCTTGGATTGGTATCGCTTAAAAGCGGACGATTAGATTCAGCTTTATTTTTTTTCCGAGATGCATATCGCATTAGTACTACCAACAAATACAAGTATGGGGCCAAAAAATCTCTGTATCATATGGGGTTGGTGGCGTTTGATAAAAATGATTTTGTTATAGCTAAATCTTTTTTTACTAAATCATTGGCAATAGATATTCAACTTAATGACCAATTTGGAAAGTCTAGTAACTGGCTAAAACTTGCAGAAATTGCGTTAAAAAATAAAGAGTTTGCCAATGCACTTGCACTTAGTAAGCTATCTTATGCGGCTTCAAAATCTATTCATGCATACGGCTTAATAGAGCATAGTCTGAGTCAAATTATTGCCAATTACCGCGAACAGGGTAATATAAATATGGCCATTATATGGCAGGATACAGCAATGTTTGAATTGAATAAACGCCGAGTTATTGAAAATGAATACGCTGCCAACTTTATTGAAGTTATTAAAAAGCAACAAGTTATTCGGCTTGATGGTGAGAATGCAATGATTCGTGCTGAAAAGGTTTCCGAGGAACAGCTTTCTATTTTAACTGCCGCAACTTTTACTTTTATTGTAATGGGAACCTTATCGGTTTTGGTGTTTATATATTACCAAAGACTGAGGCTTATGTCAATTGAATTAAGACGAAAGAATGCCCAAATTGAAAAGCAAATTATTGAAGTAGTAAAATTGAATGCTGAAATAGATGAACAGAACAAATTACTGGAAGCCGATATTAAAACCAAAAATAAGCTGCTTTCTATCATTTCCCATGATCTTAGAACACCGCTGGTAAATACTAAAGGAATATTAAATCTTGTAAATCAAGGAATTGTTCCTGAAGACCAAGCAAAACAGTTGTTGATTCAGCTTGAGTCGCAATACATGGGAACAACATCACTTTTAGATAATTTATTGTTCTGGCTAAAAGGGCAAATGGCTGGGAAAAATATCGAAAAAAATAAGGTACAAATTCATCAGTTGGTTAAAAGCCTTGAATCTGAACATGGAATGCTTTTCGAACGAAAAAAAATACATTTCAGTATTGCAATAGATCCTGAATTGGAAATTGTTGCCGATAAAGAAATGACTCGAATAATTTTAAGAAACCTTATCAGTAACGCTATTAAATTTACCCCAATTGATGGAATCATTAGTGTAACTGCTTCCCATGAAGAAGGCTTATCTATTTTAAAAGTTAGCGACTCTGGCATTGGCATGTCTCAAGCCACTATTGATAAAATAAATGCCAAGCAATATTATACTACTTCTGGTACTAATATGGAGAAAGGTAGTGGATTTGGGCTGATGTTGTGTAGTGATTTAATTAAGAGACATGGCGGCAATATGTCAATTACCAGCGTGGCGGGAACGGGAAGTACTTTTATTATTTCACTTCCTTCATAAATAAACAGTAAGCTATTTAATCATTGCTCTTACTGCCAGCCGCAAAAATTTGATCAACAGCCCCACCCAACATGGGAAATTTTTCTTTTACAAAAGCAGCAATAGTATTGATGGCTTGTTGCGCTTGTGTAGCGTCTAAATTGGCTTCTGCCATTAATTTTTCTAGAAGTTCGTTCATACAATTATTTTTTATTTAGTTTAGAAAGCTGCTAGGCAACTTTTAGTGCACTGAGTTTGCTCTTGCCAAACATTTTAATAGCATAGTCTAGCGTTACCCTTAATTTAGCCGTATTAGAACCAGGAAGTTCAAACATAGCGTCTGTTAAAATACTCTCACAAATGCTTCTTAAACCGCGAGCACCTAGTTTGTATTCCAACGCTTTAGTAACCATAAAATCTAACACATCTTCTTCTACTTCCAACTTAATTCCTTCTAATTCAAAAAGCCTAATATATTGCTTCATTAGGGAATTCTTAGGAACGGTAAGGATACTTCTTAGTGTATCTGCATCCAATGGATCTAAATGGGTAATTACAGGCAATCTTCCCAGTAGTTCTGGTATTAAACCAAAGCTTTTTAAATCTTGTGCATTAATAAATTGCAAGATATTTTTTCGCTGATATTCTTGTTCGTCTTTGTTAATACTAAATCCAATTGCGTTGGTGTTTACCCTTCGGGCAATTACTTTATCAATTCCGTCAAATGCACCCCCACAAATAAATAAAATATTTTTGGTGTCTACTTTAATCATTTTTTGTTCAGGATGTTTTCTTCCTCCTTGTGGTGGAACCAGTACTTCTGTTCCTTCCAGCATTTTTAGTAATCCTTGTTGTACCCCTTCTCCGCTTACATCTCTGGTAATGGAAGGATTATCGCCTTTACGAGCTATTTTATCAATTTCATCTACATATACAATTCCACGCTCAGCAGAGGGTACATCGTAGTTGCAGTTTTGTAAAAGACGGGTAAGCATGCTCTCTACATCTTCCCCCACATAGCCAGCTTCAGTAAAAACGGTGGCATCAACAATGGCAAAAGGAACATTCAAAAGTCGCGCCACCGATTTGGCCAATAATGTTTTACCAGTACCAGTTTCGCCTATCATTACAATATTACTCTTCTCTATTTCAACATCATCAACAATTTGCTTATTATTTACTCTTTTATAGTGGTTATAAACGGCTACACTCAATACTTTTTTTGCGTCGTCCTGGCCAATAATATATTCATCAAGAAATTGTTTAATTTCTTTTGGTTTGCGAATATTTAATTTAAAGTTAGAAGACCCACTAGCGGCTATATCGTTTTTGGAGTTTAGTTCCTGCCCAATAATTTCTTGAGCATGTTCTACACAGTTTTCACAAATATGCCCATCTTGACCCGCAATGAGTATTTTTACCTCTTCTCGAGTTCTTCCACAGAAGGAACAGTTTAAATTTGTTTGTTTGGCCATATATTTATTTGTAACTGTTCTTTAATGGTTATACATTCAGTTTGGGCATTTGTAAAGCTACTACACTGGTGCCAACCAACTTATAAATTATTGAACAAAATCTATAAAAATTAATAAAACAAGCTAAATTTTACTTAGAATACCATCAACAATACCGTAATGAACGGCTTCATTGGCATCCATCCAATAATCTCGGTCAAAATCTGCCATTACTTGTTCTATTGTTTTGCCACAGTTTTCAGCTAGAATCTTAGCGCCTAATTCCTTGGTTTTTTTAATTTGCTTTGCTTGTATTTCAATATCAGCACTGGTTGCTTGATAGTAACCACCTAAACTGGGTTGGTGTATCATAATTTCCCCGTGTGGATATACAAAACGCTTCCCTTTTGTACCCGCGCTTAATAAAATAGATCCCATGCTGGCGGCAAGACCCATACAAATGGTGCTAACGGGACTTTGAATCATTTTCATGGTATCAAAAATAACCATACCACTCGTTACCACACCGCCAGGGCTATTTATATAAAGCTTTATTTCAGTACCTGGCTTATCTGCATCCAGTATTAATAATTTACTTACTACATCACGGGCAGACTTATCATCTACCACCCCCCATAAATAAACGGCACGTTTTTCAAAAAACAGCTTTTCTAATTTTTTTACCATAAAGCCACCCATCGGCTCTTGTTTTTCTTCTTTTGGCTCTTGATCTTCCGCTTCGTTTTGATTTAGAAAAGGGTTGATATAGGTTGATGTTATCATTTTGTATTATTTAAGCAGTAAAAATTATGGTTATCCACAGTCTACAGTCTATTTCCCCCCTTCTCTTTTCTCGGATTGGTGAGAAGTACTTCATCAACCAAGCCATAGGCTTTTGCTTCGGCAGCAGTCATCCAAAAATCCCGATCACTATCCTTGGCAATCTGCTCTACTGGCTTGCCAGTATGATGAGCAGTAATGGCATAGAGCTCTTCTTTTAACTTTTTAATCTCTCGAACTGTAATTTCTATATCAGTGGCTTGACCACCAATGCCGCCACTTGGTTGGTGCATCATAACGCGACTGTGTTTTAAAGCAGTTCGCTTGCCCTCAACACCTGCACACAATAAAATCTGGCCCATACTGGCAGCTATACCCGTACAAATGGTGGCTATATCTGGACTAATAAATTGCATGGTATCATAAATGCCGAGACCAGCATAAACACTACCGCCGGGACTATTTATATACATCTGTATATCTCTGGTTCGATCTGTACTTTCTAAGAAGAGCAATTGAGCGGTTACAATATTTGCAACATAGTCGTTAATGCCTTCCCCTAAAAAAATAATACGATCCATCATCAAGCGACTGAAAACGTCCATACTTGCTACATTCATAGGACGTTCTTCAATAATATAAGGAGTAAGATTGGTTACCTGCCCATGGGCTTTATAATTGTGTAAAACACCGCTGCTGATGCCATGGTGCTTAATGGCATATTTATCAAATTCATTTCCAATATTCATAATGTAATTTTTCTGTTTGAAGGTAAGTGTTTTGCTAAAACAGAGATATTAATTTAGTCAAATTTTATGCAAACCCTGTTTTTGCGACAAAAGGGCATATTCCTAACTCCTGAATCTCAATTTGGCTGAACGTTGATATAAGCAATGAAAAGGTGTAAATAAATTCATCAAAAAACTTAGATTGATCACTTATTTACCCCAATTAAACTTCGTTCCTATTCTATCAATGATGTTGGTGCTTATCTAGTATTTTAGCAAAATCATCAGCACTAATAGACTCTTCTTTGGCAGTAATTTTTGATTCAAGTACACCAAATAATTTCTCTGCGCTGATGCGGTGATAACTATCTTCTACAAAACGTTTGTCTTGCATCATCCGATTGGCATAATCATCAACCCATTGTTGGTTATCGCCTAATGCGCCCAACTGACCGCCCATATAGCTAAACAACTGAGCTTTGGCAAAATTGCGAAGGTCTTCTGGCAACACTTCAATTTTATTGTCCTGCGTAAGCTTGCTGCTGATTAAAGTCCACTTCAATTGTTTTACAAAAGTTGGGTATTCGGCTGCTGCTTCTTCTGCTGTTTTGGGTTTTTCACCACCAGTCTCCAACCATCGTTTCAGAAAATCTTCTGGAAATTCCATATTAATATGATCTACTAAATAGTGGTAGATTTGATCTTGAACTTGACTGCTAGCAGATTGTGCATAGTATTTTTCTATCTCAGCTTTGGCTTCATTCCGAAAATCTTCTGCTGTTTTAATCTGGTCGTTATTGGGATATACGGCTAGGAATAATTCTTCATTTAATTCAGCTTTTTCAACCAGTCCCACCTTCGTAATTAATAAATTGAAATAGCGATTACCGTCTTCTTTAGTTAAACCCAAATCGGCCAAAATGGTTTCTGCCTCTTTGTCTTCAAACGCCTGATTGATCTGTAAGAATACAATATCATTATTTTTCTTACCTATCAGGTTCTTCCTGAAATCAGGTGAAAAATATTTTACCAATACTGAATTCTCTTTCTGAACACCATTTTCAATGGCGATACCTTTTTCGTCGGCTTCAGTAAAAGTAACGTTCAACACGTTCTCATCACTCCCAACTACTTCAGGTTCAGTCATTTTACCATAACGGGTTTGTAAACGGGCTACTTCTTCGTCCATCATCTGGTCGGTTATATTAACCATATAGCGAGTAGCTTTCACATCGTTTAAATTCAGTTCAAAATCGGGTTTTAAGCCAATTTCAAAAGAGAAAGTATAGTCGCCCAGCTTATTCATATCCAGAGCCTGTGCGTCATTGTTTAATGGGAGAGGCTGGGCAAAAATATCAATTTGCTCCTTGCTCATATATTGGTTGAGCTCAGTCTCCATACTGCGCAATACTTCTTCAGTGAATACACTTTGCCCATACATTTTTTTAACCAAACCTGTAGGAACCATTCCTTTTCTAAAGCCTGGGATATTGGCGGTTTTGGCATATTTTTTTAGGTTTAGCTCAAAGCCTTTTAAATAGTCCTCTGTTGTAACAGTAATGGTAAGCTTATCGTGTAGTAAGCCAATGTTTTCTCGGGTAATAGTAGCCATATAAGTGGTTTATAACGTAAATTCGGGCTGCAAAGGTAGGGGTTTCACATAAAAAAACCACCTTAAAAAGGTGGTTTCTGTGCGGATGATAGGGGTCGAACCTACATGCCTCGCGGCGCTAGATCCTAAGTCTAGTGCGTCTGCCAATTTCGCCACATCCGCAATCGGGCGCAAAAATAAGGGTTTTCCTTAAAATTGCACAGTAAAAATACTTCCATTATTGGGTTCACTTTGGCAAGTAAGGCTTCCACCTTGTTCTTCAATTTGATTTTTAATGAGGTATAGTCCAATTCCCTTACTGTCGAACCCACTGTGAAAGCTCTTCTGAAACTTGAATAATAAATGTCCATATTTTTGTAAATCAATGCCCAATCCATTGTCTTTTACACTGCATTTTATACAATTGTCTTCTATAAAAGTATGAATATATATGATGGGTGCTTGTTCTTTTTTGGCGTATTTAAGGCTATTGCTTACTAAATTATATATAATACTTTGTAGATATACTCTTGGGTACATAATTTCTAGTACCCTAAAATTGGTATGAATAATAGCTTGTTTTTTATCTATAATATCTTGCAGTTGTAAGCAAACACTCTCTACAATTTCTGCAAATACGCAATTAGAAGCTGGTATATCTTTTTCGAGGTGAATTTGAAGAATTTGAATCAGCTCATTAAGGTTGCTGGTGAGGTCTTTACTTACTTTTTTCAAGTAATCCATTGAAGCCTTCTTCAAATCGGGATCATTAGTAGACTCATACATTTCCAGCATTTTGAAAATATTATGGGCAGGTCCCCGCACATCATGGGTAATAATTCCAGCGAAATCTTTAAGTTGATTCACTTTTTTTTCAAGAAATAGTTGTGTTTTAAGCAATTCCTTGTTTTGATCTTCCAATGTTTTAAGCTGTAGGGTAGACTTATTCATATATAAGCAAATAAAAGCCTCATAAATATAAGTATTTATGAGGCTTGGGGAAATTGAAAATAAAAAATTAACGATTCTGTGAAGACCTATTAAAACTATATTTCCTATTTCTATTCTGCTGATGGGCAGCGGGCCTGCGTTCTGGCAATTTATAAGTTGCTGGGGCAGGTGATGCCGAATGATAGGGGTGATCTGTTACCACCGGTAATTGCTTTTTAATTAGTAACTGAATATCCTTTAAAAAAGCCCTTTCTTCCGCTTCACAGAAAGAAATGGCAATGCCACTTGCACCAGCTCTTCCAGTTCTACCAATTCTATGAACATAGGTTTCGGCTACATTCGGTAATTCGTAATTAAATACATGCGTTAACTGATCAATATCAATACCACGGGCTGCAATATCTGTAGCTACCAAAATTCTGGTAGAACCGTTTTTGAAATTGGTTAATGCACGCTGTCTAGCATTCTGTGACTTATTTCCATGTATAGCTTCTGCCGTAATACTGTTTCTGGTAAGGTCTTTCACCACTTTGTCAGCGCCATGTTTGGTTCTGGTAAATACCAGTGCTGTTTGAATGGCTGCATCTTGGAGTAAGCTCACCAACAATAATTTCTTATGGTCTTTTTCTACAAAATACACAGCCTGCTGAATTTTTTCTGCGGTAGACGATACTGGAGTAACGGTTACTTTAGCTGGATTGTGTAATAAGGTAGAAGATAGTTTTTCTATCTCATCGGGCATAGTTGCAGAAAAGAAAAGGGTTTGCTTTTTGACTGGTAATTTAGCAATGATTTTTTTTACGTCGTTTATGAAACCCATATCCAACATACGATCTGCTTCATCCAATACAAAAAATTGTATATCGTTTAATCGCACATATCCTTGCTGCATTAAATCGAGTAATCTACCCGGCGTTGCAATTAAAATGTCCACCCCATTTCTTAATGCATTTACTTGATGAACCTGAGAAACACCCCCAAAAATTACTTGGTGTTTCATGCGAAGATTTTTTCCATAATCTTTAAAGCTTTCCTCTATCTGAATAGCGAGCTCTCTGGTAGGCGTTAATACCAAGGCTTTAATACCTTTATTACTATTGCCATGTAGCATAGATTTGGTAACCAATTGTAAAATTGGGATGGCAAATGCTGCTGTTTTCCCTGTACCTGTTTGTGCGCAGCCAAGTAAGTCATTACCTGCTAAAATCATTGGAATGGCTTGTTCCTGAATGGGTGTGGGTGTACTGTAACCCGCTGTTTCGAGTGCCGCTAATATGGGCTCGATGAGTTGTAATTCTTTGAATAACACAATATGTGATTTAAATGAACACTTGATTTTTCAAGTGGTATATAACCTAACTTTTGATGGGATTACCTTGTCACTGAAGTAGATTCCAGTCTAACTGAGAGAGTATATGAATACTGCAAAGCTAAGGTTTTTTTTAATATAGAAGCAATTGAATGGTTTTGGCTGGGTTACAAAAGACCCACTAGCTCTTCCAAATACTGCCGATCCGTCTCGTCAAATTGATTGTAATCACTACTGTCAATATCCAATACGCCCCATACTTCACCTGCTTTTATTAAGGGCAATACAATCTCCGATTTGGAGAGACTGCTGCACGCAATATGTCCCGGAAATTTTTCTACATCTGGCACAATCAATATGCTTGCCGATGCCCAACTGCTTCCACAAACACCCCTGCCTTTTTGTATACGGGTACAAGCAATAGGCCCTTGAAATGGCCCCAATAC
The DNA here is from genome assembly GCA_013297995.1 of Chitinophagales bacterium. Lineage (GTDB taxonomy): Bacteria > Bacteroidota > Bacteroidia > Chitinophagales > Chitinophagaceae > Sediminibacterium. The sequence continues at coordinate 16,380 of JAAFJB010000002.1, read as the reverse complement.
CAGTTCATTTTCTTTCACCAAATAAAAGCCAACCCAGAGCCATCCAAACTGTGTTTTTAATGCAGCAGTAAGATTGGCAAGATTGGCAATTAAGTCGGTTTCTCCACTCAGTAATCCTTTTATTTGTGGAATCAGGGCTTGGTATTGTTCGGCTTTACTGCCTTGAATAATCTGTAGGTGTTCTGACATATAATATGATTAAATGCGATGAATATTTTTTTAAGGGGATTGAATTAAATAGGTTTTCTCCGCAATGCTTGCAATTCTTTCTTTTCTGCCCATGCAACCAGCATACTGAAAACACCAATAAAAATAATACCCAATACAATACCTAGCCAAAGATGTGGCAAAAAATAAAGAACAGTTTTGTGTAATGCATATAATAGGCAGACGACTACCATATATGCAATAATTTTTTTGGTAGCATAAGGTACCGGATAATAGCGTTGCCCCAAATAATAACTCACCATCATCATAAAAAAGTAACAGAAAAAAGTGGCAATAGCCGCACCTAAATAATGGTAAGTAGGTATGAGTAAAATATTCAAGCCTATTGTAATAATGGCGCCAGCAATAGTGATGGCTGCCCCATAATTATTTTTATCGGTGAGCTTATACCAGATACTTAAGTTGTAGTATATGCCTAGGAATATATTCCCCAATGCAAGCATGGGTACAATATTCAATCCTTGTACCCACAATGGCTTGTTGATGGCTTCAAAAAACCATGCAAAAACTTCAATAAATAAGCTGATGAATAAAAACATATAGCAACAAGCAATTACAAAGAACTTCATCACCCTCGCATAGGTTTTTTGTGCATTTTCTGCTCCTTTTTGCCTAAAAAAGAAGGGCTCTGCTGCCATTCTAAATGCCTGAATTAAAATGGTAATTAGTACAGCCAATCTGTATATATTCGAAAATATTCCCAACTCGTGTTTGGCAGCTTCTTGGGGCAAATCAACAACATGCTGATAAATTAATCGGCTCAGCATATCATTAATCATACCTCCCATTCCTACAATAATCAGTGGATAACTGTAGTGCATTATTTTTATCCATATTACTTTACTAAAATAAAACTGTATCTGCTTGAATTCTTTAAAAAGTAAAATAAAAGTGAGTAAACTCCCCGCCATATTCCCAATTAAATAATACCCAATTCCTATATTTTTGTTGGTAAAAAATACCAAACTGCTTGCTGGATTTTGTTGTACATAATTGGGTATATATCCAATAAATAAAAATACCGCAACCATATTTACCAACACACTTGAAAGCCTTACTATCGCGTATTTTTTGGGTCGATTATCCTGCCTCAATTTTGCAAAAGCTAGGGTGCTAATGGCATCAAAAAAAATAATGCCAATCATCCAATTAATATATTCAGGATGCGCTTCTAAATGTGCAAATCGGGTGATGGATGCACTAAAATAATAGAGTATAGCAGTGAATAATAGGGTGCTGCCAATAAGCGAAATGGAAAGGGTGCTGTATAATTTTTTAGGATCTTCTTCCTTGCTAAAACGAAAATAAGCAGTTTCTAAACCATATGTAAACAGCACATTTAAAAAAGGAATGATGGCATAAATCTGGGTAAGATCTGCCGTTACCGCTGGCTGTGCAAAAAATAAGGGCAAGGATAAATTCATTAGGTAGCCTAGAAAGCGATTGGCAATGGTTGGGATACCATACCATAAAGTTTGACCGGCTAATTTTTTTATCTCACTCAACTATAATATTTTTTAGCAAAAACTCCAAATACAAAAATAGTGTATTGTATTCACTAGTGAGAATCAAGGGGTGGAATATTCGGTGAATTTTACTGAATCGGCGGCATTGCCAGTAATGGCCATCCTTTCCAGATCATTCAAATTTTACCAGTGCTTGTTTTTATCAATTTTCTGCCTGAATAATTTGGTTAGCGTATGTTTTTTTTTCGATTCTAGTCTTTTTTCTTTTGCCGCTTTTGTAGGAGCCGTTGCTTTTCTGGGGCGTTGTTTTTCCATAGCTTTTGCCACCAACTGATTCATTTTCTCAATCACTTTTTGCTTATTACCCAACTGAGATCTCTCCGTTTGTGATTTTACCAATAGAAAACCTTCCGCAGTAATTTTATGGTAGAGCTTTGCTTTAATCAACTCAATAGATTCCACAGACAAAAGTGGTGAACCATCGGGCATCCACCGGCCTTCTACCATGGTTTCTACTTTATTTACGTTCTGACCGCCTTTTCCACCACTTCTAGCAGTCTGAAACTGAATCTCACGGCTTATATCTATCTTCATTATCTCAAATTTCGGATAAAAGCGCATAGCAATTGTGAAATAATAAAAGAAAAAGCAGTTGTAGTAAGGTATTTTGGGCACTGATAGAAACTCGCATTCTTAAAATGCCAACCCGTATAATAAATTAAAAATTAAGTAGAATGACGATAGATGAAGCGCAATTAATGGTAGATAAATGGATAAAAACCATTGGGGTTAGATACTTCAATGAACTCACCAACCTCGGCATTTTGATGGAGGAGGTTGGTGAATTGAGTCGCCTTATGGTTCGCCAATACGGTGAACAATCTTTCAAAGCATCCGATCAAGGTAAGGAACTCTCCGATGAAATGGCCGATATACTATGGGTACTTATATGCTTGGCCAATCAAACGGGTGTAAACCTTACAGATGCGTTGAAAAAAAATATCGAAAAGAAATCGCTAAGAGATCAAGATAGACACAAACAGAATAAAAAACTCAGCTAAGCTTATTTTGAAAATACACTTTGCTGTTTAGCCATTTTTTCTATCTGGGCAACGGTTCTAGGTGAAGACTCCGATAAGTTGCGATTGCCATCTTTGGTAATTAAAATATCATCTTCTATTCTAACGCCTATATTCCACCATTTTTTATCGCATTTACTGCCCGGTGGAATATAAATACCTGGCTCTACTGTAACAAAATTACCAGCCACAAGTGGGCTCTTCCCCCTCAATCCAAGATCGTGTACATCCAATCCTAAATGGTGTGAAGTGCCGTGGGGAAAATAAGTGCGGGCTGCTGCATCGTTAGCAGCAATGCCTAGTTTAATCAAACCCCTATTTACCACCCTTCTTGCCGTTTCGTCGATACTACTAAACGGAGTACCCGGTTTGCATACGGCAATGGCAGAATCTTGTGCGGCTAAAACCAACTCATAAATTAATTTCTGCTCGGGCGAAAATTTGCCGTTTACGGGAATGGTACGGGTAATATCTGCGGTATAACCGTGGTATTCGGCTGCGCAATCACTCAGTAGCAAATCGCCCGATTGCATGGTGCGTAAATTAGAAATATAATGCAATACACAAGCATTTTCAGCTGCTCCATTTATGCTGGGATAACCGGGATATTCAGAGCCATTTTTCTTGAAAAAATATTCCATAATGGCTTGGGCTTGGTATTCTTTCATGCCCGGCTTTATTGCTCTAATTACTTCGTTGTGGCCTTCGCAACTCATCATGCTTGCTTTTTCTAGCAAACTAATTTCTTCAGGCTCTTTTATTCCTCTCAATGCAGTCATTAAAAACATAGTATTACGCGCTGCAATGGGTTGTTTGTTTTCTTTAATGGAACTATCAATAATAGCAGCCATACGAGCCAGCTCATTGGGGTTGCGCGTATAGGTTTCAAAAATATCTTCTGTTCTAAATAGTGAAAGCACCGAATCATATTGCTTCAAATTAAATGCAGCAGCGTTGAATTGGGTGCTGGTAAAAACATTTTCTAGTTTATATTTTTCTTTCACCCCATCTACTCCTAAAATTTTGCCTGTCCACATTTCTTTTAATGGATCCCTATTCTGTACAAAAATAAATTCGGTTCCTGTTTTCCCCAATAGGGTGGTAGGTGTTTTAAAAAGTAGGAGCATGGCATTGGGCTCTTCCAATCCCGTAAAATAATAAAAATTCTTGCTTTGCGCATATTGGTAATCTACATCGTTATTCCGCAGCCTCACTTGGGCAGCAAAGAAAATAGCGACGGTATTCGCACTCATTTTTTCTCTGAAAGCAGCCCTTCTACCCGCGTGGAATTCGGGGCTTAGGTAATCAGTGGGATAGTTGTCAGACGCTTGTGCAGAAACAATTTCTAGGCTTGTAAGCGATAGAAATAAGCCGATTATAAGTATTTTATGCATCAGAATTATTTTTTAAAAGATAAAACTAGCTTTTTTTAGGTAAAACTGGCGGACTAAAAGTCTTATTTTTGCCACTCTATGAGCAATACAACTGAAAACACCTTCCAAGCAATTATATCCCATGCCAAAGAGTATGGGTTTGTATTTCCCAGCAGTGAAATTTATGATGGCCTAAGTGCTGTATACGATTATGGCCCCAATGGGAGTGAGTTGAAAAAAAATATTCGCGACTACTGGTGGAAGAGTATGACGCAGCTCAACGATAATATTGTAGGTATTGATGCGGCTATTTTTATGCATCCCACTACCTGGAAAGCAAGCGGACATGTAGATAATTTCAGTGATCCGATGATTGACAATAAAGACAGTAAAAAAAGATACCGAGTAGACCATATAATAGAAGCTAGGGCCGATGAACTAAAGGAAAAAGGGGAGGTGGAGCAGGCCGCAGCTTTATTGGCTGAAATGGAACGCTTACTTGCAGCAGACGATTATATTACGCTGAAAACGCTGATTGTAAATGAGAAAATAGTTTGTGGGGTAAGTAAAACAGCCAACTGGACCGATATTCGCCAGTTTAACCTAATGTTTTCTACCCAGCTAGGATCGGTGGCAGAAGATGCGGATACCATTTATTTAAGACCAGAAACGGCACAAGGCATATTTGTGAATTTTCTGAATGTGCAGAAAACAGCACGCATGAAAATTCCTTTTGGCATAGCACAAACCGGAAAAGCCTTTAGGAATGAAATAGTGGCGCGACAATTTATTTTCCGCATGCGCGAATTTGAGCAGATGGAAATGCAGTTTTTTGTGCGACCAGGCACGCAAATGCAGTGGTATAATTTCTGGAAAGAAGCCAGGTTGAAATGGCATTTGAGTCTAGGGTTACCTGCAGAAAAATACCGGTATCACAATCATGTGAAGTTGGCGCATTATGCAGATGCGGCGTTGGATATTGAATACGAATTCCCTTTTGGTTTTAAAGAGGTGGAAGGGATACATAGCAGAACCGATTTCGATTTAAAGAGCCATCAAACATTCAGTAAAAAGAAACAGCAGTATTTTGATAATGATATAGACGAAACCACCGGAAAGCCATTTGGGAACTATATACCTTATGTGGTGGAAACCTCCATAGGATTAGATCGGATGTTTTTATTAATTATGTGCAATGCATACACAGAAGAAATAATTCCAAAAGAAGATGGCACCACCGATAGTAGGGTAGTACTAAAAATACCGCCACAAATAGCTCCCAATAAATTAGCCATATTGCCATTGGTGAAAAAAGATGGACTACCAGAAATAGCCACAGCATTGATGAATGAATGCAAAACATCGTTTAAATGTTTTTATGAAGAGAAAGATGCTATTGGAAAGCGTTATAGAAGACAGGATGCCATTGGTACTCCTTTTTGTGTAACTATTGATCATCAAACCAAAGAAGACAATATGGTAACCATTCGCTACCGAGATTCAATGAAGCAGGAGCGGATTGCACTGAGTGAAGTAAAAAAGTTGGTATTAGATCAACTGGGGTAAAATTTATGGCTTGAGCTGCATTCTTTCCAATAGAAAGATTTATATTGGGGCATTATTGTAATATTTATATAATAATTGCTGCGTTATAAATTGATTAACTTGTTTTGCCATGCAACTTAATAGACGACTTTTACTGAAACATATAGCTGTTATTACAGGGGGTGCTTTATTATTACCAGCCTGTAAACAAAAACCATCAACTGCTGCAATACCACTAAAAAATATTCAGCTAAATGCAGATTCGGAAGCCATGCTATTGGCTTTGTCAGAAACAATATTACCTACAACAAATACGCAGGGAGCCAAAGAACTTTCAGCAACTGAATTCGCACTTAAGATGCTAGATGATTGCTATAGCCCCGAAGAACAAAAAAAATTCATGGAAGGGTTAGCGCAATTTGAATCTTATGCAAAAGAATCTATGCAAAAAACCTTTGTTAACTGTGATAAATCTCAGAAAGAATTATTGCTCACAACAGTTGAATTAAAGAAGGGTAATAAAGAATCCCTCGAATTCTTTTATTTTACTTTTAAGAAGCATATTGTTCAAGCATATACCAGCTCTGAATATTATATGACCAAAGTGCAAGGTTATGAAATGATACCGGGGCGCTATCACGGTTGTGTGCCATTAAAAAAATCAGTAAACGCAAGTTAAAATAATTATATGGGCGATATTAAAGACGCTGAGAAAAGTCATATTTACGATGCCATTGTAATAGGATCTGGCATGAGCGGAGGCTGGGCTGCCAAAGAGTTTACCGAAAAAGGATTAAACACTTTGGTGCTGGAAAGAGGCAGGGAGGTTAAGCATTTAAAAGATTATCCAACCACCAATATGCTTCCTTGGGAGTTTGAGCATAGGGGTGAAGTACCTTATGAAGTGCAAAAAGACAATCCTTCTATTAGTCGCTGCTATGCTTACAAAGAAGATGCCATGCACTTTTTTGTAAAAGATACTGAACATCCTTATGAGCAAGATAAACCATTTGATTGGATCAGGGGCTATCAAACAGGTGGTAAATCATTAATGTGGGCAAGGCAAACCCAGCGATGGAGCGATTTTGATTTTGAAGGTCCTGCAAGGGATGGGTTTGCGGTAGACTGGCCTATTCGGTACAAGGATATTGCATCTTGGTACAGTTATGTTGAAAAATTTGTAGGCATTTCTGGAAATAAGGATGGACTAGCGCATTTGCCCGACGGGGAATTTTTACCAGCCTTGGATTTGAATTGCGTAGAGAATTATTTTAAAGGGTTTGTTGAAAAAAATTACAAGAATAGAAATATTATTTATGCACGCTGCGCGCATTTAACAGAGCCACAGCCCATACATTTAGAACAGGGAAGGGGGCAGTGTCAGAAAAGAGATTTATGCCAAAGAGGTTGTCCCTTTGGAGGCTATTTCAGCAGTAATTCATCAACCCTTCCTTGGGCAGCTAAAACAGGTAGAATGACGCTCCGTACCCATTCGGTGGTGCATTCTATAATTTATGATGACAAAAAAGGCAAAGCCACTGGAGTAAGGGTAATAGATGCCATCACTAAAAAAGCCACAGAATATTATGCCAATGTAATTTTTGTAAATGCAGCCGCATTCAATACCAATTTATTACTGCTGAATTCCACATCCAATCGTTTTCCCAATGGATTTGGAAATGACAATGGTCTCTTAGGAAAATACATGGCATTTCACAATTACAGGTCACGTATTTCGGCAGAATATGAGGGTTTTTTAAACAGTACCTCAGATGGACATTCTCCTACCAGTGCTTATTTTCCTCGATTTAGGAATGTATTAAAACAAGAGACCAATTTTTTAAGGGGATATGCAGCAGGGTTTCATGCTTCAAGGCCCTTCAACAGCAGCTCAGAAGGATTTGGCGAAAAGTTAAAAGACAATTTGCATATAAATACCTTGGGCTCCTGGCGAGTGGGCTCACATATGATGGGTGAAACCATACCTAAAATAACCAATACCTTAAGTTTAGATGCCAATAAAAAAGATGCGTGGGGCATGCCTTTGTTAAAAACAAATATTGACTATGATGATAATGATGCGAAAATGATGAAGGATTTTTACGAGCAAATGACGGAAATGTATTCAAAAGCAGGGTTTAAAAATATCAGTACGCATGATACCAAGCAGGCGCCAGGATTGGATATACATGAGATGGGGGGCGTTAGAATGGGCAATGATTCAAAAACATCTCTTTTAAATAAATGGAATCAGTTTCATACTTGTAAGAATGTATTTGTAACCGATGGAGCTTGTATGACGTCAACGTCTACCCAGAACCCATCCCTAACTTATATGGCATTTACGGCAAGAGCGGTAGATTATGCGGTGGAGCAAATGAAAAAAGGTGAATTGTAATATATCTCCGTTTAACAATAAACCTCGTTGAAAGTGCTGTGCAGCCAACGAAACGTTAGTTGATATGCGTACGTTTTTATGTGGCAATAAATTGACTCTTTTTCATCTTGTTGTTTTTTAAAGTTAATAAATCTATCTACTTCTTAAACGTACTATTTTTGAGGCAGCTTATACAGTATAAAGTCTTCATGTTTTGTAAAATACTCCAGTCCTAAAACTAAGAGCAATGAGCATATAGAGTATATTTTCTGCATCGTGACTGCAAAATCTAAATAACCAAACCCAAATAGGAAAAAGAAACAGTAATAAGTTAGTAAGCAGATAATACAGCAGAATTTAAGAAAATGAAGTTTTGATTTTAAGATAAATACACTAATTGTAAATAAACCAAACAATGTTAAAACGATAGACATTGTTCCTATGTCGTGTAAGGGTGTTGCAATTAAGAAAATAAAAACGATGTTGATAATACCTATAAATTTTAAAATAGTTGTCCATGGTCTTGAAGAAATCTTTTTTGACATATGTATAAAAAAAACTCCATAACCAACTGATTGGAACGCCATTCCAAAAATCGCCCAAATTCTACCAGTGTTTTCTGAACCATTTATGGCTTTTGTTTCGAACAAATTACTGATGAAATTTTTTGACCAACCAAAACCTACAGAATTTTTGTCAAGCAACGACCCACCTGGATAGTTGAATGAAGCAATTACTATTAAGGTTACTGAAAGAATCAGGCATATTAAAACCAAATACTTCTTAATCATTTGTTTAATATAAGTTTAAGCTAAAATTCCTAAATAATATATTGGGTCTTGTATGGCGAAGTATCATATACATAATTCATACTATTGTGCGGTTGTAAAGTACTTATTTCAGGTGGTATTCTTTCCTTAGCTCCTGTAATCGTTTCTGATCGGTTGTTATATAATTTTTTATTGGAAGTTTTTGGGTTGATACAAGCTGCATACAATTACTTACCAGTTCCGTTCAACATTAGACTTCATTGTAGGAGCTTCGTACCCGACGAGGTCTTAGTTATTGGCAGAAGTGGTTCTTTTCGGTTGAAGTGCTGTCGTGTTAAGTTTGCACTGTTCCCCGTGCGTTGGCTGTATTTCGTGTGTGTCATGTCATTACGCTACTTTCTGTTTGTATAAATGCTGTTGAAATTCTATAAACAGTTTGCTGATATTTGCAACGTCACCCAAAATTTCTTTTGCATCTTCTAACGATTGATATTTATTTGTCAGCAAGATTGGTAGTTTCTCTTGGTCAAGTTCCTCAACGCCTGTTTCAACGTATTTACTCAATACAAATTCTATAAACTCTTTTTGTTTGTCGTTAAGCAATGCAAAGATTGTCGCTTGTGCTGCTGCAACTCTTGCTTCTCTTGTCATTGGTTTTATGTTGCTGTTAAACACATATTCCAACACATCAAACAAGTCGCTTTTTTCAGCATCAATAAGTTTTTGCAAAGTGGTTAGTTCTTCTTTTCCAAAACCTGCTGCGTCTAATTTTTCTAATAGTGTTCGTCTAGTAATTGGATTGCTCCAAACTGTTCGCAATTCATCTTCACTTTTGAAAAGGTTTGGCAATTCGCCAAACAAATTATTTAAAAATTCTTCTGCTGAAATTGGTTTGCCGTCTGCACTCCAAAAAGAAGTAGAAATCATTGATTGTATTTCACGTTCCTTTCCGTCTTTGAGTTTTACTTTAATGCGTTTGCGTTTTTCTTTTTCTCCTCCTTCATCACCTGTAGGCTCTTTCGGTTCTTTAGGCGGTGTTGGTGGCTTTGGGTCTGATGGTTCGGGATCCAATGGTGGTCCATCCCATTCATCATCCCTAAAATGGTGGTAAGCATCTACAAAATCGTAAATGGTAAAGAAGTCTTTGCCGTCAAATAAACGTGTGCCTCGTCCTACAATTTGTTTAAACTCAATCATTGAGTTTACTGGTCGCATCAAAACAATGTTGCGAATATTCCTTGCATCCACACCTGTTGAAAGTTTTTGCGAAGTAGTTAAAATGGTAGGGATAGTTTTTTCATTGTCTTGAAACTCTCTTAAAAATTGTTCTCCAATTTCTCCATCGTTTGCAGTAACACGAACACAATAATTTGGGTCGGTGCTTTTCTTGTATTGGTTTACCAAATCACGAACTGCGGCAGCGTGGTCTTGTGTAGCACAAAAAATAATAGCCTTTTCTTTTTGGCTGGCATCGTCTATAAAAAGCTGAACACGTTTTGCCTCTCTTGCTTTTATCTCAATAATTTTATTAAAGTCGGGTTCGGTGTATAATTTGCCTGCTTCAATTTCGCCTTCAATAATTTGGTCATCGCTTGTGTAGATGTAATCGTCAAGCGTTGTCTTGATACGTTTTACTTTGAATGGCGTAAGAAAACCATCGTTGATACCGTCTTTGAGTGAATAGATGTAAACTGGTTCGCCAAAGTATTTGTATGTATCAACATTGTCCTTGCGTTTGGGTGTAGCAGTTAAACCCAACTGAACGGCTGGTGAAAAATATTCTAAAATTCCTCTCCAGTTTCCTTCGTCATTTGCTCCGCCTCGGTGGCACTCGTCAATGATGATAAAATCAAAATAATCTTTTGGGTATTGTCCAAAATTGTATTGTTCTGTTCCGTATTCAACAATTGGTTCTGCTGCTAAATTTAATTGCTCGGAAGGTTCTATTTTCTTTAAGACTTTGGCATTGGTCATAAAGGTTTGAAAGATGGTAAAAAAGATACTTCCATTTGTTGGCACTCGTCCATCTTTGCGTATTTCTTTTGGCTTTATCCTTACCAGAGCATCTTCGGGAAATGCCGAAAAAGCATTGAAAGCTTGGTTGGCTAAAATATTTCTGTCGGCTAAAAATAAAATTCGTGGTCTGCGGCTTCCATCACGTTTTAAGTTCCAACGGGTTTGAAATAATTTCCACGCAATTTGAAAAGCAATAAATGTTTTTCCTGTGCCTGTGGCAAGGGTTAATAAAATGCGTTCTGCATTATTGGCAACGGCTTCTAAAGTATTGTTTACTGCTATTTCCTGATAATATCTTGCTCCTTTTGTTCCTCCAATATCTTCAAATGGAATGGCAGAAAATTTTTCTCTCCATTCGTTTTGAACTGCAAAAGTTTTATTCCAAATTTGTTCGGGTGTTAGAAAATCTGCAACCAAACCTTCTGCACCTGTTTTCATACAGATGCTGTAAATTTCTTTTCCGTTGGTGCTGTAAGTGGTTTCTATATTTAGCTTTTGGGCATATTGCTTGGCTTGTGCCACACCTTCGCCAACTCCCAGTTCATCGCTTTTGGCTTCAACGACTGCCAGTTTAATTCCTTTGTAAACCAACACATAATCGGCAGTGAGTTTTTTTGCTCTTACGCCACCTGTTTGAATTTTACCTGCGGTAATGTTGTATTCACGAAGGATTTTTGAGCCCTCCACAACGCCCCAACCACAAGCTTTTAGCTTTGGGTCTATGAGTTCTGCTCTTGTTTCTGCTTCGTTCATTTTTCTATCGTTTTTGCTTTAAAATCAAATAACCATCAAATAAGAAAACCAACATTATCAACACTTTAGGTCAGTTATCAACATTGATTATCAAATAACCATCAAATAAAGATTAAGCCCAAAATGGCACATAACTTCTGTGCTTTCGGGATTTGTTTTCAGGGTCATCTTCTTTTATCATTCCTGCCTCAAAAGTATCTTTGATAATACGTGATGCAATAGCTGCATTTTTATCATCAATGGTAAACCGTTCTCTTAAACTCTGATTGGTCATTTTTTCGTTTGAAACCCACTTTAAGCATGAATGCTGATAGCAAGCTCTAATTTTTTCTCTCTTATCTAAATCGTTTAGTGTTTTGTAACTGAAAATTGTAACCCGAGTTCGGTTTTCATCGGTAATTACATTTATAGGTGGCAACTGATACAATTCATTGTAAAAAATTACCTTATCCAATCCGCTTCCTTTCTCTTCACAAAATCCCATTCGCCTCATTAAATCCGCCAATTTTTCGTTTCTCGAAATGTACGAATCAATAAATCTGTCGGGTGTAATTAAGGGATTACCGGGGTTTGAAATTTCTATTCTGTCGCTAAACACTTCTATCATTGGAAACCCTTTTACCGCTAAATCTTGATGAATAAGGGCGTTTGCCACTAATTCTCTGATGGCTATTTCAGGGTACATTCGGGATTCTTTCCGCAATGCTTTTCCTATTTCTTCGTTGGCTGGCAATTGGCTATTTATCCAATCTACCAAACCTAAAAAACCTAAAGCATAACCTTTTGCTCCAATTTGTTCACGAACTGTTTCTACTTTATTTTTGCCTTTATACACAATTACTCGAACTGATTTTCGTTCAACCGTTTCAAATTCGGGTAAGCTTTTGGCGAACAAAATTGCTCCAAGATTGGTAATGGCATAGCCACGAGATTTGACAACCAAATTTTCAGTAATGAATTTTTCAATTACTCCATTTTGATTGGAAGGATAGGGCAATTTCATTAAATCGAAATAGGTTTCAGTACTCAACAAACGAATAACATCGCTTGCATTTAGATTGTCTTTTGCTATTTCCTGCTCATAAGGTTTTGATTTTTTACGCCAAATTTTAGCTTCTTTATCGGGAAACTCAGAAAGTTTTCGGGTAATGCTTCCAACTCTGATGTAGGCATGATGAAAGAAATCAACTGGGCGGTTTTGGGTAGCAGGAATTACAAAAACAGCAATTTGTCGAGTAGCATCGTAGGCAAATTCATGTATGCGGAAATCTATTCTTGGGTCAAGGCGTTGTGCCAGCCAATGCTCCAATTCTTCGTTTCCTTTTTTATGTTGTTTGGGTTTAAATGTAGTGCCTTTTATAATATGGGTTTTGTCTTCGATGCCAAACACCAAATACCCAAAATCTTGATTGTGAATAGCTGCACCATTTGCCAATGCAGAAATACGTTCGCCAATTTCCTGCTCTGAATGGAAATTGAGTTTAAACTCAACCCACTCACTTTCGGTGGGTTGTTTCACCAATTCGTTTAATAATTCTATGAGTTGTTGGTCGTTCATTTAATCATCTTATTATAGTGTTCTGCATAGCCGTTTTCTTTGAATACTAAGGCAAAAGCATCTTTGAAATCGGTATAATCAAATTCTTTTATGTCAAATATATTTTGTCCTAACGAATGTGATTCTCTGTTTATGTACCTGTTAAATGCCTGAAATCTGTTTTCTAACATTGCTGGTTTTTGAAACACATTGTTTAAATCTTTCTTTTCTACAAAGTTGAAAAAATATTCAATGATGTTTCGCATACAATTAGCTATCAAAGCAGGCGATTGTTGATTGTCTTTGACTACAAACCAATATGAATGATAGTCGTTTTGAATTTCTTCATAACTCATTTCAATTATTGCACTACCTGTTGTATTTTTTCTAATTCTAAAAAGTTTTTGTTGCTCTTTTCTTCGTTCCTTGTTAGTGTCTGTCATTTCATAAAAGAAATACAAGCTATGCGTTAGCAAAAAGATTTGTTCGTATTTATCGCTTCTCAAAAATTCACTATGAATTAGTCTTCCAACATTAAAAACATAGATGTGCGACAAACTTGAAATAGGGTCGTCAATAACAATAATTTTCTTTTTTCCTGTTTCTGTTGCTTCTTTTTTCCCTCTGCACAATTCAATAAAATACAAAAAACTGATAATCATTTTTTCGCCTTCGCTTAACGAACGGAATATTTTTTCTTCGTTTTCGCCTCTTACTATTTTGTATAAATTTTCAGAATGCTTTTTGATTTTGAAATCTGTGATTCCTAAATCAATTAAGCCGTTGTTAATGTTTGTAACAGCTTCTTCAATGTTTACGGTTTGCTTTTGTTGTTCTGATATGATTGTGTTTTGCTCATCAATTTTTTTCGAGAAATCTTTAATAGAACTTTCTAACGAACCTGTTCTGATTTTTGATGTTGCGTTATCTGAATTGAAAGAATTAATTGTTTGGTCATAATCCCAACGCATAATTTCCCAAAAGGTATTTTTTATGTTTGATTTTACCGTTTCTGTTTGAGCTATGTTTTTGTTGTGATCAGCAACAAGCGTATTTATTTTTTGAATAATCTCATTTAATGCTTGAAGTGATACCGCAGAATTTGTAAGTGTTACCGAAACACTTGGCGTTTTAATTTTATCTTCTATCAGCTTTTTGTTACTCTCAACAACTTTAACAAATGCGTTGTATTTAATTTCAAAATCCTTTTTGTGTGTTTCAAATTTTGGATTTGCTTCAAAAGTTGATTGACTTGGAATTGATTGAATTGCCTCTGTGTACTTTTCTAAAAATGTTTTTAGTGAATTAATATCCGCTTCATAAGAAGCATCAAAATAGTTTTTGATATTTTCAACTAATGTATTTGAAATCGTTTGTTCTTGACAAAAAGGGCAGGTTTCATTTTCTTGTTTAGGTTCTTGTGGCAAGTATTCCAAACCCGACTTAACCCAGTCGGAATTGCCCAGTTCTTTAATTAATTGCGAAACGGTACTATTCTCATTACCTACAATTTGTTTGTTAAATAGTGCTTCTGTTTCTATGTATTGCGGAGCAAAAGTTATTAGTGGTAATTCAGTATATTTTTGTGCATTGTCGCCCGAAATAGATTGCAAATCATTTTTTAAGTCGTCAATACTTTTTGCGGGTTTGGCAGTTGGTTTGGTTAAACTAACAATGTGGCTAAACAAACTATCTTTTGAACCCATTAAATTTTTCAAACAAAATTCAAGAACCCTGTCGCCACCGCTATAATCGGTTTTGATGCTCCAAATTGTGTTTTTTGCAGTTTCTTGTTTTTGATTTATAGCCGTTTTTTCTGTTTCAAGTTCATTGCTTTTCGCTATTTTCTCTGCTTCAAGTTTTGTTATTTCTTTTTGAGCATTGGCAATTTTGGTTTCAGCATCTTTATTAGACTTTGAAAGGGTAAATATTCCTTTTAAATTTTCGGGTTCAAAAAAATTGTCCTGAATGAATGTTTGATTGTAAACCAGTATTTCGTGGTGGTTTTCCAATCCATCAATAGAACAATCTTTGTATTTTACTTCGGATTGGTTATGAAGAAAATTAGATAAAGTGCTTTTGCCCGTTCCGTTTAAGCCATAAACAAGATTTACCTTTTTATCAGTTTCTAAAACCGTTAGGTTTTTGTAACAGGCAATTTTATTAAGGCTTATTTTACTAATCATACGGCAAGAGCTTTTTCAGTTTCCAACTCTACAAAAAGAGACTTATTCAAAACGCTACTTTTAAATTCAGCTAAAACATCCGCTTTCCTTTGATTGATAGTTTCCAGTTTTTTTGTTTCGTTTAAAATTGCATCAAGTTTTGAAACTATCTGATTTTGATTTTCAATAGGCGGAAAAGGAAGAACAACATCATCAAGCATATATCTTGTGATTTGATTTATCATTGTGTTTTCGCCACCACTTATTTGTTTCCTAAAATTGCTCGTTTTGAAAAACCAAGCCAGATAAGGATTGTATTGACTTCTAATAATCATCATAAATGTTCCAAAAGTCATAACTTCTTTCAAGTCAGTTATCGTTGCAGTTTTACCAACTAACCTTTTACTACCATTCCTGCTACACATTAGAATGTCTCCCTCTCTTACAATTAGTTTCTCTTTCACATTAGAAGTAACACGAACAATGTCTGAAAAATCTAACTCATCATTTTGTATGTTGGAAGAACGTAAAACGATAATCCCTTCTTCACTTACATCTTTTGGAGAATATGTTAGACCGTTAAAGTATTCAGCAACTTCACCAAGTTTTTTTATTTCCCAAGTTTCGCTTTGATTGCTTATTACATTTTGTAGTTCATCAATGGATTTCAAAATTTCAGCACTTTCATCTTCTAAGTCTTTCAATTCCTTAACAAGTTTTTGAGGCTGACGAAAGGCAGCCTCTTTCTTGTTCGGATTAACAGGGGCAAGGTCAAAAGTGCTTTTATCAATATCTTCAAATTTTATATTCCAAGAATTTTCACTTTCAGCTTTTGTTTTTTGAAGTTCAACAAACTCTTCTAAATCCTTTTCATTTAATGAATTCGTTTTCCCTAAATTTCTCTCTAAGTTTAATTGATAAAACCAAACCTTTTTTGTTGAACTTCCTTTCTCAAAAAACAGTACCACGGTTTTTACGCCTGCACCTGTAAAAGTTCCTGCTGGTAAATCTAATACGGTATGTAGGTTGCAGTTTTCTAAAAGTAATTTCCGCAAACTCACAGAAGCATTG
>JAAFJB010000019.1 GCA_013297995.1 Chitinophagales bacterium | reverse complement strand
AGTGCTTCTTCCATTTTTATTTCTGGTATTTCATACTTCATGCACAAGTATATCTTTTCTAGGGTATTCAGCTTCATATGGGGGCAGTCGTTACATGCACAGTTATTATCGGGTGGGGCAGGTATAAAGGTCTTTTGTGGGGCTGTGAGTTGCATCTGGTGCAATATGCCTGTTTCCGTTGCTACAATATATTGCTGCGATGAATCTGTTTGTGTGTACTTTAATAATTGGGTGGTACTGCCTATATAATCGGCTCTATTCAATATGGCTTCTTCACATTCAGGATGTGCTATTAATTTGGCTTCGGGATGCCTTATCTTTAATTTGGTTATTTTTTCTAGGCTGAATATTTCATGTACCATACAAGCCCCATTCCACAACAACATATTCCTGCCCGTTTTTTTATTTAAGAATGCACCCAAATTCTTATCTGGCGCAAATATAATAGGCTGGTCTTTGGCTACGCTTTCAATAATTTTTTCTGCATTTCCACTGGTACAAATAATATCACTTAAGGCTTTTATTTCTGCCGTACAGTTGATATACGAGATAACAATATGATCGGGATGCTTTTCTTTAAATGCTTTAAAAAGTGGGGCTGGGGCACTGTCTGCCAAAGAACATCCTGCTTTTAAATCGGGTAAGATTACTTTTTTTGAAGGGTTTAAAATTTTAGCCGTTTCTGCCATAAAATGCACGCCAGCAAAAACAATCAGGTCAGCATCCGTTTTTCTCGCCTGCTCTGCCAATCCCAAACTATCGCCAATATAATCGGCCACATCCTGAATATCGTTTTCTTGGTAGTAGTGTGCAAGCAGTATGGCATTTTTTTCTTTCTTTAATTTTTCTATCTCTGCAAAGAGATCCAATTCTGGATCAATCTCCAAATCTAAAAATCCTTTTTCTGCTAATTGTGTTTCTGTAATGTGCATATCCTCGGTAATAATATTTAATAATACATTTTAATAAAATCAACTACTACTATTACGGGTGTGTATATCGGGAAAACTTACTTACCCACAATAGGCAAAGTTAACGACTGTTGGTTTATCCACCGTTATTCACTTTTATATTAACGCTTTAAATTCCTTTATAGCTTCAACTTTAGTAATTAATCCACATTATTGTATACCATTTAATTTTAAATCTAATTTCACTATCCACTTTTATTCCACTGTTAACAAACACAGGGAACTTTGTGCTTTTTTTATTAACCTTACACATTTTAGGTGTTTTAGGCCTTTTTTATTCTTTTGTTTCCCACTATTAGCATTACAAAAAGCCTTGTTCTCCACCTGTTTTGTAGTTTTCCCACAGCAATATGTGGATATTTAAATGAGGGTTTTTTCCCTTATTTTTGCTCCCCGTTCAATATACGGGTTCATTTAACCATATAATATTATGTCTGTTATTCAAAGTATTCGCGACAAAGGCACTTGGATCATCTTCGTTATTATTTGTATTGCATTGATTGCTTTTATTCTTCAAGATGGTGCTGCACGTAAGGGTTCTGCATTTTCCAATTCCTCAGTTATTACCAAAGTTAATGGGGTTGCTATTGAAAAAAGTGAGTTTGAAGAGAAGCTGAAAATGCAAGAGAATATGTACCGCGGTCAAGGGGCCAACCGTGAACAACTTATTGGATCAGTATGGAATCAAGAAGTAGAAGCTGCTGTGCTTAACCAAGAGTTTAAAAAATTAGGTCTGGTTGTTTCTGATAAAGAATTGAATGATATTCTTTTTGGTGACAATTCACCCCTGCGTCAAGAATTTACCGACCCTAAAACAGGTGAATTTAAAGTAGATGATGCCAAGCGCGCTTTTGCTCAAATAAAAAAGAGTAAGAATGCTGAGCAAATTAAAATGATTAAATCTGGTTATATAGAACCCACCATTCAAAATAGTTTGCGCAATAAGTACCAGAACTTGTTAATTCAATCGGTTTATGTACCCAAATGGATGGTAGATAAACAAATGGCTGACAATAATTCCATTGCTTCCATTTCATATACATATCATCCTTATATGGCTATTTCAGATTCACTTGCAAAAGTTTCTGATACGGATATAAATAGTTATGTAAAAAAACATGCTTCTGAATTTGAGAAAACAGATGAAACCCGTAATATTAGTTATATTTCCTTCAGTGCTGCTCCTAGCAAAGCAGATTCTACTGCCAGTTTTAATCAAGTAAATTCTTTACGAAATGATTTTGCCGCTGCTCCCGACGCTGCCGCTTTTATTGGAAAAGTAGGAAGTGATTTGCCCTTCTACAATAGCTTTTTTAGTGCTGCAAGAATTCAAATGACGTTTAAAGATTCATTAACGCGCTTGCCTGTAGGTGGTTTATACGGGCCTTATATTGATGGTAATAGCTATGTTCTTGCAAAAATGGTTGGAATTAAAAATTGGCCCGATAGTGTTACAGTTAGGCATATTTTAATTGCTACTTCAAACCCACAGAATGGTCAACAAATTAGAATAGACTCTACGGGCAAAAACCTTGCAGACAGCATTGCGAATGCCATTAAAACAGGTGCAGATTTTGCAACCCTAGCGGCTAAATATTCCGATGATCCGGGTAGTAAAGACAAAGGTGGCGTGTACGATTATTTTCCACAGGGTCAGATGGTTATTCCCTTTAACGATTTTGCTTTTGATAATCCTGTGGGAAGTAAAAGCGTTGTTAAAACAGATTATGGCTATCATTATGTAGAAATTCTTGGTCAGAAAAAACCTGCCCCTGCTTATAAAATTGCCTATGTTGCCAAACCCATTATTGCTAGTAATGAAACCATTAATGAAGCCAGTACTGCCGCTGCTCAATTTGTTTCAGAATCAAAAACTAGTACAGCATTTAATAATAAAGCCCTTGCAATAAGTAAGCCCGTGCTTACCGCTTCTGATATTAAAGAGAATGATTTTTCTATTGGCACACTTGCTTCTACGCGCAGCTTAGTAAGATGGGTTTATGAAAAAAGCACGGGTGATATTTCTGAACCTACCGAAGTGGGCGATCAGTTTATTGTTGCGCTTATTACCGCTGTAAATAAACCGGGTTTAATGAGTGCTAACGAAGCTAGACCTATGGTTGAAGGCATTATTAGAAATGAGAAGAAAGCTCAAATTATCCTTAACACTAAAATAAAAGGTAGCTCATTAGAAGAAATAGCAAAATCTTCTGGAACAGTTATCATGCGCGCTGATAGTCTCTCTTTCGCTGCTTCTTTTATTGCTGGAATTGGCAACGAACCCAAAATTGTAGGGGCTGCTTTTAATAAAGCAGTTCAAGGAAAAGCCAGTGCGCCTATTGCAGGTAATACTGGCGTTTTTGCTATTAAAGGTGAATCTATTGCTGCCAAACAAAGCGATGCTATGGCAGAAACCATTAAACAAGGATTGATTCAAACCCGTAAAATGGGCACTTATAGAAGTATTGAAGCCCTTAGAAAAGCGGCCACTATTAAAGATTTACGCGCTAGTTTTTATTAATAATAACTCTTTATACCTTACTAAACCCGTTCTTCACAACAAGAACGGGTTTTTTTTGCGTCTCTCGAAAACCTAGTCTTAGTTAGTTCAACTAACTTTGTTCCTTATTATGGAACCCCTTATTAATAAAGTAGCCGAGAGTGGCATTATCAGTATAGACCTTGAAACCTTTTTTCCCGAAGACGCTATTCAACAATTCGATCTCAAAGCTTATTTGTTTATGGAGCTTATTTTAAAAGAGAAAGATTTTAGGGCTGCTTTATTAGCCACCGATTGGGAAAAATATAAAAACGCTCATGTGGCTATTATTTGTACTGCAGATGCCATCATTCCCATGTGGGCCAATATGTTGGTAGCCGTTTATCTTACACCCATTGCAAAGTCCATTTTTTTTGGCTCCGAAACCCAATTACTTGAACAGCTCTTACTACAAAATATTGCTTCTATACAAGGTGCCGATTATACGGATAAACGTGTGGTAGTAAAGGGTTGCGGCGAAAAACCCGTTCCAGAGTCTGCTTATATTAAAATTACAACCATTCTACATCCTTTTGCCAAAAGTATTATGTACGGTGAACCCTGTAGTACGGTTCCTATTTTTAAAAGAAAATAAGCCATTTTTCCGCCCGTTAATTTTTGGTATTAGATTTGTATAGAATTATTTAGTATCTTCTTTTTAAATCAGTGCTAATTGTTTTCAACCCAATTATTGAACAATTTATTTCTGGCTAAAATAATTTTTATGAAACAATATTTATCCCTTTTGCTGTTTACCCTGCTGGCTTACAGCGGTCACACTCAATCTACTGGTTTATTACCAGATCAGAATCCCGACTATAAAATCAGCCAAGATAAGTACACTCGTTTTAGAGATAGCCTTCTCTTAAACAGTAACCTAACCGTTCAAGACACTTATAAAGCTTTTGATTGGTATGCTAATAAATTAGAAAATAGAAATAATCGCAGATTGGCTCGTCGCGCTAACTGGGGTTTTAATAATAACTGGGGCTTTAATAACGGTTGGGGTTTCAATAACGGCTGGGGAAATAATAATGATTTTGGTTTTAACAATGGTTGGGGTTTCAACAATGGTTGGTCGCCTTACAATAACTTTAATCGAAGAAATAGATTCAACCCCCTTTTTCCTGGCATCGGTTTTAGAACTGGTAATTGGTTATTTTCCTTTTAATTCAAACACTGCTTAAATGAATATTATGAATTTTTCTTTACGCTTACCCTTAATTGCTTTTGTGTTATTTGTTAGTGCTTGCGCCCAACGCCAAGTTACTCGAATTGACCCTTCCGAACAGATTGATATCAGCGGTAGCTGGAATGCCACCGATAGTAGAATTACCGCACAAGAACTCAGAGATCAGATTCTAAGCGAAAAATGGCTTGGCAATCATCTCAGCTCCAACAAAAAGAAACCAGTAGTAATTGTCGGCATGATTACCAACAAAAGTCACGAACATATTGAAGCTGAAACCTTCATGAATGATTTGGAGCGCTCTTTTGTTCAAACCGATAAAGTAGGCCTTGTACAAAGTGGTAAAAAAAGAGAAGAAATGCGTGCAGAAAAAGCCGATCAACAAACCAATGCTTCTCAAAGTACCATTAAAAAGTTTGGACTAGAAAAGGGTGCGGACTATATTTTACAAGGTTCTATCAACTCTATTGTAGATGCTTTCAAACGTAAGAAAACCGTTACCTACCTAGTAAACCTAGAGCTTACTAATATAGAAACCAATGAAGTGGTTTGGATTGGCGATAAAAAAATTGCCAAATACGTTAAGAATTAAGTTATTTATTTTAATCATTGCATGCAGTATTCTCTAAGCAATCAACTATTTTCTGTAAAGGCATGGACGGTTTTTCTGTTCCTGCCTTTTTTGTTCAGTTGCGCTACCTATAACAATAAACTAGGTAGATACTATGGTTTTTTAATTCATAATAATTATAGTGAAGCAGAAAAAGCATTGTACAGCAACCGCTTCCTAAAACAAAATAGAAATGAACTGCTTAGATTAATGGAACTGGGTAAACTGCATCATTTACAAGGGTCTTACGATAGTAGTAATACTTACTTTAATCTAGCAGATGGTTTTATAGAATCGGAGCGAAAATCTACGGGCGACTTTATTAAATCTGGTTTGATTAATCCCATGGCTAAAAATTACTTGGGTGAAGATTTTGAGCGTTTTATGATTCATTATTATAAAGCACTTAATTATTTATACCTCAACCAGCCCGATGGTGCCCGTGTAGAAGCAAGGCGTATTACCCTTAGTAATAATTCACTGGATGATCGTTTTAAACCCAGTTCTGATAAATACAAAGAAGACGCATTCTCGCTTATTGTACAAGGATTAATGTATGAACTAAATGGAGAATTCAACAATGCTTTTATTTCTTACCGCAATGCAGTGGATTTGTTTTTGAAAGCTGAGAATAGAATTTATTATGGCGTTGCACTTCCGCCTACTTTGTTGCAAGATATGTATCGCACTGCTCTCCGTTCAGGTTTTACCGATCAAATACAACGGTATGAAAAATCAACGGGTATTGAATTTAAAAGAACCGAAACCAACCATGGGGGTGAATTGGTACTTTTTATAGAAAAAGGGATGGCTCCCATTAAGGCCGATCAAAGATTTACACTTACCAATATGGGTGGTGGCTCTTTCTTTTTTAATGGCCCTTTTGGTGGTATGAATATTCCCTTTGATTATGGTTATGCTGGTTGGAATAATTCCACATCTATCAGCGATTTTAATATTATTTCTGTTGCTATTCCCGTGTACTTACCCCAGCCTATTCATTTTGAAGCGGCTAAAATTATTGTGAACGGACAAACATATAAATCCCAGCTTGTTCATAATATTTCTGTATTAGCACCCGAAGTTTTAAGAGAACGGATGATTAAAGAAGTATCTGCTGCTCTGGTAAGAGCGGTTGTAAAAAAAGCCACCCAAGCTGTTGCCTCAGCCGCCGCAAAATCAGTAGCCGAGAACTCAAAAAGCGATTCTAAAAACAAGAATGCCAATGCAGAAAATGCCGCGGCTGCCGCTGGATTGCTCGTAAGTATATTGAACACTGCTACCGAAAAAGCAGACACACGCAATTGGCAATCCCTCCCCAGCATTATTCAATATATACGCATTCCTTTACAAAAAGGAGCCAATGAAATTACCGTAAATGCCATGGGTAAACAACGTACAATCATTGTACAAGACAATGGTGGTTTACAGGTTCGCAACTGGTGTTTACTCCGATAATTTTTAATGGGCTTCCAGCCAATTTTTACCCCTGCCCACTTCTGCTTCTACGGGTACATTGTTTGGCAATGGCAACGCATTTACCATACACCGAATAATTAATTCTTGCAATGCATCTGCTTCGGTTTCTACCGCATCAAATACCAATTCATCGTGTACTTGTAAAATCATTTTTGAAGTCCAGTTTCCCCTTCCCATTTCTTGGTGTATGCTAATCATAGCCAACTTAATCATATCTGCTGCCGTTCCTTGTATGGGTGAATTGATGGCATTTCTTTCCGCATAACCACGCACCGTAAAATTGCTGCTATTGATGTCTTTTAACCATCGCTTTCTACCCATTAATGTTTCTACATAGCTGTGCTCTTTGGCGAAATTTATCTGATCATCCATATACTGCTGTATATTGGGAAATTCTTTTTTGTAGTTGTCAATTATTTCTTTGGCCTCTGTTCTGCTGATACCTAAATTGTCTGCGAGACCAAAAGCACCCTGACCATAAATAATTCCAAAGTTTACACTCTTTGCTTTATAGCGCATCTCTTTTGTTACATCTGCCTCTGCAATTCCATATACTTTTGCAGCCGTTGCTGTATGAATGTCTTTTCTCAACTTAAAGGCTTCACACATATTGGGATCTCCACTAATAGCTGCCACTATCCTCAATTCTATTTGTGAATAATCGGCGCTCATCAATATCCGTCCGGGCTCTCTGGGTATAAATGCTTTTCTAATTTCTCTTCCCCTTTCTGTTCTAATTGGAATATTCTGCAAGTTGGGATTATTACTACTTAATCTTCCCGTAACCGCAACTGCTTGCGCATAACTGGTATGCACCCTTCCCGTTTTTCTATTAATCATTTCAGGTAGTGCATCTACATAAGTGGACTTTAATTTTGTGAGTTCTCTAAACCCTAAAATATCATCTACAATTTTATGTTGACTGGCCAGTTTCAATAACACATCTTCACCCGTTGCATACTGACCTGTTTTTGTTTTTTTTGCTTTGGCATCTATTTTTAATTTATCAAACAATACCTCTCCCAACTGTTTTGGGGATGCTAAATTAAATCTTACGCCCGCCTGTTCATATACACTTTCTTCACATTTTTTTGCTTCTCGCTCCAGCTCTCTGCTGTATTCATTCAAGAACGCCTCATCTATTTTTATGCCTTCAAATTCCATATTTGTCAGCACCCGCACCAAAGGGTTTTCTACTTCGTTGAATATTTTCTCTACCTCCTTTTCTTTTAATAAGGGTACAAATGCCTTTTTTAATTGTAGCGTTATATCCGCATCTTCTGCTGCATATTCTTTTATTTTATCAATGGCAACGTCTCGCATTGATCCTTGATTTTTTCCTTTCTTACCTATTAATGTTTCAATAGATACGGGCTGATATCCTAGGTATTGAGCGCTTAGCAAATCCATACTGCGCCTGCCTTCTGGCTCTATTACATAATGCGCCAACATGGTATCAAATAGGTTTCCTGCTGGTTCTATGCCATACCATTTCAAGACCAGTAAATCGTATTTAATATTTTGTCCCACCCATGTTTTATCGCTTTGCTCAAACAATGGTTTTAACTGATTGAGTATGGTTTGTGTTTCTTGTTGATTGGGGGAACAAGGAATATAATATCCCTTCCCTTTTTCAAAAGAAAAACTAAGACCCACTATCTCTACATTATTGGCATCGGTTCCTGTTGTTTCAGTATCGAAACATATTTCTTTTTCTTTGCTCAATAATTTTACTAAGTCCGCTATAGCATTTACTCCCTCTATTGTTTGATAATTGTGTTGGGTATTCTCAATATTTTTCTCAGCAATTAATCCTGTTGATTCTGCAATGGCTTCCTCTGCTAAAACAGTTTTATTTACTTTGGTTGCAGGTGTTTTAGTTTCTACTGCATTCCCAAACAAATCGGTTTGTACAGCTACTGGAGCCGATTGAAACGCACTGAAATCATCACCCAATATTCGCTTTCCCAGCGTTTTAAATTCCAGTTCTGTAAATACTTCATTTAGCTCCTCTCTGTTCCATTCTTTCAACCTATAATTTTCTTCGTGAAAAGTTACGGGTACATCCGTAATAATGGTGGCTAGTTTTTTACTCAGGATGGCCAGTTCTTTTCCAGCCCTTACTTTTTCTCCCAGTGCCCCTTTAAGTGCTTCTGCATTTTCTAAAACACCTTCCAAAGTGTTATACTCTTTTAATAATTTGGCGGCCGTTTTTTCTCCTACACCGGGAATACCCGGAATATTATCTACCGCATCTCCCATAAGCCCCAGCATATCAATCACTTGGTCAACGCGACTGATATCCCATTTTGAACAAATTTTTTCAGCGGTCAATATTTCTTCAGCATTACCTCCATGGGGCGGTTTGTAAATATATACATTGGGTTTTACCAAAAGTTGACCATAATCTTTATCGGGTGTTACCATATACACTTCATAGCCAACGGCCGAAGCCTGCCAAGCAATAGTACCAATTACATCATCAGCTTCATAGCCGTCTAGTTCTACTACGGGAATATTGAAGCCCCGAATGATTTTTTGAATAACTGGAATAGCTGCCAGCAAGTCCTCCGGTGCTTCTTGTCGGTTGGCTTTATAATCGGTAAAATCGGTATGCCTTTCGGTTGGTGCGTGTGTATCAAAGCAGACTGCTAGGTGGGTGGGTTTTTCTTTGTTGATTAAATCGTATAGCGTAGTGGTAAATCCAAACTGCGCGTTGGTATTGATTCCTTTGGTAGTAATTCTAGGGCTCCGAATAAGCGCATAATAAGCCCTATAAATTAAGGCAAGCGCATCTAGTAGAAAAAGTTTCTTTTGCATGGGGCTAAGGTAGTAAATAAAAATCCCTTCCTCATTTACTGGGAAGGGATTTTAAGTTGGTTTATTTTAAACCGTACTTTTCTTTGTATCGTTCGTACAGTTGTTTGTGTTTATCATCTAACTTAATTTTTCTTCCTTCAATAAAAGCGTGTACAATTATACTGGTATGCATATCTAGTATATCTCCTTCGCTCACTACTAAATTGGCGTCTTTACCTACTTCTATTGAACCCGTGCGATCTGCTATTCCCAATATTTTTGCCGCATTTAAAGTGATGGCACTAAGTGCTTCTTCTTTGCTTAATCCATACGCTGCTGCTGTTCCTGCATTAAAAGCAAGATTGCGGCCCCTGTTTTGTGGATCGTCGTCGTTGATACAATACAAAACACCTGCTTTTTGTAAGGCTGCTGGTGTTTTATAGGGCTGGTCAATATCATCATCGTCTAGCGTGGGTAGGTCGTGCATTTGACTGATAATAACAGCTATATTATTTTGCTTCAGCAGGTCCGCTATTTTCCAGCTATCTCCGGCTCCTACCAGAACTACGTCAAACCCAAATTCTTTTACAAAGTCAATCGCTACTAGCATTTGCTTTACTTGCGTGCAATGAATAAATAGTTTTTGTTTCTTTGTGAAAAGAGTTTTTGTTGCTTCTAGCTTTAAGTTGATTTCTTTTTGATCTCCCGCCAAGTACACTTTTGCTTCCCGGAAAAATTCTTTCACTCCTTCTATCTTTTCTAGGGCAGCTTTTACTGGATCTGTTGTTGGCTGGGGAAAGAAAGCGGCAAATCTACCGCCTGGTCTAGCGAGTAAACTGGGCATATAAAACTGCATTCCCATATCGGTTTGGTAAGCCGCATCTTCTCCATTCCATGCGTCTAGTTGCACAACAGAAGATTGTCCCCCCACTAAGGATCCAACAGGAGCGGTATGTGCCAGCAAGATTCCATTAGAGCGCAATGTGTTGGTAATTTTAGAATCTGCATTATAAGCTACAATAGCCCTTATGCTGGCATTGGTTTCTCCAATTTCATAGAAGTCGCTCATAGATCTTATACCTGATATTTCTTGTAAGCCTAAGTTAGAAGCGGGCAAAATTAATCCGGGATAAATATGTTTTCCTTTAAGGTCGTACACTGTAATATCACTAGAGGGAATATTTATTAGTGTTCCTACTTCTTCAATTTTACCGTTGTTTATTTTGATGGTAGCATTTTCTAATACCGTTCCATTTCCAATATGAATAGTCCCGTTTTTTATAAAGAATATTCCTTTTTGTTCTTTGGCAGGATAAACGGTTTCTTGTGCGGTTGCCATTACTGATAGTAGCAGTACTGTACTGAATATAAATATGATTTTTTTCATGTAATTAGTTTTTATTAGTTCCCAATGTTGATTCCATATCGGCTTCCTCTTCAATTTCCAGCATACCTAGTTTGTGACCATGGTCTAAACAGGTATGAATGAATTTATAGCTTGGCGTAAATGGTGCAACTGCGCCACCATTTCTTTTTTCACCCACCATTTTATTAATTAATCGGGTGCGTTCTGCCTTCACTTCTTTTCTCATTGACAAATCTTTTTCCCGATCAAAATATACAATACCATCTACAATTGTATAAAGCGATTTCGCATAAATGCTTAATGGATGGGCACTCCATAAAACCAAATCAGCATCTTTGCCTTCCTTAATGCTTCCTACTTTATCATCTACATGTAGCATTTTAGCTGGGTTGATGGTTACCATATTCAGCGCATCTATCTCACTCATGCCTCCGTATTTTACACTTTTAGCAGCTTCCTGATTTAACCTGCGCGCCATTTCAGCATCATCAGAATTGATGGCAACGTTCAGTCCTACATTGTGCATAATGCTTGCATTATAAGGAATGGCATCCTGTACTTCATTTTTATAAGCCCACCAATCAGAGAAGGTAGAAGCAGCAGCTCCATGTGCTTTCATTTTATCGGCTACTTTATAACCTTCTAAAATATGCGTAAAGGTATTGATCTTAAATCCGAATCTTTCCGCAACCCGCATGGTGGCAATAATCTCACTAGCCACATAACTGTGACAAGTAATAAAACGCTTGCTATTCATAATTTCTACCAATGCATCTAATTCAAGGTCTCTTCTAAAAACAATGGGAGTGGCTCCTTTTTTCTTGTTATTGGCAATCACTTCTTTCATCTCCACTTCATAGGCTTTTGCTCTAGTGAAAGCGTCTATCAATACTTGTTCAACACCCATTCTAGTATCTGGAAAACGGTTATTGCCTTGTGAAGAAGAAGAGCGTTTTACGTTTTCACCCAATGCAAATTTTATGAATGGGTCAGCACCTTTAAATAATAGTCCATTGTCATCTACACCCCAACGAAGTTTAATCAATTGTGTTTGTCCCCCAATGGTATTAGCCGAACCGTGCAGTATATGCGAACTGGTAACACCACCGCTTAATTGCCTGTAAATATTAATATCATCAGGATCTAAATTATCTTGTATTCGCACTTCTGAAGTAACGGACTGGCCACCTTCATTGGTAGAAGCAGAAGCTATATGTGAATGTTCGTCAATAATGCCCGCCGTTAAGTGTTTGCCTGTAGCATCAATTAATTTTGCAGATGCGTCGGAAATATTCTTACCCAGCTTTACTATTTTTCCGTTTTTAATTAAAACATCAGTCCCTTCTAATTTTCCTTGTTTATCGCTGGTCCATACCGTAGCATTTTTAAACAGCAAGTTTTCTTGTTTTGGCAGGCTGCTATCGTTGTTGCCAAATGCGGTGAAAGGATAGAAGGAAGGTCCCATTTTAGGAATGGGCTTTAGTTTTACTGAATCTGTTTTAGGCGTGGATAAACTAACTAAACTTGCAGTCCAGCTCAGTGCATTACCGCTTGAATCTACTCCTGTTCCATTCCAAGTATTCCCATTGCTAAAACCAGTAAGCCTTGTACCAACTGAATTAGGAGCTTTGCTTCCTTTTTTCTGTGCAGGTTGCATTCCTATTTTTATATTCTTACCTTCATAGCTAAACCTTGTTGTTAGGGTATCTTTACCCATTACGGTAGCCATATTATTTGTTTTCACCTCAAGCGTATAAGCTTCAGTGCCTGATTCAGTATTTACTACTAAATTATACGTGCCAGCAATGCTGGACCAAGCTTCTTCTTTTACTCCATATTTTTTACCTTGAACCCAGTTTTGTAAGATGCTGGTTTTGTCAGCAAACACAGGACCATTGGTGATTATAAAATTAGCCATCTTACCCGGATCAATACTTCCAACCTTATCATAGATACCCAATAAAGATGCTGGGTTTTTGGTGAGCGCATTTATGGCAGCATTTTCAGATAACCCATATTCAATAGCTTTTTTAAGGTTGGTCATAAAGGTTTTGCTATCGCGAAGGTCAGCCGTAGTTAAGCAAAAGGCAATACCTGCTTTTTCAATCGCTGCGGGATTGGTGGGTGCCAGTTCCCAGTTTTTCATATCAGCTAAAGAAACCAGTCTCGCATCGTTCGGATCTTCTACATCCAAAGCTTGTGCAAAATTTACATTCACAATTAATGGAGCTTTTGTGGCAGCTACTTCTTTAATTCGCTGGTACTCTTTACCGGTAGCTTTAATAATATACTGAACCCCAAACTCATCGCCAATTCTATCGGCTCTCATAAGATTCCATAGGTCTGCTACGCGATCTTGCGCGTCAAATATCTGGGGAAGATTTTGGTTCTCATTCCAATTTTTTAAGGTTAGGTTAAACCCTTCTTTGCTAGCCGCTTCTGGGTTTGACTTGTACCATGCAGCGTCTAAATAGGTTTGGCGTAATAATGCAATACTACCCATTATAGAAGACGGATAGCTTTGAGTAGAAATTCCTTTCCCAAAAGAATAATGTGCACTTGCCTTATCTTTAATTACTACCAAATTATCTGGTTCCATACCTAATGTTACTACCGTACCAGTGCCCCTAGCTATTCCATCTTTTTGGTGGGTGAGTACGGTACCAAAACCCATATCACGCAAGGGTTTTGCTTTTGCATCGTCTACTGCAAAAATAGTAATGGCGTTTAATTCTGGTTTTAATGCTTGGTTCCATCCATAAGCACCTTTTTGATTTGAGCTTAATTGTGAGCCACCACCAAAACCTGTACTTGTAGGTCTTTGTGCTTGCGGCAAACCATAGTCGCTGTATATATCAATAAAGGAGGGATAAATAAATTTGTCTTTACAATCAATTACTATCGCATTTTTAGGTATGGTTATGCCTATGCCTACTGCTACAATTTTGCCCTGTTTAATAAGTAGGGTTCCATTGGTAACTTTATCTAGTGCATCTTTTACAATGGTAGCGTTGATAAATGCATAGCATGCATCTCTTTTGTCTGCTATTCCGTTTACGGGAAATGTTTCTTGAGCATGAAGCATGCCTGTAATTAATAAGCAGGAGAATAAGCGTTTCAGTTTTCTCATATTAAGTAGTTTTAGAAGATTTCTAAAGCTACTTAATAACTCAATTATTTCTACTTATATGTATCTGAATATGATGAACGGAGTTTTATCTTCCCATATATACCATCAATATTTGTACATCACTCGGATTCACTCCACTAATACGGCTGGCTTGACCAAGGGTTGCTGGTTTTATTTTTTTAAATTTTTGCAAGGCTTCAATTGACAATGCATTCAATTTGCTATAATCAAAAGATTCAGGAATACGCATATTTTCTAGCTCACTCATTTTATCTACCAATTGTTGTTCTTTCTCAATATAGCGTTCATACTTTATTTGTATTTCTGCCTGCTCTACAGCTTCAATTGAAATACCTTCTAATTTTTCTTTTAAAGCAGGCACTACTTTAGAGAGCGATTGTAGTGATACGTTGGGGCGTAGAATTATTTTAGCCGCTTTTTGTTTCTCTGTTACTGCGGCCGATTGTATTTCTTCAAAGTAGGTATTTAAGTCTTCGGGTTCAATGCTGAGATCTTTCAGCATATTCTTTACTCCTTTCACTTCTACCTGCTTTAATTCTACAGCTCGCATTCTCTCTGCTGATGCCAATCCCAGTTGATGGCTGCGTTCGGTTAGTCTTAAATCAGCATTATCTTGTCGCAATAGTGTTCTGTATTCGGCGCGACTGGTGAACATTCTATATGGTTCATCCGTTCCTTTATTAATTAGATCGTCTACCAGCACACCAATATATGCATCACTTCTTTTTAAAATAAAGGGTTCTAGGTGTTTTGCTTTTTGATGGGCGTTGATGCCGGCCATTAAACCTTGGCATGCAGCTTCTTCGTAACCTGTGGTACCATTAATTTGTCCCGCAAAAAATAGGTTGCTCACCAGTTTCGTTTCCAGTGCGTGGTTGAGTTGGGTGGGCATAAAATAATCGTATTCAATGGCATAGCCGGGACGAAATATTTTACAGTTTTCAAAACCAGGAACTTGTTTCAGGGCTTGATTTTGTACTTCTTCGGGTAAGGAAGTAGAGAAACCGTTTACATAGATCTCTACGGTATTCCAACCCTCAGGTTCTACAAAAAGTTGGTGCCGATCACGGTCAGCAAAGCGACTGATTTTATCTTCAATGCTGGGGCAGTAGCGTGGTCCCACTCCTTCAATCCTACCTTGGTACATCGGGCTTCTGTCAAAACCCGTCTTTAATATATCGTGAACATTCTGGTTGGTATAAGTAATAAAGCAACTGCGTTGATCTTCGGGTTTAACTTTAGTCGTGTTCGTATAAGAAAAACCTACTATATGTTTATCTCCTTTTTGTTCTTCCATTTTGGTATAGTCGAGACTTCTTCCATCCACTCTTGGAGGTGTACCTGTTTTGAGTCGATCGCTTTCAAATCCAAATTCAACCAATTGTTCTGTAATGCCTGTGGCTGCTTTTTCTGCAACGCGACCGCCCCCAAATTGTTTCTCACCAATATGAATGATTCCATTTAAGAAAGTACCGCTGGTTACTACTACTGAATCGGAACTTATTTCGTGACCGAGGCCGGTAATTACTCCACAGGCTTTGTTGTTTTTGATGATGATAGATTTCACCATATCTTGGTAAAAATCTACGTTGGGCGTTTGCTCCAACATTTCTCTCCATTTAGTGGCGAAGAGCATACGGTCGTTTTGAGCACGTGGGCTCCACATGGCAGGGCCTTTGCTCAGGTTTAACATTCTAAATTGAATGGTGCTGAGGTCGGTAACAATTCCACTGTAACCCCCCATGGCATCAATTTCTCTTACAATCTGACCTTTGGCAATTCCCCCCATGGCGGGGTTGCAACTCATTTGAGCAATGGTTTGCATATTCATGGTTATGAGTAAAACCTTGCTGCCTAAGTTGGCAGCAGCGGCAGCAGCTTCACAACCAGCGTGACCAGCCCCAACAACAATAACATCGTATTTTGAAAACATAGCGCAAAGATACTTAGAAGCGGTTTAGACTAGGGCTAGAAAAAATCCCAACAACTAAATCAACCAATAACTCAATCAACCCAATAACTCAATGAACCCAATAACTCAATCATTTCAATAACTTCTTCAAAATAGCTCTTTCCATCATTATGTCTTCCACTGAAACCCCACCGTTAAAGCGAGCGTATTCTTCTTTGTTTAAAAGGCAAATATTTTCGAGCCATTCTTTTTTCTGTTGAATGAACAAGAGTTGCCCCGGGTTTATACTTGCCATGCTGGTTTCAATTGATTCAATTTTTTGAATCATTTTCTGAGCCATGGAAAACCCTGTGTTTTCATAAAGTGTTTGAAAATAAAGTTTAGCCCCTAGTAAATCCACGCTCTTTTCGGACTGGCCATCATGGAGGGTTTTACCCTCAACACGGATATTAATAAAATTCCAACAAAGCAGTAGGTCGGCTTCAAAGCTAAAGTCAAAATAACCTAAGGGAATAATATGTTCAAACTGCCAGACTCCTCCAAAATTATCCCAATTCAATCCATTGATCAATTGCAAATCGAACCATTCCCTGAGCGAAGCCCTATTCAGCCCAAAATAGGGAGCATATTTTTCACTGGGAACACCCTCTATCACAAATCTTCTATAAGCCAATTGCCATTTACGATTCTCTCTAAAACGATCTTCATGTTGATTGATCCTGCCAGATGGTGTAAGACTATCACTCATTGCTGAATCCTTGTCGCCCTTATTCTCCTTATTGATATGCATGCTGTAAAACTATTAAATGTTCCGCTAAGAAACAGTGATTCGTGGAACATCTTCAGCATGAGTTAAACTTAGAGCCGTGTAAATGTCTATTCTATACCTGCAAACTAATATTGGTGCACAATACCAACTACTTTAATATTAAATGCCCGTAAATAGCTGTAGACTAGTATTAGTGTGTTCTAGCATCTACTTCAACATCAAATGCTTTTCAATACTGGTAGACTGATATTAGTACTCGACCAATCCGCATATAGTATAACAAGCCTATTAATGAGTTCTGTATAACTTGGATGGGGTCATTTTCTCAACCTATATAGTAGTTTAGCGCAACCCAAATACTACTTATCTCAGGTTATAACCCATAGATAAGCCATATATAAGCTATAGATAACCCGTATATAACTCATATCTATAAGGTATGGCTTATCCCAGACTTTACTCTTGGTTAACTATATTTTATAATAGCACTGGCCTTGAAGAATGTCTTCATTTGTTATTATTAGGTATCTGGTTTTCAAGCTTGTTAATTCCCATACTGATCCTACAATAGCATGAGCTTTGTAATACTGGTGAATCGGATTTGATTAAGATAAGACCAAAGTAGAATGTTTCTCTGGGGAACTGTGATTCGTGGAACCTTATTTCATACTTGGTGTACAGCCAAAATCTTGCACAATAAGGTAATGCTTATTGGGTAAAATGCCTAGACCGAGCCCCATTTGGGTATAGTTTGCATTCAGTAGGTTTTTTCTATGACCCAAATTGGGTAAGCCAATATCTAAGTATAAAAGAATCAGGGCTACCAGTGCATCATTGTTGGCTCCTGTACAAATATTTTCGGCAGCACAGAATTTAATTCCTTCAAGCTTTATTCTATCTGAGAAGCTGGTTCCATTTGCAGATTGGTGGCTAATTCTTCCCCCATTCTTAATAATATCAACAGCGTGTTTAGAAGCGGCATTGGTCAATAATTGGTTGGGTATTAAAAAGGGAAGTGAATCTAACCAAGCCAACTCGTCTAAAAGACTATTGCTATAACTACCATTTACGGCGGGCTGTTCGTTTATAAAAGGGATAAGGACACTGTCTCTAAATTTTTTGGGGTAAAGCCGCGAGAAATTGGTCCAGTAAATAAAGGATTGGGTACTAATATCTGAAGATAGGTAGAGGGTGTTTTGCTCAAGTAGGGTGAGTAATTCAATGCTTTCGGCAATATTAGGTTTAAAGGGTTTGCTTATTAAGGTAACCGACCCATGCGTTTGGCTCATTAGGCCTATTGAATTTAATAAAAAGAAGCAGGAGAAAAGGAATCGCGACAGTGGCATTAAGTATAAAATTTAGAATTTATTTGGGTTGTTTTAGCGTGCTAATAATCCATTCAAAGGGCTTTATGAAATAAATGCAAATACTGATCCTCTTTTGCCCGCATGGTTAAAATTTCACTTTTTCTTTTATCCTTGTACCCGCAGAGGTGAAGGGCTCCGTGGAAAAGTACCCGACGCATTTCTTCTTGATAGGGAATATTCAAGTTAAGCGCGTTTTCTTTCACCCGATCAATACTAATATAGATTTCAGCTTCAGTGGGTTGATTCTTTTCAGAGAGATCAAAACTGATGATATCGGTATAGTAGTCGTGCTGTAAAAAATCGCGGTTAATCTGGAGTAGCATTTCATCGGAACAAAAAATATAGGAGATAGAAGCAAGCTCTTTCTTTTCTTTCTTAAAAATGGTTTTAATAAAGGTTTTGAGACGGGTTTTTTTGGGAAAAGAAAAGGGGCGGTCGCCAGTACAAAATCGAATCATTGCCATAGTAGTTGATTACTCCAAAATTCGTAACAAAAGCAATACGGGCTGGTATACCTTTACAGAATAATCGAGTTTAATGAAAAGATTGTCGGAATTAACGGCGGGACAAAAAGGAATTATTGATTCATTTGAGAAAGATGATATTTTTATTAAGCTTATGGAAATGGGATGTGT
Source organism: Chitinophagales bacterium (assembly GCA_013297995.1). Classification (GTDB taxonomy): domain Bacteria; phylum Bacteroidota; class Bacteroidia; order Chitinophagales; family Chitinophagaceae; genus Sediminibacterium. The sequence continues at coordinate 30,925 of JAAFJB010000019.1, read as the reverse complement.
TCCCGGTGAAAAAGTAAAAGTGGAGCAAATAGCACCCTTGGGCGATCCCATATCAATATCGGTATCAGGTTATATGCTCAGCTTAAGGCTGAGTGAAGCCAATAGTATATTTATAGCAGAAGACAATTCATAATATACTGATAATCAACAACTTATATGCAAATAGGTTTGTATTTCGGATCTTTTAATCCTGTTCATACGGGTCATTTAATTATAGCCAGTCACGTTGTAAATGAAACTTCTATACAGCAGGTATGGATGGTGGTATCTCCACAAAATCCATTCAAACAAACACAGTCTTTGTTAAATGAATACCATCGGCTGCATTTGGTGCAATTGGCGGTAGAAGATGATAGCCGATTGAGGGCATCAGATATTGAATTTAAACTACCCAAGCCTTCCTATACCATAGATACTTTGGTTTACTTACAAGAGAAATATCCACAACATGAATTTACCATTATCATGGGAAGTGATGGATTTCAGAATTTACCCAAATGGAAGAATATGGAATTGCTGGTTAAGAATTACCCTTTTATAGTGTACAACCGACCAGGTTTTTCCGTAACACAAAATTTTGGGGCCCAGCTTACTATACTTGAAGCACCCTTGTTGAGCATTTCAGCCACGCATATCCGCAATAATATTCAAGCCGGAAAATCTATTGCTTACTTAGTTCCAGAAAAAGTGCGGGAATATATAGAAGCGAATAATTATTATAGAACGTAGTGGGTTATTGAGTTATTAAGTTATTGGGTTATTGAGTTATTGGGTTGTTGAATTATTGGGTTGTTATGTTATTAAGTTATTGGGTTTATAACATGTTGTAAAAAGAAATATAGAATGGTTCCCCAAATATTTTATGTTTCACATGAAGGAAATTTAAGTTCACATACCTGTCTGCTTGTTCCAGCGACCAGTTCTCAACAGTGTAAAGCCAAATACTTTGAATGTCTTCACTTGCTTTAGCACTTAACTTATAAGTCATTTTTTGTGTACTTGTTATGAAGAAATTTTACAAATTCTTTGCGATCAAACATTTCAACAAGTCCTGATTTTTCGCCTTTTTTTAGTTCACTAATTAATTCAGTTTTCAACTTTTCTTCTTCTTCAAATAATCGCATGGCTGCTCTTACAACTTCACTTGCCGAAGAAAATTTGCCACTTTGAACTTGAGTAGCAATAAAATTTTCAAAATAGTTGCCTAGGAGAATTGAAGTATTTTTTGCCATTGTAAAATAGTTTTATCAAAGATACCAATTGTTGGTATGATTTCAAATCTTTAAAATATAACCCCTTTGAAGTTGTTGATAATAAATAATAACGATGGCGGAACTGCAAAAATGATGAATATCCAATACCGTATAAATACGCTATGTGGGAAATGTTGAAGAATGTAGGTTTGGGCTTCAGTCCAAAAACTAAAATTAGGTTCATGGCAAAAAAGGAATTACAGGCATTGGTTGCTGAACAAAAGATATTGAATAAGATTTTTATTATTCGTGGTCAGAAAGTAATGATCGATGAAGACTTATCTGAGATGTATGGGGTGGAAACAAAACATTTAAAAAGACAAGTAAAACGGAATATCGAACGCTTTCCCAAAGATTTTATGTTTCAACTCACAATTAAGGAGTTCGAAAACTTGAGGTGCCAATTTGGCTCCTCAAGTTGGGGAGGTACAAGGTATATTCCATTCGCTTTTACGGAGCAGGGTGTTGCAATGCTATCAAGTATTTTGAATAGTAAAATAGCAATTGAAGTTAATATTAGTATAATAAGGGTATTCACAAAAATGCGCGAATACGCATTAACGAATAAAGAAATACTCATGCAATTGGCAAAACTCGAAAAAGAAATTAGTGGCAATAGCAGGGATATCGAAAATATATTTGCAGTGCTAAAAGAACTCATATCAAAGCAGTCGGCACCGCCAAAACCCCGTAACAAAATAGGCTTTAAAAATTATGATGAAAGTCATTAGTTATTGAGTTACATCACCTCAAACAAAGTGAGAGGCCGTAATATCTTCAGAACAGCTTGTCCCGCAAGGCGGGATCGGGTCGTCAGACCGTCAGATCGCCGTCACCTTTTTGAAACAATTAAAAAAGGGTATAAATTTGAAAAAATTAATTAAAAATGAAACAGGTTACTTTACACATCCCCGATAAAAATTATCCCCTCTTTATGGAGATGGCAAAGAGCATTAAGTTTATCAAAAAAATTGATGTTGAAGAAACAGTAACCAGTAAACAACAAATTTTGCAAGATATTAAACAGGCAGCGGAGGAGGTTAATTTAATTAAGGCTGTCAGATTGAAAGGAATCAATGCTAAAGATCTGTTGAATGAGTTATAATATCATTACTACACCTAAATTTAAGAAAGAGCTCAAACGCTTGGCGAAAAAGTATAGTTCTTAAAAAAATGAATTCGCGGCTCTACTTAATGAACTTGAGAAAAATCCTACAATTGGATCGCCGCTTGGAAATGATTGTTATAAAATACGATTAGCTATAGCATCAAAAGCCAAAGGAAAAAGTGGTGTGCCAAAGGTTATTACTTATGTGCTTATAACGGGTAATACTATTTTCTTATTAAATATCTACGATAAGTCTGATCAAGAAAATATATCTGATAAAGAAATACAACTTCTTATTAAGGGTATCAAATAAAATTAGATAGAGGGTATTGTAACAATATCAAATATCGTAACCACTAACGAAGTGAGGGGTCTTTGCAATATTTACAAGATCTAATTTAATCAGATGCCTCCTGCCTTGGCATAAAAATGCAAACAACTAGAATACCGTATCAAAAATAGTTTGTTTTATTTGCTCGAAATAGGACGGTTTTAAAGAAGATATTTTTGTAATTACTTCATTTACTGTGTAAGCTTGTAATAGTTGGCACTTTACAAACGATTTCTTTGAAAGCGGTTTTGTAAGCATTGTATTTGTAAGTTCAAAGGTAAATTCATCGTTATACTCCTTAGTTGAAATCATAACTGCATAGAAAATATCTTCAGCCTCCAATACTTGCTGATTTGAAATTACCAATGCAGGATGCGCTTTTAATTGACCATTAGGTAATTCGAAGTTCAGTTCTACAATATCTCTTTGATTAACTTTCATTAGAGATATTTAACTATTGCTTTATTTTTATTTTTTACAATAGCTGCTTTAATTGTTTCATGTTCTTGTAGTGCTGAAATAAGCTGAGTTCGCTTTTTAATGGATGATACCTTTTTAATAAAGTCCATAGATGAAAGCATGGAACTTAACTCTTTTGCCTTAGTTGGAGATTCGATTTCTATGAGTAATGTTTGCATAAAACTTCTTGACTACACAAATATAAGTTTTTGATTTTAAACTCAAATATCTAATATCGTCCGCCGAGCCGGATCGTAACCCCCGTAACTTCGAACGAATTGAGGGGGTAGGGGATCCTTATTTTTAATATTAGTGATATCTAAAATATTTTTGCTGTGCTAAAAGAACTCATATCAAAGCAATCAACTCCGCCAAAACCCCGTAATAAAATAGGCTTTAAAAATTATGGGGGGAATGTTTAGTTATTAAGTTATTGGGTTACTGAGTTATTAAGTTATCAATATCTAGTGGTATAATAATTACTAATGCATTATTTTTAATGACCAATCTAAGCCCATGAATATCTTTATACTTTGTAATTCCGATATACTAGCCGCCAATACCATTCATTATTTATGGCAGGGAAAACAATTGGCGGGTATTGGTATAATTGAAAAATATGCAGCGCATTTAATGGGTGTTTTTCATTCGATAGGTGTGGAGAAATCATTGATTCATGTTTTCCAAAAAAAGGAATTTGAACATCAGTTGGCACAAGCAGTTGTTGCGAGTAATGCCGATTGTATGCTTACCCTTACTTTTCCTTGGAAAATTCCAACCACTATTTTAGCCTTGCCCGCAAAGGGCTGTATCAATTTTCATTTTGGATTATTACCTAAGTACCGAGGTGCTGATCCCATATTTTGGCAACTAAAAAATAGAGAAGCGAATGGTGGAATTACGGTTCACTACATGAATGATCAGATAGACAAGGGTGATATAATCCATACCGCTGAAACACCCATTATGCTAGGTGAAACGTATGGAATACATAGTGTGCGATTGGCAAGCTTGGCATCTGAACTAACTGCTAATTTGCCCGCTTTGTTGAGATTGTCCCAACAACCTCAAAGAGGAGTTTCGCCATCCAATTTTTTTCAAGCACCCACACAAGAAGCACTCACCATTCATTGGCAAACACAAACAGCCGATGATATTGTTGCACTGGTAAATGCAAGCAATCCTAAGTACCATGGTGCAGTTACGCATATCAAACAACAACCCGTTCGCATATTAGAAGCGGCGATGGTTGAAGTGAATACAACGGAGCAATTTTTACCCGGAACCATTGTACTTGCCGATCAACAGTATGGATTGATTGTGGCTTGTTTGCATAACAAGTTTATAAATATACAAGTGGTGCATGTAAAAGAGGGGTATTTATCTGGAATTAAATTGTTTCAGCTAGGATTAACAATAGGAGATTCTTTTAATTAGCAGCTAAGAAAAAAAATGACAACTACCTCGGCACAATCAACTTTAAAAACATTAACCGACCGCTTACTGGCCAACGAAAGTAGTTGGGGAGAACGCCGACAGGCGGTGCATGATATAGCCGAACTATTTGCTAGCTTGGGTATTTACGATATACATACCAATGAACGAGAAATTGGAGCAGCAGTTAACTTATCGGGTGGCTATGCAATAAGCAGTTGGGGTGCTGCCATGTGTTTATTAGAAGTAAAGCGAACCTATATTTTTATAAAAGGGATAATTGCTGCAATTCAATCGCTGCAACGCAATCAACCCAATAAGCCATTGCATATACTTGATGCTGGTTGTGGCCCTTTTGCTTTGTTATCAGTATTGCCAGCATTGTATGTAGAAAAAGGTACTGCAACCTTTCATCTTTTAGACGTTATTCCAGAAAATATAGCGGCAGTAAAAAAACTAATAACTGCATTGCAACTTGATGATTTTTTTGGAGACTTATATATTGCCGATGCCATTCATTTTAAATGGCCAAAAGCAGTACCGCTAAATATGGTAATTAGTGAAACCATGCTCAATGCATTGCGTAAAGAACCCCAAGTAGCCATTACCTTGAACCTCGCGCCACAATTGGCTCCTGGTGGTTTGTTTATACCTGAAAATATACGGGTAGACTTATATGCTGTAAATAATAAATTGAACCAACAACAAGATCGTACACCTTATGAACAATTTTATACAACCCTATTCCAATTAAATAAATATACCCAATTTGAAGATGGGATAACGAAACAATTGGCAAAGGTAAAAATACCAGAGGAGTTTGATTGTACACAAAACCGTTTCATGTACTATACATTTATTAAAGTATTTGAAAATGTAGTACTTGAATACAACGATTCTAGCTTAAACATACCATGCCCTGCAATAAAGGAAAGCCAACAAATAGGGTTGGTAGGCAAAGAGCTATTTTTTTATTATGAGGTAACTGAATACCCTGGTATTCGATGGCGTTTGTAGTAGTTTTCTAGAAATTTACACTAGTAGGTTAAATTTTTAATAAATGCTTGTATTTATTAGATCCGACTAATCTTAAAATTAATAAAATAAGTATCTTCCTATTCAATTTAAAACAATTAAAAATTAACACTATGGACGTTTTCATGGGTCTCATTTTCCCTTCGGCACTAACTTTTGCGCCAAAACAAACCGATTATTGCGGTGGGCAAGCTTATTCAATTTCACAAAACAGTGCATTGTTTTCGTTGCTAGGCACTACTTTTGGAGGCGACGGGGTTAACACATTTAATCTCCCCGATTTAAAAGGGCGTGTAGCAGTTGGTGTTGGTGGCGCTCTCAATATTGCAATGGGTGAAGCTGGAGGCAGTGCTGCAATTACCCTAACACCTGCGAACATGCCCTATCACACGCACACAGCAGGATTTACGGCCACTACTGGCTCGGTTCCCATTACCATTTCAGTGGGTACAGGCGGCGCCGGTATAAACGCTAGTGTTGCTGCGGCGGCTATTAATGGTACGTTGACGGTTAGTACTGCTAATGCAACCGACACGGCACCGAGTAACCTAAATGTTCCTGCCGTAACTCAAAATATTGTGGTTAATCCAAGCGTTACTAGACCTGTTCAAATTTATGGACAAGCATCTACACCTAATACTGCAAATTGGCCAGTTGGAGGCACTACGGCAGCGCAACTGGCTCCTGTTAACGGAACCATCAGCGGCAATGCAACCACCATTAATGGGGGTACGGTAGCCGTTCAACCAGCTGGTGGGAGTGCGCCCTTTTCTACAATACCACCTTATTTAGGTATTGCCTATTTAATTGTTACCCAAGGTATCTATCCTTCTCGTCCCTAATTTAGAATTATTGCCTACATGAGTATTAAAATAGGGGTGTTGTTTTATCATTCTACGGTATATCCCAATTTGTCGGGCGATTTGATAAAAGGGTTTAATGCGGCTTTGCCTGCTTCACTTATAACGGAAAATTTCTTTCAGTTTATTCCTGAGTTTGTGCAGCAGGCATCGGTTGCACAGGTAGAAAATACCGTACAAAAATTGTTGGTATTTAACCAAACCGATATTGTATTTGGTTTGCTCAATTATAAAGTTATTCCATCGCTAGTTCCTATGTTTAACAGGCATCAGCGAATTGGCTTGTTTAGTGATATGGGTGAGTATATTCCTTATACCCACACCATTACAGAGTCTATTTTTTTCAATAGCTTCCAACTCTGGCAGTCAGAATACGCATTGGGTTTATGGGCGCAACAACAATTTGCCGATAAGGGTTCTGTTGCCATGGGCTTTTTCGATTGTGGTTATCATTTGCACAATGCTTTTAGGCAGGGTACAGTAATTGCCGGATCAAGTGAAATTGATTATACCATCATGTACGACCCCGGCACCCACCATACCGATATTGGGTTTAAAACCAACCAGTATATAGATGCATTAGATGAAAATAATTTACCTAGTTATATCCACGCTATTTTTTGTGGGTATGAAGCGGTAGATTTTCTTAGGGCTTATCGAAACTCAAAGCTATATGGTAAAGTGCCCTTGATTATTTCTGCCCACATGGCATCAGAAGATATTTTGGAGCAAGTAGATATAGATATGGAATGCTACAGTGCATCTATGTATAATTTTAATTCGCCTGATGCGGTTAATCAGCAATTCAAACAAAAATATTTGCAAGCAACGGGCGAAAAACCAACGATCTTTTCCTTGATGGGTTATGAATTGGGTTTGGCTTTATTAGAAACCATGCCTGCCTTGCAAAGAAAGGATTTGAAGGAAGTAGCCAAGCTACTCAAAAATATACATATCAAAAGCCCTCGTGGCACACGTAATTTTTATGCAGATTCTAATTATGCGTTACCCACTATTGATATTGAAAAAATAAACATCAAAAACAAAATTGTTCACAAAATAGCAATTGCGCAAGGCCAAGCTTTGCGGTTTGACCATGCCGTATACGAAGAAATACACAAAGAGCATTTAAGCGGTTGGCAGAATCCGTATTTGTGTGTGTAGTTAAGTTATTAGGTTATTTATCCCGAGCATTCGGGATTGAGTTATTGGGTTATTGGGTTGAAAATCAAGTGCTGTCACCCCGAACACTCCCTTTTGTCACCCCGAACGAAGTGAGGGGTCTCTGCAATATTCGGAAGATCAAATTTTAATAGATGCCTCGTACCTCGGACAATGCAAACCGCTGATCGCTAATTTTAAAAACAATCTGGTAATTTAAAATTTTGGCCATAAATTTGTATCCAAATGAATACACTTTTGCAATGTTTAACATCGAAAAAACAACAGAGTTCGACAAATGGCTAAAAAAACTAGATGACTTAACTGCAAAAGCCAAAATTTTATTCAGAATTCAAAAATTAGAAAAAGACGAACATTTTGGAGATTGTAAACCAATTGGAGGCGGAATAAAAGAATTGAAGATTAATTATGCGAAAGGTTATAGAGTTTATTTTAGAGAAAAAGATGGCAAAATCATAATTCTTTTAATCGGTGGTAATAAATCAACTCAACAAAAAGACATTGAAAAAGCAAAAGAAATTTGGGGCAAATTAAAAAAGTAAAAAAATGACCACAACAAAATTTGAAATAGCTGATTACTTAGACAATAAGGAAATGATTGCAGAATATTTGAACACCGTTTTGGAAGAAGGGAATAATGAAGAAATTATTACTGCAATTGGACACATTGCAAAAGCAATTGGTATGACGAAAATTGCTGAAGAAACAGGTTTAAGCAGACCAAGTTTATACAAAGCATTATCAGATGGTGCTAAACCACAATTTGCTACAATTTTAAAAGTATTAAGAGCCGTAGGTGGCCAAATAAAAATAAACTCAATAACAGCTTAAAAAACGAACGCACTACAATGCAAACCGCTGATTGAAATAGATGCCTCGTTACCTCGGCAATGTGAGATGCTGATTGAAAAGGATGCCTCGTGCCTCGGCAATGAAAACTGCTTTGTCACCCCGAACGCAGTGAGGGGTCTCAACAATAATTACCACCAAGACCACCGTAATAAAATTGGCTCTAAGAATTAGGATAACAAAATTTCAGCAGGAATATTCAACTCGGTATGAAAGCGTTTGGCAAGTTCTAAAGTTAGGGGCTTCCTTTTATTTAAAAGAGCAGAAACATATCCTTTACTACCAAATATTCCAACCAAGTCCTTATTCTTCAAGCCTCTTTCATCCATTTTAATTTTAATAGCATCAATGGGGTCTGGTTTGGGTATTGGGTAGTTTACATCTTCATACTGTTTAATCAATAAAAGTGCAACTTCTAATTTGTTTCCAATAGGCGTATTGGGTTTTATTTTCTTATCGAACATGGTATCAACCCAATCTAGATAGGTATTATATTGTTTTTTCGTCTTTATTAATTTAAGTTCCATAGTTATTTCTTTTTGTACTGAATAGTTTCCACATTAATTTTATCATAGTCGGCATGTGTTCCAAACCACTTTATTTGTAACGATTTATATTCAAAAACAATTCTAACTACAAGCCTGAATTTATTGCCCATGATATTGAATACAACTCGATCATCACCTACTAGACTTGCACTAGGATAATCCGATTTTAGCTCATTGAAATTCTTGTAACTACTTAAAACCAGTTCATGATACCATTCAAAAAGAGCTGTTGCTGCTATTGGATATTTTTTACAATATTCCAATAAAGTGCTTCTTGTAATAATGTTTAACACAAAGCAAATATAATAATAGTTTTCTATTAGTAAACTTTAATTTAATAAAAAATTAACTTTTATTACTGAGTTATTATGCTATTGGATAATAGATACTGTGTATTGTAACAATATTAAATATCGTAATCTGTCACCCCGAACGAAGTGAGGGGTCTAAGTGCCTCGGCATGACAAAACGTTTTTTTACAACCACTCGCTTTGCTTTTCAACAAATGGGTCGTACCAATTCATATATTGAACCAGTCGTGGAGTTGCCGCTCTATTGGCACTAGCACTATGGGGCAGGCAATGATGCCAAATAATAAAATCACCTGCATTGGCAGCAATGGCTTTTGTGCCAAATGCCGCTAAGTTTTCTTCTCTTGGATTTTTATCGGGGGCCAATTCTTCTAACCAATTGTGGATGGTATGGTGAAAGCCGGGTACCACGGTTAATGCCCCTTGATGTGTAGCCGTATCGGTTAGGTATAAAATTCCCTGCGTACCAAAAGGTATGGGCTGGGCCAAGCTGGTATCGAAGTGTAAACCAATTCCTTTGTAGATGTAGGTGGGTGTTTCGGGTGGATTAAAACCAACTTTATCGGAAGTAACAATCAAATTGTTCGTACCCCAAATTTGTTCATAAGCTTTTCGTATACGTGGGGCATGGCGGTTTTTGTGGATTTGTGGATGATTAAACAAAGCAACCATAATCCCCTGTATGGCTTCATGTGATTGGTACCAGGAAGCAGGGTTATTTTCATCCATCCCTAAATGAGCCCAGATAAGATCCCTTGTGGCTTTGCAGTCTTCAGGCGAAATGGCATTGCGTACAATTGTATAACCAAGCTCGTGCCAGTGCAACAAATCGGTTTCGCTCAATACAGGTTCGTGCACAATAATAGCTTCTTCTTTTTTTTCATCGTTAAACAATGTATTGCATTGTTCAGTGATTGATATTGGTATCTCTCCATCAGGATAATGAGTACAAATCCATTTTTCAAAATCTGCGAAAGACGGGTTCTGTTGATATACAAATGTATAGGTAGGCAAATAGCCAATTCCCAGTATATCCATCAGCGCATTATCGAGTGCTGCTTCTTTTGCGTTGTTTTGGTTAATGGCGTTTTTGTACACTAGTTTACTCCACAATCGTTTTACATGATAAATACTCAGGCTACCCTTATCAGTGCTATCGGCGATATGATTGTTCATTCGGATACTAAGTTACTAGATTATTCGTCAGATCGTCGTCACCTCGAACGAAGTGAGAGGCTATTTAGGTGAGCCACATTATTTGTGACTATCGTTAAGCTATTTGCGATAGACGTAGAGCCAATCAATATGTCAAAGTCGTGAATAAGCAATCCTTGTTTTCTAAGTTTGGCTTTTTCTTTTGCGTAAATATCTAATGAATTGAAAATTGGAATAATTGCAAACTTTGAGATAAAGGCTTCAACAATTAAAAACTCGGGAGGATCTTATTTCAGCAATTATCTCTTCTGCAGTTTCATCTGATTTATATGCTCCAAAAAGTGATTGTAACGTGGTTTCTTGGGCTTTGTCCGGTTCTTTTAAAGACTGAGATAGCTTTGAAATCAAGTCAAGCTTACTATTAGAATTGAGATTTTTTAAAACGCCAAAGTAATAGTCGGCAATGCTTATATTTTGAGTTATTAAAGCCATATAAAATATTTTGACAAATGTAACAATCTAAATCGAAACCTTAAACCCAACTCGCAATCAAGGATTTGGAAAACTTGAGGAGCCAATTTGGTACCTCAAGTTGGAGCGGTATAGAAAATTGCCAGACAATCAGCAACCCTAAACCCTGCAATATCGTCCGCCGCGGCGGATCGTCACCCCCAACAAAGTGAGGGGCAATGTCCAATGTCTATTGACCAGTAACACTACAATAAAAAAAGCGTAGCTGTTAACTACGCTTTAGTAAATAATACTTTAGCAAAAACTGCAAGCAATGATTAAATTAACCAATGGAATAGGTTAATAACCACTGAGTGCCGTCATACAAAAAAGTTACAGCCAGTGCAGATGATGAACTAAGTGTTATAGAAGTTATACTAACAAGTAAAGCTGCCTCGAAAACAGTTTGAGAGTTAAAGTTTATTGGTACGGAGCGACCTGATCTACAAGCTATTTTAATAACAATACCTGTTGTAGGAGAAGCTGGTAAAGTGAGTGTACAGTTGGTAGTAGTTACTAGGTATCTGCCACTTGCATCTGCTAGAGTGGTATTTGCATTTAGTATTGAATATGTATCAGATCCTCCCCCACTTGGCGTATTCCATGTACCATCACCCCTTAAATAAGTTGTAGCAGAGGCGGTACCTGAGGTGGTTCCTATTTTTGCAACGGTTACTGCGTTAGCAGCAATTTTAGCTGTAGTAACATTTGCGTCCAAAATTTTTGTAGTGGTTACTGCATCAGCTGCAATTTTTGCGGCGGTTACCGCATTATCCGCAATATTTGTATTGCTTACGGCACCAGTTGCAATTTTTGAGTTGGTTATTGCATTATCCACAATATTTGTATTGCTTATGGCACCAGTTGCAATTTTTGAGTTGGTTATTGCATTATCCGCAATATTTGTATTGCTTACGGCACCAGTTGCAATTTTTGACGAGGATACAGCATTATCAGCAATTTGTCCAGAGTTTACGGCACCATTTGCAATTTTTGCACTGGTTACCGCATTATTGGCAATGGTAGTTACACCAGAAGAATTAATGGTAATATCACCAGACACAGTTTGAAGTGCAGGTGTAAAAGGACTAGTACCAGTTACATAAATCTGCCCTGCTGCTGATCCATTAGAAAGTCCACCACTTGGCGTTACCCACTGTGTATTATAATCTGTACCATTAATTTTAGAAAGTACTTGATTGGCTGTACCACCTGTAGGTAGGCCTTGGCCGTTAGTTCCATTACTACCAGTTGCGCCCACAACACCAGCGGGGCCAGTTGCACCGACAACACCAGCGGGGCCAGTCGCACCGACAACACCAGCGGGGCCAGTCGCACCGACAACACCAGCAGGGCCAGTTGCACCGACAACACCAGCGGGGCCAGTCGCACCGACAACACCAGCAGCACCTTGTGGTCCAGTTGCACCAACAAGACCATTAGTTCCATTAGTACCGTTCGTTCCCGCTGCTCCAGTTGCACCGACAACACCAGCGGGTCCAGTTGCACCGACAACACCAGCGGGTCCAGTTGCACCGACAACACCAGCGGGTCCGGTTGCACCTGTGAGTCCCGTTGCACCAGTAGCGCCTTGTGGCCCAGTAGCACCAACAAGTCCGTTAGTTCCATTCGATCCATTAGTACCAGCCGCACCTGTAGCTCCTACAACACCCGCAGGTCCGGTTGCACCTACAAGTCCGTTAGTTCCATTGGTGCCGTTAGTACCCGCTGCTCCAGTTGCACCTACAAGACCTTGTGTGCCAGTTGCACCTGTGAGTCCCGTTGCTCCAGTAGCGCCTTGTGGCCCAGTAGCACCAACAAGTCCGTTCGTTCCATTGCTACCGTTCGTTCCCGTTGCCCCCGTTGCACCGACAAGACCTTGTGGCCCTGTTGCACCTGTGAGTCCCGTTGCACCTGTAGCCCCTATTGGTCCCGTTGCACCTGTAGCCCCATTTATTCCATTAGAGCCCGGTAGCCCCGTTGCTCCTGTAACTCCATTTGTTCCGTTGCTGCCATTTATTCCATTAATGCCGTTTGTTCCATTTGCCCCAGCAGCTCCTGTTGGCCCTGCCGCACCAGTAGGTCCGGTTGCCCCTGTAGGACCCGGCGTTCCACTATTCAATGCATATAAAGCAAAGGGTACACTTAATAACTTAGTAGCTCCCAAATCAATAAAGCCTGCCCCTAAATCTAATTCTGTTTGTAAAAACTTAGAACTAGTGGCACTCCATGTTATGGCAGCAAAGCTTCCAGTTATTGCCGTTCCTGCTCCTACTTCTACTGAAAACAACCCATACTCATTGGTTGCTGCTGATTGGGTTTCTCTATACTCTATAGCTCCTGTATTGGTATTATTGCGAATAGAAAACCTAAGATTTACTTGCGTATTGGTTAATAATGCTCCATTGCTACCTCTGGCTACGGCCTGGTATCTGAAAGACTTTGGCTGGGCTAATGCAACCGATAAAATTACCAAATGAAAACACAATAAGAATACAATCTTCTTCATAAACTGTAATTAGTAAGTTCAATAAATAATCAGGGGGATTATTGTTTAATTAGTTTTAGTTCACCACCAATATTTACATTGCTTTGTATGCGTAATAAATAAACTCCACTTGCATATCCCGCAATATTAATATCTATATAAACCAAATTATTATTAGAAATTTTTTGTGTGATTTGTTGCAGCGTACGCCCCAGCACATCTATCAGCTGTATGGTATAATTACCATCGGGTACTTTATTAAAAGCAAGCTTTGCCAAACCCGTTCGGGTTGGGTTATTGTAAACCACAAAACGAGTATTGGGATTTTTATCCAACACTTCTTTTATCTCAATATCGGGCTGGCCAAACCCTGCCGTTAAAAAACGAGAATTAGAGAAACTTCCAAATAAATCACCCACGGCTTCACCCAATACATAGGTTACCGATATGCCTTGGGTTTTAACGGTTTCTGCTGCTGACGCAACTACATCCCTAGAAATTTTTTGTGCGGTAACCGAATTATACCAACTGGTTTGTATGCATAGTAATAGCGCATAACAATATTTGGAACAAAGAAATTTTGAGATTGATGATGAAATAGTCGGTTGCATGTAGCGTTTGTATTGGGGGAAAACAAAGTTACTAATGCGAATATAAAATTATTTTTTGCATATCTAGCGTAAACTAAAATTATATTTCTTTATTTTTATGAATCCCCTAAACCAAGTGCAGCCTCGCAAGTGCTTACTGCTTTTACAAAAAATATTTTAGTGTAGATAAAATAGGGTTTCATAACAAAAAAACCCCGTTCTGTAACATTAATGAATGCATAAAAAAGTTTCCGTTTATTTTTTCCTAATTTGAATTTTTAGCAGTTAAATTTTTTTAGAAAAAACTTTTTTAATGAAACAAAATTTATTTAATCATATCGGTATTCTTCAAACGATAGATCAACAGCAATTCAAATAAAGATTCCTAATTTTGCTGCTCAACCCCCCTACTGTGTTATGAGAAAGTTCAATTTAAAAAGTAGTTTCCTCTTTTCTTTATTATTGGTTAGTTATCATTTATTTAGTCAACAACTAAATGTTGTTACAACTGCGGTTCCCTTCTTGCGCGTTTCGCCCGATGCCCGCTCCGGGGGTATGGGTGATATTGGTATTGCTATCTCCCCCGATGCCAATGCTGTTTTTATGAACAATGCAAGACTTGCTTTTATAGAAAAAAAATCAGAAGTGGTTCTAAACGCTGCTCCTTGGCTTAGAGATGCAGGCTTTAAAGACGTTAATTTATTTTGTGCTGGTGGGTATAGAAAACTAAAAAATAACCAGACCATTAGTGTTGGTGTAAAATATTTTACGTTGGGGAATATACAATTGACTGACTTTAACGGAAACCTGCTCAACAATATTAAACCCAATGAATATTCTATTGAAGCAGGCTATTCAAGATTGCTATCTCCTAAATTATCCGTTGGCATCAACCTAAAATATATCCGTTCTCAATTGGCATTGGGTGATGCTGGTTTTGGTAATACTTTTAGAGCAGGGAATTCAGTGGCTGCCGATTTAGGACTTTATTACAATGGACTGGATGCTAAACAAGAAGGCTGGCAAGCTGGCTTTGTGTTTCAAAACCTGGGACCTAAAATTAATTACAGCAATGACCCTCAAAATAAAAGCTATCTGCCCGCCACCATGGGTCTCGGTATTAATTACACCAAACAACTGGCCGATAATCAACATATTTCTTTTGGGTTTGAAGTGAATAAATTAATGGTACCCGATCCGCCCCAGATTACTGGCAATGCATTGTCTGATTCAAATAATTTGGCCACCTATAAAAGATATTCTGTTTTCGATAGCTGGTTCAGCTCATTCGCTACCGACTTAAGTCCCTTCAAATCTCTCCAAACCTCTATTGGTATTGAGTATAATTTAAACAAACAATTTTGGCTTCGTTCTGGCTATTTCTACGAGAGCAAAGAAAGAGGCGGAAGGCAATATTTTTCTGCTGGAACTGGATTCCAATACAAAAGCGTTACCGCCAATTTATCGTATATAGTTCCCAGTGGTAATGGACTGAACCGTAACCCGCTTTCTAATACGCTTCGGTTGGGATTGATATTTACCATCAAGTAAATCTCGTCAGAACGTCGGGTCGTCAGAACGTCGGCACGTCGGGGCGGATGCTGATTGCAAATTAAAATGTGCTATAACTGATGAATAAATATTTACTAAACGCACTGCTTACAATAAGTGCTATTGCTATTGCATACCTTGTTTATTCTAATCATTTTCACAATGCATTTCATTTTGATGATTTCCATACCATTGTAGAAAACAAAGCCATCCTTAGTATAAAGAATATCCCTTCTTTTTTTACCGATGCTACTACAACCAGCACGCTTCCTGCCAACCAAGCGTATCGGCCCGGCTTAACAACGCTAAATACAATAGACATTTTTTTATCAGGTAATACAAAACCCGACCCTTTTCAATTTCACCTTTCAATTTTCATAAGCTTTTTACTACTGGCTTTTTTTATTTACCTACTTATTTTTCAGCTACTCAACCAGATATCAAAAACAGGATTTAATAAAGGGATTGCCTATTTTGCTACCCTCTTTTTTCTGGTTCACACCGCCAATGCGGAAACCATCAACTATATTATTGCACGTAGCGATAGTTTTAGTGCTTTAAGTGTGGTAGCATCATTCATTTGTTATATTTATTTTCCTGCTTTGCGGAAATGGTATTTTTATTTTATACCTGCTTTACTGGGCTTCTTTGTAAAAGAGCAGGCACTTATGTTTTTGCCGCTATTATTTGTGTATCAATTGCTTTTTGAAGAAAATATTGCTTTTGGCACTTGGCTTAAAAATGGAAAAAAATGCTTGAATAAGCTATTACAACTTTGGCTACCTATTGTATTGAGTGTGTTGGTTTTTATTATTTCGCGGAAACTTACACCCGAAGGCTGGTCGGCTGGTGGAACAACTCTGCTCAACTACCTCTTTACGCAACCCTTTGTAATTTTTCATTACACCTATAATTTTTTACTACCCCTTAATTTGGTGGTTGATACTGACTGGACGGCTGTTGCTTCCCTTACCGATGAACGCGTATTGGCTGGAATATTATTTATCTTGTTTCTATGTTGGCAGATGATACAGTGCAGTAAGCATAACACCCTAAAGCCTGTAGCTTTTGGTATTGCATGGTTTTTAATTTGTTTATTACCCACGAGTAGCTTTATTCCTTTTGCAGAAGTGCTCAACGATCATCGGCCCTTCTTACCCTATATTGGCTTATTTATCTCCACAGCATCGTTGGTTCAATACTTGCAGCTGCATAAAATCTGGATGGCATCAAGTGCTGCGAAATTTGCATTAATGGGTATTGCTATTATAGTTTTATCTGCGCATGCAATAGGTACTTATCAGCGAAATAAGATTTGGCTATCAGAAGAAAGCTTATGGAAAGAAGCCACCGTGAAAGCACCAAACAATGGCAGGGCTTGGATGAATTATGGCAATACTTTATTGGCAAAGAGTGATTTTGTAGAAGCAGAAAATTGTTACAAAAAAACAGTTTCTCTTTGGCCTAATTACGCGTATGCTTACACCAATTTAGCCATTGTAAATAGTATTACTAATAAGAAAGAAGCAGCAGTAGCTTTTTTTAATCAATCCCTCTCCCTCAATGCTTTAGTGCCTGAAACCTACGCTTTTTATGCCGAGCACTTCATTCGCAACCATCAGCTAGATGAGGCTAAACTGCAATTAGATAAAGGATTGGCAATAAGCCCCCGACACCAACAATTTGTAAAAATTGCTACCCTTTTGCAACAAGCGCAGCCAGTAAATGAAAAAAACAATACAAATAAAATAGAAGCATTGATTGCGCTTATAAACTTAGCACCTACTGCGGAAAATTATTTAAATTTAAGTTTAGCCCAGTATCAATATGGCGCATATCAACCATGTATTGATGCGGCAAAAAAAGCCCTTGAAGTAAATCCCAACTATGATTTGGCCTATAATAATATTTGTGCTGCGTACAATCAATTGGGTAAGTACGATGAGGCAATTGATGCAGCCAATAAAGGTATTGCCATTAATCCGAATAACCAACTCTTGAAAGGTAATTTGGCCGAAGCATATCGCCGCAAGAATAACAAATAAATACATATGAACATTATTGGATTTAATAGTTTTGGGCACGATGCCGCCGCCGCATTAATTATTGATGATGAAATTGTTTTTGCAGTTGAAGAAGAACGATTAAATAGAAAAAAACATGCAGGTGGTTTTCCCAAAGCTGCTTTACAAGCTTGTTTAGATTATGGCAAATTATCTATTGATGATATTCACCATATTGGTTTTTTCTGGAATCCAACAATTTCATTAATTAATATCCCGGTTTATTTGTTTAAATTCTGGCATAAAGTTCCCCGCCTACTAAAAGAGCAAAAGCATTTTCAAGTAGAGGAAAACTTAGGCATGTTGAATTATTTACACGAAATGTACCAGCTGCCTAACACGCTAAAAAAATTATTTCACGCAAAGAAACCGATATTCAAATTTCATTTTTTTGAACATCATTTATGCCATGCTGCAAGTGCATTTTATCCGTCTCCTTTTGAGGAAGCAGCCATCTTAACCATTGATGGCGCCGGAGAATGGGCAACAACACTTATGGGATATGGTAACAAGAATATAATTAAAAAAATTAAAACCGTTAATACGCCCTATTCTTTGGGCGCTTTTTATCAAGCCATATCTATTCACTTGGGATTTAAGTTAATTGAAGGCCCAGGTAAAATGATGGGCCTTGCTTCCTATGGCAATGCCAATAGTGATGTGTATGAACAAATGAAAAGACTAATCACGCTAAAAAATAATGGTGGCTTTGCTTTTGATATGCGTTACTTTTCTTATCACTATACGCGAAAGTCTGGGGTGAGTAAAAAATTTACCGATGCATTTGGCCCTTCAAAAACTGAAGGAGTAAATTGGAGCGATCATGAATTGGATCTGGCTGCTGCTGCGCAGCATATTGTGGAAGATGTGGTGTTACATATGGTTACTCATTTAAAAAAAGTTACCGGAAGCAATAACTTATGCATGGCAGGTGGGGTTGCTTTAAACAGTGTTACCAATGGCATCATTGCTAAGTGTGGCTTATTTAAAGAAATATTTATTCAACCTGCTGCGGGCGATTCAGGCACGGGTATTGGAGCTGCTTTATTGGTGAATCACCAGCTACTCAATAGACAAAGAAAACCCATGCAAACCGCTTTTTTAGGACCTGCTTATACCAATGATGCGTGTATAAAAGCCATTGAAGCAGCAGGGCTTAGCTATGAAGTACTTGGCAATAAAGTGTATGATTTTACGGCTAAACAGTTATTGGATAATAAAATTGTGGCTTGGTTTCAGGGAAGGATGGAGTTTGGGCCAAGAGCCTTGGGTAATAGAAGTATTTTAGCCAATCCTATGAACCCAGCAATGAAAGACATTTTAAATAGAAGGGTGAAGTTTAGAGAGGGTTTTAGACCGTTTGCGGCTATTGTTGCAGAAGAAAATTGCGGCACTTATTTTGATCATGATTACCCCAATCCCTATATGCTATTGGTGTACCATGTTCGTGAAGCATACAAAACAATATTGCCTTCATTAACCCATGTTGATGGTACGGTAAGAATACAAACGGTAAACGAATTGGAGAACCCTTCCATGCTTTATCTATTAAAAGAATTCGAAAAAAAGAGCGGATACCCAGTGTTGATTAATACTTCATTTAATATTAAAGGAGAGCCCATTGTTTGTTCACCCGAAGAAGCGGTACAATCTTTTATTCAAGCCGATATTGATTATTTAGTATTGAATGATATTATTGTTATTAAAAACTAATGTATGAGGTATTTTATACCTAGTAAAGAGAATATAGCGAGTTTGAATGCCAACTATTACCAAGAATGGTTAGACGGGCTTTCTAGGCACTATAACCTACCACGAACAAAACTTTCTAGTACTAATAATAAGTCCTACACGGATTATAATTATGCTGGTGAAGGAATTGTAGTGCGAATTAAAACTTTTCACTTTGAAGCCGCACTTAGATACACAAAAGAATATTTTAATGAAAACAATGTAATTGATTTTGGTTGTGCGGATGGGGTTTTTATACCGTCTTTATCAAAATATTATCAACATGTTTTTGGAATTGACGTTACCCCTGAATTTATTGATAGTGCTAAAATATTGGTTGAGAAAGCAAAACTCAATAATGTAATGCTTTATTGCAACAATGATTTCAAGATCGAATCAACATTAGCGGCAAAACCCAATAAAGAATACAAAATAGCCTATATCTTAGAAGTGCTGGAGCATATTGGCAGTTCAGGTGAAACCATGTATGAGGAAAAACGAAAAGTATTGCTTGAGTTAACTTCCCTCTTAACAAAGGATGGCGTTATTTTGGTTACTGTTCCAAAAATGGTAGGTATTTCATTTTTGATACAGCGCTTCGGCTTATGGTTATTGAGAATGGGTAGAGAACCCATCTCTTTTTGGAATTTAATGAGAAGTGCATTCCTAAAAGATGCTTCAAGAATGGAAAAAAATTGGTGGCCTAATTATGGACATCTAGGGTTCAATCATTTAAAAATGGAGCAATTTTTAGCGACTGATTTTGAGGTGTTGAAACGTAAAGAACTTTTCTTTCAAGTGCTTTATTTACTAAGAAAAAAATAGCTTTTGATTATTTTATCGTCTTGTTTTAGAGATTAATTTTATTGCTTTTTCGAAAGGCAACCAGTTGGTACCATAACTTTTTTGTTCGGCAGAAGTATCTATGTATTTAGAAGCTAAAAGTCCATTAAGATTATCATTTGAAAAGGAATTAGACGAAAAAATACCTACTAGTTTTATAACTAGGCTCAACAGCCGAACTGGAACTGGTACAAAAAATATATTCTTGTTTAGTTCCCGTGCTATGGTGTACATAAATTGCTTGTAGGTGATTCTATCTTCAAGACCCAATTGATAAAGCCCTGTTGCTTTTTGCTGTATTAGTGCCTGTATTGTGTTTATTAAATCATCAATAAAAATAGTTTGCATGGTTTGCCTTCCACCTTGTAAGAGTGGTACAAAACTATTTTTTTGTAGCTGTTGCTTTATTTTTTCAAAAAGTCCACCATTACCCAATACCAAGCCCGGCCGAATAATTAAATCGTTGGAAAAAATTGTTTCTAATTCAGCTTTTGTTCTACCATAATAAGAATTAGTGATTGGGGGAGCTGCTGCAAAACTAGATACAAAAATATAATAGGGTAGCGCTAAAGCTTTTATTTCTTTGGCTGCATAAATATTTACATCTACGCCGTTTACCCTAGTTGGCTTAAACTGAAATGCCAAATGAATGAGTATGTCAACTTCTTTAAATAAGGATGCCTCTATAGGTGCGGCTAGTTCATACAAATAATATTGAATACCCTGTTGCTGTTGAGCTGGTATTTTATGTACAAAAGCTTTTACTGTATATCCAGCTTCAAATAATTTGGCTACTAACAACTTACCAATAAATCCATTGGCACCGGTTACTGCTACCACTTTATTCATATTGCATGGTTTTAAGTGCAACGTTGTGCGCATTTGCCATAAGGGTAAGTGTAAGTCCCTTTCCAGGTAAATAGCTAAACCCCGAACCATCTGCAATAAATACATGGTTGGTTCCATATAATTTGCCATCGGGTGATATATGAAACAGCTCATCCTTGCTACTAAAGGGTAGTGTACCTGCATAATGAATACTGGCACCAGTTGGAGTGCTCATTTTCTTTAACACCAAACATTGTAATTTGGAAAAAGCACTAGCATATATTTTTTCCGTATGGTGTATATTTTCTTGTTCTGCCCCTAAATATGTGTACGCTGCTTGTAATAGATCACCTGTTATAGAATCAGCTTTATGTAAGCGGATAAAATTTTGTGGTTGGTAAGCTGCGGGATGAAAAATACCAGCAATGCACAAGGCTGGCATAAGCAATTGCAATAGTTTATTGCCATCGGCATAATTGAGCGGCAATTGTTTTGAAATTCTAAAATTGAGTAGAGACCGATAATTGTAAATAGATGCCATTGCAACTTCCTCATGGTTATTAAATCTATCATAAAACATGGCCAACTGCGCTAAACCACAATGCCTACCTATGTTCTGTTTGCCTAGATGTGGCCAATGTAATAGTGGCATATATGTGTATGCATTGCATAAAACGGGTAATTTTATATCGCTATTAAAAGAACGCAAAATGATGCGGGCAGTGCTGAGTGTGCTTGCTGCCAGTATTAATTTCTTGGTAAAAAATTCTTTTTTTTCTTTGGTAACAATATTAAGGCAATACACAATGGTATAATAGTCCGCTTCTTTGAAAGAAATCACCAACCAGTTTTTCCGATAAACAAGTTTTCCTTGGTGCGTTAATGTTTCAATAGTAATATTGGGTCGGTAAGCACTATTCCCTTCATTGGAATAAAAATCAAGGTCGTTGTAAGCATAGCTTTTTCGATTGTCTTTATCAGCACTGAGTAAGGCCAGCGAAGGTTTACCCATTGAAATATGTTTTGCTGAAAACAAGGGTTTCTTTTTTTGGTATTGTTGATACAAACTATTTGCAGTAGCATTTATTTCAAGCGGTGGTTGCAGTGGAATGGTATTGTTGTGGCAAAACCTACTTGCGTCATCATTTGTTTCTCCAGAGATGCCAATTCTATCGGCTATTAGTTTATAGGCGTTCAATATCTCTTTTTCATTTAGTCCTACTCTTTTTAATTCATTCGCAGAGAAAGTGTATGCGCCCAAACCCCAGCCGTTTCCTAAACCGCCCAATGCCAATGATTCTACAGGGAAAAAATGGGTTGATTCAATTGGTAATAATGTATCAGTGAGTTTTGTGATAAAACTACGTTGTGCCGTTTGTTGGGGAATATTAGCATGTGTAGGCGCTTGTAAAGCTTCTAAATTTTTGCCCAAGAAAAAATCAGCTTGTTGCTGATCATGGTATCTTTTTTTAATAAAATCATTCGTATTCGTTTCAGTAGGGTTGCCTTCAATTCCAGTATCTAATATTACTACTTGCTTACCGTTTGCACACAAAGTTGCTGCCGCCATTGCCCCAGTACAGCCCGATCCAACAATGATATAATCAACTACCTCCATTTTAATAAATATATAAGTGCTGCGCCAATAATACTTTTAAGAAGGGCTATACTGCCTCTATACAAAAATCGAATGGCCGCAAATGAAAGATCCTTTTCAACTAAAAAAAGAGCGGTAAAAGCGGGTTCTGTCTCTAGTAAGGCGCTCATTAATCCAATTTTTTTTCGAATACTATTCTCAACCTTTAGTAAAGCAAATCCACCATCAATATAGGGCAGCAAAAAAGGGAATTTCACCAGCATATTCAATATCGCCAATTCTTTATTACTTGTTTTGATATTTAGTAATTCAATACCGCTAATATAGCGCTCTTGTAATTGAGTATCTTTCTTTTCAGCACCAAGATATTGAGCGAAAAGAGAGGCTTCAGTTTGTAGTTGGGTCATTCTACGCTTCTTTTTTTGCTTTTAATAAAGCCAACTCTTGCGATAGTTGTGTAATGCTTTTTTGGAGTTTAGAATTAACTACACTTAAATGCAGCAAGTAAATTAGGATTAAAAAAATAAACCCGGTAAATACTAAATTTGGTGGATCAATCACGCCAAATTTTTTTGCTAAAAACACCAAGCCCTCACGCCAAAAAGAGAAGACGGCAACAAATAGGGTTATTACAAACCAAACAATGGCATACTCCTCTCTTAGTTTTCCTTTAATAATTAGTCTGCTTATATAAAGTAGAAAAACGAGGTTGGAAACAATGGTAATGATTTGAATGCGTTCCATTATTTTCTGGTTTTTATATATGAAAAAAACATTGCAAACGTAACTTTAAATAGGTAATATACCTGATTAAAACTACTAATAGAGGATTGTCCGCCTTGCCGCTCAGCCATTAATACGGGTACTTCTTTTACTGATAGACCAGCTTTATAAAAATCAATAAGAGATTGTGGCTCAGGGTATTCATCGGGATAATTGGCTGCTACTAATTGAATGGCTCTTTTATTGTAGAGCCTAAACCCCGAAGTAGCATCCCAAATTCTTTTACCCGTAAAGAGCTTAGTTACCCAACTTAAATAGCTGATACCCATTCGCCTTAAAATAGAAGATTGATATCCTATCTTTTCAATAAACCTAGAACCAATCACCATATCGGGCTGGTATTTGTTTTCACAATTGAGTAGTTTAGGTATTTCTTGTGGTGGGTGTTGACCATCACCATCTATTTGCATGGCAAAATCGAATTGGTTTTCCAGTGCATACAAAAAACCAGTTTGCATGGCACCACCAATACCACAGTTCACGGGAAGATCTAATAAACGCACCCCAGCTGCTTTAGCAATAATTGCAGTTTTATCAATAGAGCAATCATTCACCACCAATATTTCTGTTTTCATAGGAATTTGGGTACATAAATGCCGTAAAGATTCCAGTAAAAGCGGTAATGCTTTTTCTTCATTAAAGCAGGGCAATATGAATAAAATTGATTTCAACTGGTGAAGATTTTCTTGTGTGAGAGCTATTCATCTCAAGTTTAATAAGAAAATACCAAATCCCCAACTCTTTTGTAATTTTTTGATATTTTATGTTCTAAACCATCCTATTAATCCCAAGCCAACCCTTCCATTGCGTACAAAGGAATATTGGTAAGCCATGATTCTGTTCTATAGCTAGACATGCTTGTGCGTATTGCCCTACTGGGTGAAAATGTATCTACATATAATTTTAAACTTTTCGATTTTAAATTTTCTTCGGCTTTTACTTCAATTGGTATTACTTTGTTTTGGTACTGTAGTACAAAATCAATTTCTGCAGTGCCATTTGTAGCCTGCCAATAATATAGTTGGTGTGAAATACTTAATTGCTGGCAAATATACTGCTCGGTTAATGCCCCTTTATATTCTTGTAATATTGCATTTTTCTCTAGCAAAATAGTTGCATCTAAATTACCCATTGCATTCAATAAACCTATATCTAGTAAAAACAATTTAAATGCATCTATATCAATATAGGCATTTAGGGGCAGGGAGGGTTTTTGAATTCTGTTTATCTTTAATAACAAGCCCGCATTCACCAACCAATGAATGGCTGATTCAAAATCTTTGGCTCTGGCTCCTTTTTTAATTTGGCCATAAATGAATTTTCTGTTTTCTTTTGCCAACTGTGCAATGATACTTTGCCATACCAAACGTATTTTAGTAATTATTTCGCTAGGGGCATGTTTTGCAAAATCATTCTCATAACCAAGCAGTATTTTTTTTTGTATGCTGCGTACTGCTTTCAAATCTTTATTAGCTATATAGTTGGCTACTACTTCTGGCATTCCGCCAATAAAATAATACAAACGCAATAAACCGACTAACTTTTCGTGAAAACTGCTTACAACAGTCCAATTTCTTGTGGTTAATTGCTCGCTCAACTTTTCTTCTCCCATATTTATCAAAAACTCTGTGAAGCTCATGGGATATAAATTCAATAAATCTACTTTACCAACTGGGAAACTATTATTTTGTTGTAAGGAAATGCCTAGTAAGGATCCTGCAGCTATTATAAAATATTGTGGAGCTAATTCGTAGAAATATTTTAAGGCGGTTAAGCCCTTGGGCGCTTCTTGTATTTCATCAAAAATAATCAGTGTGTTTGCGGCATCTATCTTCAGATTGGTTTCTACTTCAAAAACGGTAATCAACCTTTGTATATCAAAATCAAGTAAGAATATTTCTTTTAGTCTACTGCTGCTTTCAAAATTTAGGTACACCACTTGTTTAAATGATGTTTTGCCAAAAGTTTGCATGAGCCAAGTTTTACCCACTTGTCTCGCCCCTTCAATAATTAATGGCTTTCTAGTGGAACTATTCTTCCAGTAAACTAATTGCTCTAATAATACTCTTTGCATATTTATACATCCCTCTATTTCCCAAATCTACACTTTTTCGTACGAATAAATGTAGGGGCTGCAAAAAATCTATCTATTCATGCTGGCCAAAAACTCTTCATTGTTTTTGGTACCACGCATGCGTTTGAGTAGTTCGTTCATGGCTTCTTCCGGATTCATATCATTCAAGAAAAGGCGTAGGATATTCATTCTACCCAATACTTCCTTATCTAATAAAAGATCATCTCTTCTGGTAGAAGAACCCACCAAATCAATGGCTGGGAAAATACGTTTATTGGCCAACTTGCGCTCTAGTTGAAGCTCCATATTACCAGTACCCTTGAATTCTTCAAAAATAACTTCGTCCATTTTACTACCCGTATCAATTAAGGCAGTAGCTAGTATGGTAAGTGATCCACCATTTTCAATTTTACGGGCTGCGCCAAAAAATTGTTTGGGTTTAAGGAGGGCATTGGCTTCTACCCCACCACTCAATACTTTACCGCTAGAAGGCGCAACGGTATTGTGGGCGCGGGCCAATCGGGTAATAGAATCTAATAAGATCACTACATCGTGACCACATTCTACCAGCCTTTTTGCTTTTTGAAGGGCAATAGAAGAAACTTTAACGTGCTTTTCTGCGGGCTCATCAAAAGTAGAAGCAATTACTTCTGCATTAACGCTGCGCTCCATATCTGTAACTTCTTCGGGGCGCTCATCTATCAATACCACCATTAGGTAACACTCAGGATGGTTGGCAGCAATGGCATTGGCCACTTCTTTCAACAACATGGTTTTACCCGTCTTTGGTTGTGCTACTATCAATCCACGCTGACCCTTACCAATAGGTGTGAAAAGATCAATAATTCGGGTGCTATAATTGGTGGGTGAAGTAAAAAGATTGAGCTTTTCATTCGGGAAAAGCGGAGTTAAATAATCAAAAGGAACGCGGTCGCGCACTTCATCGGGCCTTTTTCCATTAATGGCATCTACTTTAAGTAGTGCGAAATATTTTTCACCCTCCTTAGGTGGACGAACAGTGCCCGTTACGGTATCACCCGTTTTTAGTCCAAATAATTTTATCTGTGAAGGAGAAACATACACATCATCTGGAGAAGAAAGATAGTTATAATCAGAAGAGCGAAGAAAGCCATAACCATCAGGCATCATTTCTAAAACCCCTTCACCAGGAATAACCCCTTCAAATTCAATATTAAAAATGGGTTCTTTTTTCTGAGGCTGGTGTCGAGGCCTTTCTGGCAATACGGTTTCAGGAGCTTGACTGGCTTCTGCATTGTTTTCGCTGGCTTCTAGCGATTGTATGATGGCCGCTGCAATATGTTGGGTAATATCGGGTTCTTCGGTACTATTAGTATTTTCTTCAATGGGGGTTTGTTCCGTTCTTACTTTTGGATTCGGCCCTTTTTTAGGTACTGCTTTTTTAATGGGACGGGTTTCTCTATTTTCAGTATTTACGGGACTAACGGGAGCAGCAACTGGTGCAGGTGTAGGTGTAGGTGCTGCAACTGCGGCGGGTGCTTCTTGCATCAGTTCTGCTTCTTCGGTAGCAATAGAAGTTTTAATACTAATTGCTTTTTTGGGTCTCCCAGCTTTTTTCTTAGGGTCTTCGCCAGCAGCACTTGCGGTAATAGCCTGTGAATCGAGGATTTTATAAATTAGTCCTTGTTTATCTAGTTTTTTAGCACCGGCAATTTTTAGTTGCTCTGCAATATCAAGGAGTTCGGGCAATAACAGGCTGTTTAATTGCAAAATATCATACATAAAGGGAACGGTTAGGGAAAAAATACAAGTTTCAATAATGTGGGTTAATCCATTCTAAGGAACAAGGAGCTCAGAAAGGCTTAAATTAGTTTGATTTTTTTGGAAAGAGAGAAACCAATATCTAGGGGTAAAAATGATAAGATGATCGGTTGATTTCCAATGCAATGTTAGGGTATTTTCTTAAAATAAGTATGAAATTGCTCATTTTATTTTAGCAGTAGTATTTAGATGGATAGGATTCATCAATTGGAATGCTTTATAAATGCGGGGTTTGGTTATATTTGCCATCCAAAATAAGTCAACCGGAAAACTATGTTTAACCAAAGAACTAAGATAAAGCAATTGCTGGCAAGCGGACAATCTGGAGAAAAACTAACCGTGATGGGCTGGGTGCGCACCTTTCGCAACAACCAGTTTATTGCATTGAATGATGGTAGTACCAACAATAATTTACAGGTGGTGGTAGCATTGGGATTGTTGGATGATGAAACCCTTAAACGGATCACCACAGGTGCTTCTATAAAAGTAATAGGGGAAGTGGTAGATTCGGTAGGGAAGGGACAAACCATTGAAGTAAAAGCAATGAGTGTAGAAATATTGGGTGATAGTGATGCTGAGAAATACCCGCTTCAACCTAAAAAACACAGCCTCGAATTCCTACGAGAAAAAGCTCATTTGCGTTTTCGTACCAATACTTTTGGAGCCATATTCCGCATCAGGCATTCCCTGGCTTTTGCTGTGCACCAGTTTTTTAATGAAAAGGGTTTTGTGTATTTGCATACGCCTATTATTACTGCCAGTGATGCTGAAGGAGCAGGAGAAATGTTTAGGGTAACCACTTTGCCCATGGATGGAACAGCACCTAAAGATGCGGCTGGTAATATAAATTATACCGAAGATTTTTTTGGAAAGGGCACCCATTTAACGGTGAGCGGACAATTAGAGGGTGAGTTGGGAGCAATGGCTTTCTCGGAGATTTATACGTTTGGCCCTACGTTTAGGGCTGAGAATTCAAACACTACACGCCACTTAGCTGAGTTTTGGATGATTGAACCTGAAATGGCTTTTCATGATATAGAAGATAATATGAATTTGGCGGAAGCTTTTATTCAGTATTTAATTCGTTATGCCATGGAGCATAATAAGGAAGATTTGGAGTTTTTAGATCAGCGATTGGCAGAAGAAGAAAAGCAAAAGCCGCTTCAAGAGCGAGCAGAAATGGGCTTGCTAGATAAGTTGAATTTTGTGGTAAACAACCAGTTCGAACGCATTACTTATACGGAAGCTATTGCCATACTATTAGATAGCCCTGCTTACAAAAAGAAAAAATTTAAATATGATGT
Source organism: Chitinophagales bacterium (assembly GCA_013297995.1). GTDB lineage: Bacteria > Bacteroidota > Bacteroidia > Chitinophagales > Chitinophagaceae > Sediminibacterium. The sequence goes on along the minus strand of JAAFJB010000019.1, from coordinate 2,238 downwards.
GAGCTGGGGCATTGATATGCAGAGTGAGCATGAAAGGTATTTGGTAGAAAAACATTTTAAAAAGCCGGTGATTGTTACGGGTTACCCCGCAAAAATTAAAGCGTTTTATATGCGATTGAATGATGGCTGTGAGCCAGGCCGGGAAACAGTAGCAGCTATGGATATACTGGCACCGGGCATTGGAGAGATTGTAGGTGGTAGCCAGCGTGAAGAGCGTTTGGAGAAGCTAGAAGCGCGAATGAAAGAAATGCAGATACCCTTAGAGGAAATGAGTTGGTATTTAGATACCCGCAGATTTGGAACAGTGCCGCATGCGGGCTTCGGATTGGGCTTTGAGCGGATGGTGCAGTTTGTAACGGGGATGACCAATATTAGAGATGTAATAGCATTTGCTAGAACGCCTAAGAATTGTGAGTTTTAGTAAAATCCACAAAAAAAACGTTGATAATGCGTGAATAAGCAAACAGCTCCTTATATTTGCAGCCCTGAATGAGGAGTTTGTTGAATAGGCAACTCTTTCATAAAGACTGAAAAGGTGCGGTAGCTCAGTCGGTAGAGCAAAGGACTGAAAATCCTTGTGTCGCCGGTTCGATCCCGGCCCACACCACGAAAGCCCCAGCATTTATGTTGGGGCTTTTTGTTTTAATTATCTAACACAATATATGGAACGGTATAGCCCACAAATTTTTACCAAATGGAATGGTATCTTTTACTGCATACAATATGTGTTTATGAAATGGGGGCAGATATAGTTTTTACAAGCATTTGTGGTAAAAGCCTCCCACTTCATAAATACTCGAACGTTGGGCGTAATAAATTTGGACTCTAATATTTGAAAACCCTTTAAATTTGCTATATGGCACAAACATTATCAATTTATACAAAAAGACTTGGTAGAAACGTTGCTAAACAAGCAAAGGGTACTATCGGAAAGTATCATATAATTCCAGCTCAAACTAACAAATGGAATATTGTAGCAGAAGGCAGTTTGAGACCTTTTAAAGCTTTCACTAGTAAAGACAAAGCAGTGAGATTTGCTAAGAAATATGTAATTTCTGTTAATGCTGGACAAGTGATAATACACGGCTTAGAAGGAAAAATTTTAGGTCAAATCTCATATTAAGATTTATCTTATACCATTTGAGACAAACGTTTTTATTAACTGCCCATTTGACAACGAGTTTAAGACATTACTTAGACCAATGATATTTAGTTTAATATACTTTAAACTAGAACCCAGAATTTCTCAAACTGATTCTTCTGCAAATATTAGAGTAAATCAAATCAAACAACATATTCGAAATTCAAAGTTTAGTATACACGACCTTTCACGTTCTAAGCCTATGAAGAAAAATGAATTACCAAGATTTAATATGCCATACGAATTAGGCTTAGATATTGGATGTGCTACATTTGGTTCAAAAAAATATGCTGGTAAGAAAGTATTAATTCTAGAGACAGAACGCTATTATTATCAAAAAATAATTTCAGACATTGCAGGTCAAGATATTGAAAATCACAATAACGACCCTGCAACTTTAATTAGAAAAATGCGAAATTGGTTTTCTGTGGCAGACTCATCAAACTCATATCCTAGTGCTAATAAAGTTTGGATTGCCTATAACCAATTTTATGAGGATATAACTAAAACTTTGACAGGCGAAGGTTTTACAGGAATTGAAATTGATAATATGCCCACGAGTGATTTTATTAAGTTTTCAAAAGACTGGATATCAAGTTTTACATCATAACTTTTACTTCGCCCAATAACTAAGACTTCGTTGGGTGCGAAGCACCTGCAATGAAGTCTAATGTTGAACGGAACCGGTAAGTTATTGGGGTGCCTTTTTCCCCCTACCCACTATTTTATACAGCAGCAGCAAGTTGTTTTTTCAGTAAATATTTTTCTGGTGGTCCTCTTATGCCGAACGATTCAATGATGATGAGCGTACCTGTTTTACAACAAGGGCATTTATGAAGCAATGTTTTTATACTTTCTTTGGGTCGCTGCACAAAACGATGCGGTAAAAAACGCCAAGCCTTTTCGTTGGCGGCAAACTACTTTATCTCAACTTCAAAATCTCTTCAAAAATATTTAGTACCTTTAAATTCAAAATTGTTAATCATGAAATACGGAGAAATTAGCATCGACCCTGAAGTGATGAGTGGTGCTCCTGTATTTGCAGGAACCCGCGTTCATGTTCAAACTCTCTTCGACTACATCGAAGGTGGCGATGA
>JAAFJB010000185.1 GCA_013297995.1 Chitinophagales bacterium | reverse complement strand
GTGATACAGTGTTACGCTTTAAATCTGTATTTGGCACAGTACCTTTTTGGTCTAGATTGGTATAGCTTAATCTAAAATCACCATTGGCATTGGCGCCCATTATTGCAACGTTATTTGTAGAAGTAAGACCCGTTTGCAGAAAGTTTTTTAAATTATCATTATCGGCAACCCAAGGTGTTGCCGTAATTATGCTGCCAGCAGGCGCATTCAAATCTCCACCCAAAAAGGTGGTTGGTTGACCGTTTAAAGTTCTTGGTGAATTAAATTGAGGATAGTTTTGACCGTTAAAAGCAGGCCCCCATCCTTCATCTGTACCATCCGTTAAGCCAGCACCTCCGCCATTAACAAATGCAAAAGGCCCGCCATTACCGTTGCCCTGACCATAAATATTCTGATACTTTGGCAGTTTTAATGCGTTCTCGAAAGTAATATTAGAATTTACTTCTACGCCTATACTTTTTTTACTCGTCTTTCCTGCTTTTGTTTTAATAAGAATAACCCCATTTGCAGCTCTAGAACCATACAATGCAGAAGCAGCAGGTCCTTTTAAAACTGAAATTGTTTCAATATCATCAGGGTTAATAAAACCAGCCCCATTACCAAAATCTACCTCAAGATTACCGCGTCCAGAGCCACCAGATATTGCATTACTAACTGGCACACCATCTATTACATACAAGGGTTGATTTTTATTCAAATCAACGGATCTTTCCCCTCTTATAGATACTCTTGCTGAGCCACCAATACCAGAATTACCTCCTACAACAGTAACGCCTGCTACTTTACCTGCCAACTGACTTACAACATTGGTTTCACGTGCAGTAGTAAGCTGATCTCCTTTCACTTCTTGCAAAGCATATCCAAGCTTTTTCTTGTCTTTTTTTATCCCCAAAGCAGTAACTACCACTTCATTCATTTGGGTTGAACCGGAAACTAATGATAAGGTATATTCGGTCTTATCTTTAATAATGGTTGTTACCATGGTTTCAAACCCTACAAAACTGATTTCTATTTTTTCACCCACTTCTGCTGAAAGCGAAAACTCTCCAGCAGCATTTGAGGCTGTTTTTTTACCACTAGAAATACTGGTAATTGTAGCACCTGATAATAATTTTTGGGTTTCCGCTTCTACTACTTTTCCTTTAATAAGTAGTGGCGTTTTTTGTGAAAAACTATTGGTGGTTAACATCATTAAAAATGCGACGACCAATAATTGCAATGAGGGTAGCTTTTGCAGTTTCATAAACAAATTTTAGTTATTGAAACGCAAATCTATATTCCCAATGTTACCGAATAGTTTCAGGAAAGTTAAGTCATGGTAAACTAATTGTTACCAAAATGATTTATAAGTTTACTTAAATTAAACTTTTGTTAAGAAATAGTTATCGAATTTATTGCTTAGGTTTAAAAAAATATACCACTAATAATAATGCATCTTCTTTACCATTGTTAACTGGGTTGTGTATTTCATTGGCATCAAAGAAAAGAGAATCCCCTTCCTCCATTAAAAAAGTTTCGTTTCCAATTATATATTCAACTTCTCCTTTTAGAAGGAGTTTAAATTCATACGCATCTGTACTTACGGGCATTCGTTTTGCATTGGGCTGCAAGGTTAGCAATACAAAATCTAAGTGATATTCATAAAAAGTAGTAGAAAAAAGCCGTTGATAATGAAACCCTTGGGCATTTTCTTTCTCGAAAGATTGGTATTGAATTTTTTTCTTAAAAATTACTTTACTATCAGGTGTTTGTAGATTTATGTCTTTGAAAAAATCATTGAAATCAATTTGCAGTGCTTTCATTAAATTAATGAAGACAGTGAGAGAGGGAATGGTTCTATTGTTTTCTACTTGACTCAACATTCCTTTTGAGATGCCCGCTAAATCTGATAGCTCCTGAATGGTAATATTCTTGTTCTTTCTAATCCCTTTTAACCGATTGCTTATTTGAATAATGATATCTTCTTGCATATAAACCCATTCTTAAAAAATGATACTACAATTATAATCAAATAATTGGAATGAAATATTACAATATAAACCTAAGTATGCAAACCAAAGCAAGGAGTAAAGCCGTGTTATCTTCATGGTAAGTTCATAGTAAGCTCAATATATCCTCAATAGTAGTTCAATAGAAGTTGCATAAACGGTTTAGCCATCAAAAAAAAGCACTTATTTTAGGGGCAAATAAAGGTTAGGGTTCATACTGGAAAAGGAGTTTGTAGTGTTGGCACCAACGCTACCAACTTTTTGAAGGGTTGATTGGTTTAGCATTGCGGGGAAAAACTATTTTTTAGGATTTGTTTAAAGATAAGAGTTGGTTTGGGGGTGACAATACAAAATGTATAACTGAAGTGTATTGGTAAACAATGGGGGATATTTTTGCTAATTATTAGGTACTGCCGTATATTTACGTGTTGAACCAACATTGCTATGCAATGGGCATATAAAGATTTTAGGTTAAATTGTTATTCTAAAATTTAATTTATGCAAGAAAAAAAACACTTCCCCAGTATGCCAT
>JAAFJB010000184.1 GCA_013297995.1 Chitinophagales bacterium | reverse complement strand
TAATTTGGCAGCATTCAATGCCCAATGGCTGGTACTTTATTTCGCTTCCTAAAGAAATAGCAACAGAAATACGAGCGCAATTTAAATGGCAGGAGGAGGGTTGGGGCAGATTAAAAGCAATAGCTAAGATCGGCAATACTGAATGGGAAACAGCCATTTGGTATGACTCGAAACATAAAACTTATTTACTTCCCCTAAAAGCTGAAATTAGAAAAAAAGAAACACTTAAAATCAGCCAAATAGTTGATGCAATAATTTGGATATAAATACCTAAAACAAAGAGTGATAGCGCATTTATGAAATTAATTAAAATGGTAAATTTTAATGCTTATAATTTTGAATAAGACAAGTAGGTCATTTTTTTTCACAACAACAATTGCTTGCAAATTAATTGTATTAGTAGTTCAATAGTAATACAATAATTGGTCAAAATTTCTTGTGGCTGTAACCAAATTTATTTTTAGATTGAAGTCCACCAGTTTGTGTATTTTTATCTAAATAAATCAGCAGTAAAGGAAATGTCCCAGAAAGAAGCTAAAGCCCGAATTAAGATTAATAAACTACTTGAAGAATCAGGCTGGCGGTTCTTTGACTCCTATGATGGAAAAGTCACCATTCAGGTTGAATCTTCAATAAAAATGGACGATTTAGGTGGATGATGAAATGAAAAGCAAACTGCATATTATGTGAATATATATGTTCCAATGCAAAAATTTATTTAGGGATACATGAAAAAGCAAAGTGAAATAAAAATATTTGAAGAGAAAAAAGTGAGAAGCCTTTGGAATGCAGAACAGGAAAAATGGTTTTTTTCTATTGTGGATGTAGTGGGTGTTTTAACCGATAGCCCAAACCCAAGAAAATATTGGAGTGTTTTAAAAACCAGGTTAAAAGCAGAGGGTAGCCAGTTGACTACAAATTGTAGTCAACTTAAAATGCAATCTGCAGATGGTAAAAATTATTTAACCGATGTTGCCGATACCGAGCAACTTTTCCGCTTGATACAATCCATACCATCCCCCAAAGCCGAACCATTTAAACAATGGCTGGCACAAGTAGCAACGGAAAGGCTAGATGAAATGCAAGACCCCGAATTGAGCATTGACAGGGCATTAGAACAATACCTAAATCTCGGCTATTCCGAAAACTGGATAAATCAACGCTTAAAAAGCATTGAGATACGAAAAGAATTAACAGATGAATGGAAAAAAAGAGGACTAAAAGTAGGGCTGCAGTTTGCTACACTTACGGATATTATAACCAAAGCTTGGAGCGATAAAACCACCAAAGAATATAAAATTCTGAAAGGTTTGAAAAAGGAAAACCTGCGGGATAATATGACCAATACCGAACTCATTTTAAATATGCTTGCGGAAGCATCTACAAAAGATATATCAGCAGCAACCAACCCAAAAGATTTTGAAGAAAGTAAAAAAGTAGCTAAACAAGGTGGTAATGTTGCCAAAGTAGCTCGAAAAGAACTGGAAGCTAAAACAGGGAATAAGGTAGTCTCTTCTCTTAATGCTAAATCTGCATTGCAATTAAATGACGCTGCCAAAAACAAGAAAAAGAAGTAATGCTAGATAATATAACCAAAAAAAATATTGACGATTGCCGTGATGTGCTAGTAGGTAAAGTGCTCTACCCGAAAAGCCACATTGAACAAATTACATTGGCGCTTATCTATAAGTTTATTGACGATATGGACAAAGAAGCCGTTGAAATGGCAGGAGGAGGGTTGGGGCAGATTAAAGGCTGAAATTAGAAAAAAAGAAACACTTAAAATCAGCCAAGTAGTTGATGCAATGGTATGGATATAAATACCTAAAAGAAAGAGTGATAGTGTAAATGTTTATAAAATTAAGAATCATGAAAAAATTTATCATTTACATCGGATTATTTATTGTTTGCTATTCATTTATTAGTAAGCCTGATACCAAACCATTTCCATCAAATAAAAAACTAGTTCATACAAATTTATTTACCAGTACATTGGATTCTTTACAAGGAACTTGGATTTGTAATCTTGAAACAAGGACTAAGATTATAATAAATGGTAATAAGTTCTATAGTATTTATGACAATGTGCCTTATGACACTTCTGATATTCTTCTTGCAGATGGCTGCTTTGGGGAAGACGTAAGTCTTTACAATAAATCTCAAGTGAATGGATAATATTTAATTGAGTACAAAGATGGATATGAAGATTATGACTACTGCTTTAAAATCGGTTACTTATCAAATACAAGTTTAGAATTAATCTGTGATGGTAAACACTCAGGCTACACAAAACAGTAAGTTAATGCTTTATTTTGCGAGTATAGTTTGTGACGTAAATGTGACCTTTGGAACAAATAAAAAAGGGCTACATTTCTGTAACCCTTTGATTTCCAACGCTCCCCCTGTCTGACTTGAACAGACGACCCTCTGATTAACAGTCAGATGCTCTAACCAACTGAGCTAAGGAGGAATTTCCCCTTTCGGGGTTGCAAAAATAGGGGTTTCCGCTTGCTTACAAAAA
>JAAFJB010000183.1 GCA_013297995.1 Chitinophagales bacterium | reverse complement strand
CTATTCATAACCTCTGATCAGGTTATTAGGCTGTACTCCTTTCTTCATTTAAAACTAATACAATGTTAAAGAAAATTTTTACAGTTACCACCAGTCTATTTGCATTTTTTTGCGCAACCGCACAAACCGATTCAACCAAAAAATCGACTACCACTTTCAGTGGATTTGTTGACGCCTATTACAGAAGTAATTTTTCTGCTGGCCCAGGTGCTACCAATAACTTGACCAGTTTCACTAATTCTCAAAATTCATTTGAATTGGGCATGGCTTCTGTAAAACTAGATCATACAACTGGTAAAGTATCTGCAACCGTAGATCTGGGTTTTGGAAGAAGAGCACAAGAGTTTTCGTATACCGATTTAAACAATACCCTTACCGCAGTAAAACAAGCTTATGTAAGCTTTGCAGCTTCTGACAAAGTAAAGTTCACCATTGGTAAATGGGCTACTCACGTGGGTTATGAATTGGTAGATCCAACCGGTAATAGAAACTATAGCATGTCTTACGCTTTCTCTTATGGCCCTTTCTTTCATACTGGTTTTAAAGCCGATATAGCTTTGGGCGGTAAAAGTAGCTTGATGATTGGAGTTGCTAATCCTACTGATTTTTCCACTACCACTTCAACTACTAAAGTATTGATTGCACAGTTTGCTACTGCTACCAAAAACGATAAACTAAAAGCGTTTCTAAACTACCAAGGTGCTACTGGATTATCGCAGTTTGATTTGGTATTGAACGGAACCATCAGCGATAAATTTTCTGTTGGATACAATGGTACTTCTCAATCACTTAAAACAAATGGGTTGGCAGAAAGCTGGACCTCACATATTGTTTACCTTAACCTAGACCCCTCTGCTGGCTTTGGACTTACGTTAAGAGGTGAGTCTTTTAAAGATAGAGTTACCAACCCTATTTTAGGAAATGCAGCTACTATTTTTGCCGCTACCCTTTCTGGTAATATTAAGATTGACAAGCACCTTACCCTTATTCCTGAATTGAGATTAGACAATGCCAAGAACAGCATTTTTACCAAGTCTGATGGTGGTTTTGCTAAAGGCACCAATACTTTTTTACTCGCTGCAGTATATAAATTCTAGTTCATTGCTAAATACTTTCAAGGGCAGGCATTTTTTAATGCCTGCCCTTTGTTTTGGTATCCGTTGATTTCTACGTATGTTCGAACCATGAACCGGTTACGCCATTTTTTTCAATCCCTGTACAGCATTTACGCCTTACTCAGTTTCATAGTAGTAATGCTATTCATTTTCCCATTTGTTTTACTGGCAATTCCTTTTGGAAAAATTAAAGGAGGCAACCTTATCTACAAACTCTGCAGCATTTGGGGCAAGGTTTGGTATAAAACCATTGGAGTAACCCATTTAGAAATTTATGAAGCACCACATAACCGCAATCAACAATATATTTTTGTTGCCAACCATATTTCTTACCTAGATATTCCTGCCGTAGTATTGGCCATTCACCAGCCTTTCAGGGCTTTGGGTAAATACGAAATGGTTAAAGTACCCGTATTCGGTCTAATCTACAAAGCTGCCGTAATTTTAGTAAACCGGAAAGATGCCCAAACCCGCGCTAAAAGCGTTCGCGCACTAAAAGCAGCTATCAAAAACAATATCTCCATCATTATTTTTCCAGAAGGTACTTTTAACGAGACCAACCAACCACTCAAAAGTTTTTATGATGGTGCTTTTCGCATTGCCATTGAAACACAAACACCCATCAAACCCTTACTGCTGGTAGATACTTTGAAAAGATTACACTACAGATCTTCTTTTTCCCTCACACCGGGCTCTAATAGGGTTGTTTACTTGGCAGAAGTGCCAGTAAATGGGTTAACGTTCAAAGATATTCCCTTGCTTAAAAAGCAGGTTTATACGCTTATGGAAGAAGCACTGAAACGATATATCGTTTATCCCACCCCTTAATTGTATTTTTGAAAAAAAGAAACATTGTACGTTGAAGTTATCATACCACTTGCCTTACCCAAAAATTATACTTGGTCGGTTCCAGCAGAAATGCAGGATGCCATTCAACCGGGCATTAGAGTAGAAGTTACCCTGCGTAAAAATAAAAAATATGCGGGTATTGTGAAACAAATCACTACCGCATTACCGCCCGCTTTCACCCCAGCTCCCATTCTTACTATTTTAGATACCACCCCCATTGTTCACCCCACACAATTAAAATTTTGGGAATGGATTGCCACTTATTATATGTGCAGTGAAGGTGAAGTAATGCAAGCGGCCATTCCTGCAAACCTTAAATTATCTAGCGAAAGTATTCTACAATGGAATGAAGAGAGAACGCTAGACTTCAGCGACCTTTCTGACTCAGAATTTATTATTGCCGAAGCATTGGAAATTAAACGAGAACTTAGGCTGAGTGAAGTGCAACAACTACTAGATAGTAACAACACTTATCCCGTAATAAAAAAACTCATTGAAAAAGGAGTCTGCTTTATTTGGGAAGAACTGAAAGAAAAATACAAACAAAAAACAGAAATATTTATCCTACTTCATCCAAAGTTTAACAGTGATGAACAACTGGAATTGCTGCTGAATAAT
>JAAFJB010000182.1 GCA_013297995.1 Chitinophagales bacterium | reverse complement strand
TGGCAGACAGGGGCATGTTGTCTAAAAATAATATTACACTCACCACAGAAAAGGGGTATGAATTTATCTTGGGAGAACGCCTAAAATCTTTGCCCAAAGCAGTTCAAGTGCCATTGCTAGATATTAATCAGTACAAACAAGAGTGGTTTTACACCGATAATGAAGGAGAAGAAGTTAACATAAAATACACCACCATACTACATGAAGGCAAAACTGTTATTGCCACTTACCAAGATGAGGGGCTGGCGCCTCTTTTTTCATAACGTCCGATCTGCACATAGGTAAGACCAACTTTTGTGGCTAGGTTAGCTTGAGTCATACCTGCTTGGGTACGAAGGCTTTTAATACGTTCTCCTACAGTGTTAACTCACCGACGAAATTCATTTTAGTAGTGAAACAGCCACTATAGAAATGTGATCATTACTATCTGGTGTAAAGGGTTAAATTTGACTGGAATTTCCACCCTAGACCAATAATTCCAATAATTACAATAATTCGCTAAGGTAATTTTTTAATTATCTTGTGGATGATTTGAAATTTTCCCCCTAACCCAAATTGCTTTTGATGCTGCGTAAAAATAATATTATTTTATTAATTGGTATAAGCATTTGTGCTTCCGTTGGTTTACAGGCACAAGACGCGAAAATGCTTTCAAAAAGAGGTGTACAAAAACTAGCGACTAAGAATTACAGCGGTGCCATTCAAGATTTCACGCTTGCCTTAGAAGCCAATCCCGAAGAAGTAGGGCTTTATGTAAACAGATCTATTGCTAAAAAAGGAGTGAATAATTTTACGGGTGCAATAGAAGATTTGGGCTTTGCCATTGAAATAGATTCTACGGATGCGAACCTGTTTTTTAATAGGGGAATTGTAAAGGGACTGATGGGCGATGCCCAAGGAGCAATTACTGATTATAGCATAGCAATTCGCCTCAATGCAAAACCAAATATGTTTTTTAATAGGGGTATTGAGAAAGAGCGATTGAAAGATTTAGATGGAGCGTTAGAAGATTATAATAAAGCACTTCAATTGAATCCAAAATATGGGGATGTATATTTTAATAGGGGTGTGGTAAGATCAGCCATGCAAGATACTGAAGGCGCATTGCAAGATTATAATAAAGCCCTTTTATTCAATCCCAAAAATGAGAGTGCTTATTTTAATAGGGCCATTGAGAGATCAAACCATCAGAATTTTATAGGTGCTATTGCCGATTATACCAATGCCATACGGTTGCAACCTAGTTTTGCGAGTGCCTATTTTAACAGGGGGTATGCAAAAACAAAATTAAATAATTACCGCGCTGCCCTGCTCGATTTTGATCGTGCCATTCAGTTGGATCCTGCTGCGGATATTTATTATAGTCGCGCCATTGCAAAAGCCGCAGTGAATGATCATACGGGTGCTATTCAGGACTATGATAAAGTAATAGTTTTAGATGCTACGCTTGAAAATATTTATTTTAATAGGGGGCTTAGTAAAATGAAAAAGGAAGATTTTGTGGGAGCAATTTCTGATTTTGACCAAGCAATTAAAGACCATCAATCTAATAGTGATATTTATTATAATCGTGGGGTAGCCAAGCGTAGTCTGAACCAAAATGCGTTGGCCTTAGTAGATTTTGATAAAGCTATTGTATTGAATCCCAAAAATTCAGATTTATATGTGAATAGGGGATTGGTGAAACTTGCTTTAAAAGACACTTCCGCTGCAATAAAAGATTTTACCAATGCCATTGAAGCCGATAGTAGAAATATTGGTGCTTATTTTAATAGAGGTATTCAATATGAGAGAACCGGTGAATTTGAAGCTGCCTTAACGGACTACAATACCGCATTACAGTTGAATCCAAAATATGCCGATATCTACTTCAATAGAGGGTTGGTAAAAGGAATGCTGAATGATAAAAAAGGAGCCATCGGCGACTATGCCAATGCGATACGATTAAATCCATCCTTTGGAAATGCATATTATAACCGAGGTATTGAACGCATGCAGCAGAAGGAATACGCTGCAGCCATCACTGATTTTAGTAGGGCTGTTCAACTAATGGGTTCGAAACCAGACTTATCTTTCAACAGGGGTATTGCTTATATGCAATTGAAATTATACCCAGCAGCATTAAGGGACTTTGATACTGCGCTTAAAACAGATATTGGCAATGCAGATATCTGGTTGAACCGAGGTATTTTAAAAGTGATACTGAAAGATATAGCTGGTGGTTGTAAAGACCTTCAACAAGCAGCAAAACTGGGCAGTTTAGGGGCTTCCGCCGAATTAGAGAAGTCCTGTAAATAGTCTCATCTCAAACTTTGTGTTAAAAACATTTCTTCCAAAAAAATATTTTTTCTTCCTTGTAATATTTATTGCTTGTTTACTACTAACTTGGCAGCAAATTCAAACTAAATTTATGAAACGAGTAATCTTATCGCTTAGCTTTTTAATGGCTGTTGTGTTTAATTTAAGTGCACAATCAGCAGATGATATCATTAATAAATACATTACCGCAATTGGTGGAACTGAAAAATGGGCAAAAGTTCAGTCTATAAAAGTTGATGGACAAATTGAAGTGCAAGGTATTGTTATTC
>JAAFJB010000181.1 GCA_013297995.1 Chitinophagales bacterium | reverse complement strand
TGCGAAAGAATTATATTCTTTTGGCTTGGCTAAATACCAGTCGTCCAACGCATGTTTGGTTAATTCAGCTTCCCCTTTTGCGGCTATTGCCAATAAATGTTTTACCGGCAATGCCCCTTTATCATTCTCCTTATTGGTGGCAGTAAAAATTATTCTCGCCTTTATATTGGGATTCTGTTCAATCATTTTTTCAATCTCTGGATGGGCGGTTGCACATGGCCCACAATAGGGGTTACAAACCTTAATAATGGTATACTTTGCATTGGGGTTTCCAATGGTGATTCCCAATCCTTCACTTGGATATTCAAGTACAGATGACTGTTTTTTCAAGAGAGACCAAAATACTTCGTCGTTGTATTTTAACTGTAAATAGCTTCTTTTTTCATACTTGGCTGCCTGCAACCGCTTTAAAATTGGCTTCAACAAAAACCAAAGCGTGATAGGTATTGCAATGGCTAATATGGCTAAGAGATAGATGGAAGATACTAAAGCTTCAATGCTAGGAATTGTAATAAATCCATTTGTGGCTACTAATATGCCTTCTACTAATAGCACTGCTTGCACCATTAAACAAAGTACACACCATTGCTTGGCTATCTTCCACTGGTAGTAAACCGAGAAAATAATATAGGGTAATGCCAATAATGAAAATAAACTCAACAATGGCAGCACCGCATTAATTCCTGCAAATGCTACCAGTAATAAGGATCCAGCAAAATATACAAAGCCTACTTCACTCCAAGTAATAAGCCCTGCTATTGTTGCGGCTTTTGTATTTAATACTGCACTACAATTGGCTTTTTGTATGCCTGAACAGATTTGTTTTAATAACGGATTTCCCTTGTCAATATCATACCAAAGTAATAATACTGAAACGCCCAAGCCTATTAACTTTGCCAACGTGTAAAGTGTGGGTATCATTGCTACTGAACCATAAGCAAATGGCAGCAATATTGCCACTAATAAACTCAGAGGAATGAATGCGTAAAAACTTGCTTGTAAAATAGAATGATTTAATTTTTGTTGATACCCCTGATCTCCAGAATACTCATTAGATTCTGCTACCAAAATGGTTTGAGTCCAGTCTTCTAAAAATGCTGCTTTAGAAATGGTTTCTTCCTTTCCATATTGATTGTTGATGATCAACCTATCTTCACTCAATTTTTTTACGGTTAAAAAAACACCATTTTTAAATGTGGTGATGAATGGAGTGGGTATTTCATAAAGTTTCTCAACATTGGTTTGAATGGCTAAATTTTCTACCTTCCATTTATTCAATGAATCTGAGATAGATAAAAAACTGGGATAATCGGGATGCGTGTGTAAGGTTTCGTTTATTGTAGCCAAACTTACTTTTACTTTCAACTGCTTTAATAAAGCAGCAACTACCAATACTTGATTTTCGTATAAACTTTTAAATAAACCGCCCAATACCATACTAAAAATTTAATGGCCTAAACTTCGTAGTCAAAACTATAATCACCAAATTTTGTGAGGGTATAATTTCTACACCATTTGGGTAATTCAGCTAGTTTTAGACGTAAAATCTAAAAAAGGTGTAGAAATCATACCCCCCCCCTTCACATAACTTTAACATTTGAAGTAGAAGATCTCATCTGAATATGAATATTTTGCATCATGTCATTAATTGCTCCCCCCACAATTAATGACTTTCTTAAACATAAATATCCAATATGATATCTGTAATGGTATGCGATGATTGTGCATTATTGCTCGATTTTGTTGCACTGGGGTTGGCTGAGTATTCTGACTTTAAAGTAGTTGGTAAAGCAGCATCAGGAGAAGAATGCATAGAACTAATTGAAAAAGGCATTATTCCAGATGTGCTTTTGTTAGACGTAAGCATGCCAAAAGGAATATCGGGTTATGAAGTTGCTAAATATTTACAGCTCACATTTCCTGCCATTATAATCATTGCTTTTTCAATGTTATCAGACTATTCAGCTACAAATGCAATGATACGGATTGGGGCTAAAGCATTTATAATTAAAGAAAAAAAGCTTACTGAAATTGCTGAAATTATTAGGCTGGTACATATAGGTGGTAGCTATTACCCGCCAGAGTTCAAGTACTCACAAGCTCAGATTGATGAAATAAAAAAAACTCCTATACCATGGCTTGAAAAAGTTAAATCAGAGGAAATGGAAGTAATTAAATTAATTGCTAATGATTGTCCGCAAAAGCAGGTGCCCGATCAACTAAATATATCTTCTTCATTAATGGGTAAGCCACTGAATAAACTCTTTAAAAAGACCAACACCCATAATGCACTTGGGCTTATTAATTTTTTAAGAACGGTTGGCCTCCTAAAGTAATGGCATTAAATAAATGCTAACTGAATAGAGCCTATTCCATAGCTGTTTTATTAGCCATTCACAAGATTGCAGATAGATAAAAGGTTCTTTATAAGACTAGCTCCTTCAAAATAGTTTTACCAGCAGTTATTTTCAATTGGTATTTCAATCCTACTTTAAGGGCGTAATTATCTTGGGCGTGACTCACCGGAAATTTAAAGCAAACGGGATAGTCGTATTCCGCAGTATGATTGGCTATTAGCGATTCAATGCTTTCACCAAATG
>JAAFJB010000180.1 GCA_013297995.1 Chitinophagales bacterium | reverse complement strand
CAGCAATACCACCTGCATTATCTGCAATAGGTCCAAAAGCATCAATAGCCAATTGCATAGCGGTAGTAGCCATCATACCAGCAGCAGCAATAGCTACTCCGTATAATCCTGCACACCAGAATGATCCATAAATACCAGCAGCCAACACAAGAATAGGAAGGAAAGTACTTTCCATACCCACTGCTAATCCACCAATAATATTGGTAGCGTGACCTGTACTGGATTGCTTAATAATACTCAACACTGGGCGTTTACCCATAGCGGTATAATATTCTGTAATAATACTCATTAATGTACCTACAATTAATCCTACCGCTATGGCTCCAATAACACCGTTTCGGGTAAATTCTGCACCTCGTAAGGTCATGGTTTCAGGGAGTATGCCATTTACTAAGAAATAACATGCAATTGCAGTCAACACCATTGAACCATAATTACCCATATTCAGCGCCCGCTGAACAGTAGCTGTATTCATGCCCGCATTGTCGCCTATTCTCACAAATAAAGTACCAATAATAGATAATATTATACCTACGCCAGCAATCAACATAGGCAGAAGGATAGGGGATAACCCGCCAAACATATCTATTAATTTAGCACCGTTTGGCCCAGTTACTTCTTGACCCAATACCATGGTTGCTAATACTGTAGCTACATAAGAACCGAATAAATCAGCTCCCATACCAGCTACGTCGCCTACATTATCACCTACATTATCAGCAATAGTAGCGGGGTTACGAGGATCATCTTCTGGAATACCCGCTTCAACTTTACCAACTAAATCGGCACCCACATCGGCTGCTTTTGTATAAATACCACCACCCACTCGGGCAAATAAAGCAATGCTTTCAGCACCCAAAGAAAATCCGGTTAACACTTCAATGGTACGCAACATTCCTTCGGCATCACCGTCTGGAGAAAAATAATGTTTGATAATTAAAAACAAACCCCCAAGACCCAATACGGCAAGCCCAGAAACCCCCAATCCCATTACAGAACCTCCTGTAAAGGAAACGTTCAAAGCCTTGGCTAGACTGGTTTTAGCCGCTTCTGCGGTACGTACATTTGCCTTAGTAGCTACTTTCATACCAATATAGCCAGCTGTAGCACTAAAAACAGCACCAATAACAAAGGCAATGGCAATACTCCAGTGACTAGACGCATTGGTATTGGCCATAAAGCCCAACAAAATAGCTACAATAACCACAAAATAGCCGAGTATTTTCCACTCCGCTTTTAAGAAAGCCATAGCACCTTCAGCAATATAAGTGCTGATTTCTTTCATTCTTTCATTACCGGCATCCTGTTTGGAAACCCAGTTAAATTTAATTAGGGTGTAGAGTAAACCTACAATACCCATCGCCGGAACGGCATAAAACAGTAGATTGTTCATAAGCAAAATGTGTCTGATGTTTATTTATTTCAAGATGGCAAAAATAGGGGTAAAACCCTTTGTGTGATTAAAAACGCAATCTAAGCTAATTTATTATTCGTCAAGCAGTTTACTATCATTTGTGCCAGTAAAAACTGAACTCAGTTTACCAGCCGTCCATATATTGCTATTGAATTTATTACCTAGTATAATTACGGTGGCAGTATCACCAATGAGTCGCCTAAAAACGGTATTATTCCCATGCCACCATCCATTGTGGTAAACAATAGTAGGATTGGGAGAATCTACATATAAGTGCCACCCTAGCCCATAATTTCTTTTCCCTCTGGTTTCATTACTCAATGGTTGGTAAGCTAGATTTTGGGTAGTATTGCTGATATAAGTACCTTGGTACAAGGCTCTATCCCATTGAAGCAAATCGCGCACGGTGCTATATATATTTTTATCGCCATAAATACAGTCTAGTTTTTCTAATCTAAAAGCTGTTTTTCCAGGTGTATAAGAAGGAATATAATCTGCGGTATCTTTTATACTAAAAACATAAGTGTCTTTCATACCTAATGGAGTAAATACACTGTCTTTCATATACTTAGGATAGGACTGACCCGTAATTTTTTCAATCACCAAGGCCAACAAAGCATAGTTAGTATTGCAATAACTATATCTCCGATTGGGCATTGATTCAACAGAGGGACGAATTTCAACCAAATAACGTAGTACATCTTGGTTAGAACTTAATCCTGTAATATTCATTGGATCTTTTACATATATAGTCCGCTTGACCCATTTTCCTCGCCTATTTTTAGTACGGGTGATATAAGAGCGGTTGGCAGACATGAATAAATCATATTTAGGCAGACCAGTTCTATGCGACAATAAGTTTTTGATTGTGATATTAGGGTAGGGGAAATGAGTTAAGTACTTTGTAAGTTGATCATCTAGTTTTAGTCTTTTTTGCTCCATTAATTTTAAAATGGTCATTGCAGTAAAGGTCTTAGAAATAGAAGCCAAATGAAAAGTAGAAGTGGGGGTAATGGGTGCTTTTGTTTTAAAATTAATAAATCCTTGATAGTCTTCAAAAACAATTTCACCATTTTTTGCCAAGAGAATGCTTCCGTTAAAACCAGTTCTTAACAGTTGTTTTTCGTACAAAGGCTGTATTAGGCTTTCATAATAAAGTCTGTCTTTGGGGTTGACTTTATTAAAAACAATAGGGGGTTTGGGGGCTGTAGTGTCTTTGGGTTGGGTATTGCCATTACAGGCCAGT
>JAAFJB010000018.1 GCA_013297995.1 Chitinophagales bacterium | reverse complement strand
CTTGCCGATTGTAGAAAATTAGTGGTTAAGTGCATTTGTAGCTCCGTAGGAGCGTTCTGTATTATCTTCATATTCTAACAAAACATTTTTTGTAATAGTCCTTTTTTCCATTGTTCGGTTTGGGTTACTTGCATTTGGGTATGGTTTATTTTTTTATCTATGGAGGATAGGAAATTGGCGATGAGGGTTTGTTCGGGAAGGGACGGCAAGTCAATAATCATTTCTCTAATATGGTTATAGTATAAATGAACTATTGTACTGCCTTGTGCGTAACTTGCGATTTCATCTTTTTTATGATTTGATAAATAGTAGGCATAAAAAACATTATTAATTTTTTCTTCACTTCGTAAAACAGTAATATCTCCACCTAATAAAACATCATTTTTATTTAATGCTGTAACATTTGCCAAATCTATTCCTGTTGTGGTTGTGGAACTAGGAATTAATAAATCTCCTATTTTAGATTTTATGCCATCTTCTTCATTTGTTTTGCTAACAACTTCAAAAATTACTTCATTATACTTTGTATATAATTCTCCATACAAAACACATTCATATTTTCCATTTCCATCAATTTTGCTTTTTGAAATTCCTCTTCCTTTTTCCGAATAAAAAAACTCCCCCAACTTCTTCACTTCCCAATCAGCAAACTCATTTCCTTTATCATCTTTAAATCTCAACTCTTGTGAAAAGAGTTTTTGCATTACGCCTTTTTTGTAATCTTCTAAAAGGCTTTTTTTCTTTTTTAGGGCTTGTAGTTTTTCATCTAAGCTGGTAAGGAAATGGGCTATTTTGGTTTGCTCGGGTAGGGTGGGGAAAGAGAGGGATAAAATTGCTAACTGACTTGAATACAAATGCACAACAGAAATACCTTGAGCCAAATTTGCAATGTCTTGTTTTTTTGCACTATTCAAATAATAAGATAAGTAAACGCCATTATATTTTGTCTTGATAATATTCAAATCACCGCCTAAAGCAATTCCACTTTTCAAAACACAAGAAGCCGTTGCAATATCAATTTGCGTTTCTCCTGATGCTGGAATGATAACGTCGTTTGCTTCACTAAATACTAAATTTTTATCTTCAATATTTGTTCTTGATTTTATTTCATTAATCGTTTCGCCATAAACTGTATAGAGTTCGCCATAACGAATACATTCAGTTTTACCATCTGCAATAATGTCTGCTTTTGATATTCCTTTTCCTTTTGAAAAAGTCGCCACTTCCCCCAACTTTTTCTTTTCCCATTCTCCATTAAATTCAGGGAAACGCAATGGTGGTATATTCATTTGCTTTTCCATTATTTCAATTTTTTTAGGGTTGCGTTGCCCAATAAAGATTTCATTTGCGTAATGGCAATGGTATTTAATTGTTGTAATCTTTGTGGTTGTGTTTGGTTTTGGTGTATCAGTACTGCATTAATACTTTCAAGATTTGACAATACAACTAATTGTTCTATTGTGGCTTCGTCTCTTATATTGGCTGCTGCTTTTGGGTTTGCATCTCTCCACTGTTTGGCGGTAATACCAAACAGGGCTACGTTTAGTAAATCGGCTTCATCGGCATATACAAAATTTATTTTTTCTTTGGGTAATGTGGGTGGTAATAGTTTTTCTTTAATGGCATCGGTATGTATGCGGTAGTTTATTTTGGCAAGGGTGCGTTGCAGGTTCCAGGTAAGTTGCAACCTGTCGTTTTCATCATCTTTAAGGCGTTGAAACTCTTTGATAATATACAATTTGAATTCAATTGAAATCCAAGAGGCAAATTCAAAGGCAATGTCTTTGTGTGCAAAAGTGCCGCCATACCTGCCCGATTTAGAAGCAATTCCAATGGCATTAGTAGTTTCAATCCATTTTTTTGGTGTAAGTACAAAGCTATTTAACCCTGCCTGTTTTCTAAACCCCTCGAATTCGAGGGGTTTAAAATTTACGTTGTGCAGTTGTTCCCAAAAGCCTAATAATTCAACTGTGTTTCTATTACGCATCCAATTTTGTACAATAGCATCTGTATTTTCGGCATCCTTATACCGGGCAATATCCGTTAACGAAATATAATCAGATTGTTCGCCATTAAAAATGGTTATTTCCAATCCTTTTACATTTATGATTTTGTTTTTGGGCATATTTTTAACTATTTTAATTATGGCGAATTCGGCGTAATTAGTTATTCATTTATTGTTTTTGCTATCATCTTCCCGATGTCGGGAAGATGATACTTTTCTGTTTTTAAACCGGTGTTACAATCCCCAATTCCTTACAGAATTTTGCAATGGTTTCATCGGTGTTTTTTATTGCTGTTTCTAATGCTTTTAGTGCTGCGGCTATTGCATCAATATCTATACTTTCTTCTGCTTCAAACGTATCTACATACCTCGGTATATTTAGGTTGTAATCGTTTTTAGCAATTTCTTCTAAAGTTGATTTCTTGCTGTACTTTGCTAATTCCGTTCTGTTGCGGTAAGTTTCAATAATTAAATCAATGTCTTTGGCTCTTAAAACATTTTGTGTTTTTACTTTTTCGTAATGGTTGCTTCCGCTGGCATCAATAAACAAAATATCGTCAGGATTTTCTCTACATTTTTTAAAAACCATTATACAAGTGGGAATACTTGTACCATAAAATATATTGGCTGGCAAGCCAATAACAGCATCTAAAAAGTTTTTATTTTCTATCAGATACCTGCGAATATGTTGCTCTGCACCGCCACGAAACAAAGCACCGTGAGGTAGTACAATTGCCATTGTTCCATTGTCTGCCAAATGGTAAATCATATGTTGCACAAAAGCAAAGTCGGCTTTGCTACTTGGTGCAAGTCTTCCGTACTGGCTAAAACGGTCGTCGCTTGTAAACAAAGGGTTGGCACTCCATTGAGCCGAAAATGGTGGATTGGCTACAATGGCTTCAAATTGTTGGTCAATATGTTGTGGATGTTCAAGTGTATCGTCTTGCTTAATATCAAACTTTCGGTAATGTACACCGTGCAAAATCATATTCATTCGGGCAAGGTTGTAAGTGGTACGGTTCATTTCTTGTCCGTAAAAATTACTTACATCTTCCACCTCTCTTGCCACACGAAGCAATAAAGAACCTGAACCACAAGTTGGGTCGTAAACAGATTTTAATTTTTGTTTTCCGGTGGTAACAATTTTTGCCAATATTTTAGAAACTGCTTGCGGTGTATAAAATTCACCTGCTTTTTTTCCTGCACCACTAGCAAATTGCCCTATCAAATATTCATAGGCATCGCCTAAAACATCAACTTCGTTAAGGTCATTTAACTTGAAATCAATTTTGTCAAGGTGCGTTAGCACTTTTGCAATGATTGCATTTCTTGCTTCGGGTGTTTTACCCAATTTTGAACTGTTCAAATCCATATCCTCAAAGAGATTTTCATAATCTTCTTCGCTGTCAGTACCCATAGTACTCAACTGGATATTGATAAGAATTTTTTGTAAGTCCTCTAAAATGAAATTGGTTTTGCTTTCGTCAAATTTGTCAACATCTTCTTCGTTGTCGCCTTTTCCACGTATGGCAACTTCTGTAAACAATTCTTCGGGTCTTAAAAAGTAGCCTAATTTTTCAAGTGCTTCTTCTTTAATAGCTTCAATAAATTCTTTTCCATCTGCTGTCTTTGGTGTAATGTCCCGAAACTTAACATGGTCTTGCTTTAATATTTCGTCAGCGAAAATGTTCATTTTCTCGCTCAGGTATTTATAGAAAATAAAGCCTAAAATATAGTCCCGAAATTCGTCTGCATTCATTTTGCCACGTAGCGTATTGGCAATGTTCCAAAGTTGGGCTTCTAGTATTCTTTTATGGTCTTCACTCATGCTGGATGGCTTAATTTTCTAATCGCCCAAGGTACAATTTACAATTGGGTTATTGAAAAATGATTCAGACGGTTTTACAATTAAAATGCAATGGCAAATCTGCCGTATACTAAAACCGAACGGTGGGGCATTTCACCGACTTGCCGGCTGAGGAAGGAAAAATGCCATATTTAACAATGGACAATTCATAAGCTCCACGAGTACCCAATGGGTTACTAAGCTTTGAAATGGTGGCGTCGTAGTTTACGGTTATTTTTAGGTCGTTTATTTGGTATCCCATAATAGGAATGATGGCTTCTGTATTTCTTACATACAAACCAATAATCATCTGCTGCATTCCATCCCCACTTAAATTCCTATTGGCATTAAAGCCCATTACCAGTTCTTTTTTATTAATAACTTGACTATAATAAATATTGGGATTTACAATCCAAAGATCCTGTAATTTAAAACTGGCATTGGCAAAAAAACTATACCTAAGATTGAGGCGATCATCTGATATTCCGGCACTAAAAAAACTCTCATTAGGCCTTGTTAAGTGCATTACAGAAATACCTGCATTAAAATAAGCATTCTCCGAAGCAAAATAGGCGTAGTTTAATCCCATTTGTAAATCGAGATAACCTACCTGACTAAAAGCAAATGGCTCATTGGATGGAATGCCCACATCAAAGAATTTACCATTCCACTGATTGTCGAAACTAAACTTTGAAATATCTACTCTTTTAGCAGTATACCCTACGCCAAAACCAGCACTCAATAAACTTTTATATCCCAACATCTGGTGATACGCAACAGATACCGTTGCAGTGGTTCTAGATAAGCTACCACGCCCCGCTTCATCTTTTAACAAAGACCCTCCAATGCCCATCCATCCATTTTCAAACCGATTGGCAAACAGTTTGGTATCACCCCATACACTCATGGTTTTATAAGGCGTTGAATTAGCCGCCCACCATTGGTTTCTATAGTTGCCTCCTACCCTATAATCATAGTCGGGATTAAAGCCTGTATTGGCAGGATTCACCACCAGTGGCGCATTAAAATATTGTGAAAAATTTAGATCCTGTGCCCTTATAGTCTTGCTACAGAAAATCAACCCTAATAAAAAAATATATTTATTTCTTTTACACATAATCTATCGCAATAAAGTAATATCTCCTGTTTGTGTTACCCTTTCTTTACTAGAAAATTCAATTTCTAATGTGTAATTGTACACTTCTTGTGGCTGCAATTTACCATTAAATCTCCCATCCCATCCCTGAAATTGATCGGTGCCAATATATACTAAGGAGCCCCATCTATTAAAAATCTTCCAAGTCATTTTAGCAATTCCAAATCCCCTTACAAATATCCGATCATTTACCCCATCTCCATTGGGCGAAAACGCATTGGGTACATTAAACAATGGATCTACAATTGCATCTATATCCTCACATTTTTTTGCAATACAGCCAGCAGCATTGGAAGCAAAAAGGCAGACCGAATATTTGGCCGTTGCAGGAAAAATATATCGAATGGCGGTATCTATTTTATTGGTAATAAACGATTTACCATCGCCCATATTCCATTGGTATTGTGTTGCGCCAATAGATAAATTGGTGAATTGAAAAAACTGATTTGGTTGTGTAGATGCCCTAGGGGTATAATCAAAAGAAGCAATAGGAATGGGACTCACCGTTACTGGAAGAATAATAGTTTTTGACTTATTTATATCGCAAGTATTGGGATCTGTAACCGTTAGTTTTGCCTGATACGTTATTGCACTTGGATAGGTAAATTCAGGATTGGCTCTTGTATCTGTAGCTGTACCGTCTCCAAAAAAATCCCAGACAAAACTAGCTCCCCCATTACCTGTGTACGTAAATTTAGTAGGCGAACCCAAACAAGCTGTAGTAGCCGTAAACTTTGGATCTAGTGCAGCAGATATTCGAATGGTTTGTTCCACAAAATCATCTTCGTTACAAAATCTTTTGTCTTTCAAGGTGAGCCGAACTATATAGGACCCATCTGCTTTGTACGGATAACGAACCGAGCGACCATCGGTTACTATTTTTGGCGACCCATCCCCAAAATCCCATTCAAAGGAATTGGCAGCAAAGCTTTCTCCCTGCGGGGGTACCGACAAATTGGTAAAAGCATAAATGCGATCTTTACAAGGTGGCACTACCGTATAATTAAAAGCCAAGTTCTGCACCGCATTGTTTTTTACAATGATGGTGATAAAAGAAGTTTCAGTTCCATTACAGGTGGTTAAATCTTCTGATTTTAGTCGAACCCTATAATTACCAACCGCATTAAAAGTATGACTCACTTTTGGCACCGTTGTAATTACTTCGGGAGAACCATCGCCAAAATCCCAATAGAATTTTTTACCGCGACTATCTTCAGTAACCGTATCTTCAAAATTCACCGTTAATGGAACACAACCTGTAGAATCATTGGTTCTACCATTGATAGCCGAGCGAATTCCTGAAGCAACACCTGCTTTATTAAAATCAAATCGAATGGTAAACATATTACAAGCATTGTTCCCACGCAAAGGAGAGTGAGACCCAGGCGTACCTACAATTTGGCCGCTAATACCGGGACTTTCTCTGTTTGCACAGGAACAAAGCGTTTGGTAAATAGCCCCATTGGGATCGAATCGGCTGGTGCCTCCATCCACATGATCTGGAAAGCCGCCAGCTTGACCAAAATAACTTCCATACAGTAAATCTGTGCCGCCCCTCTCCAACACTATAAAATAAAAATCACCTTCATCGGTACTAGCTTGGTTATTGTCTTTAAGGGGAAGTCCCGTTAAGGATTCAAAATCATAGCCCCTGAAATTAAATCGCGTACCACCCCAACCAGAAACATAAAGTCGCTCACACCTGTCAACTAAAAAAGCGGTAATAGAAAGGCTTGGTTTACCAGCATTTGCTTTGCCATTTCCGAAATTAGTAAAGAAAACAAAATCGGAAAGATCGGGATTTAGCTTGGCAATAAAATGTTTGCCTGCAACCTGATTGGGGAACTTAGTATTGAAGGGTGAATTCTTTACGGGAAAAGTTCCCGTAGTGGTGCCTGTAATATAAGGAAAGCCCAGTTTATCAAATTGAATTCCAAAAATAATATCTTCTCCAGTGCTGGCAATATAAGTGGTTCTATTAATAGCAGTGCCGTCGCTTTTGATGTTCATGATAAATCCATCCAAAGAATTTTTTCCACCCAATTTTGTTGGGAACACAACTCCTCCTCCCGTTCCGCTTAAATTATCACTAGCTGTTACGCCTGCCACAAAAATATTTCCATCAGTAGGATTCACGCTTAATACAAAAGCTGCATCGTCACCATTGCCTCCCAAAAAAGAACTAAAAATAATATTGTCCAGTGCTGGATTCACTTTAATCAAAACCCCGTCTTGCTTAAATCCCACATCAAAACTACCATGTGATTTTTGGAAGGCATTGGCTGTGATCGGAAATTTTTCAGACTGGGTAACCGATGCCAATAAAATATTTTCATTGCCATCTAATATCACTTCACTTCTGGCATCGTCTCCATAATTTCTTCGGGTAGAAATTTTACCATCTCCACCTTCATAATTGGGTGTAATATTTACCCCATCATTGCCTTTTCCACCAATAATTATGGAAGCACTAATACCGCCAATGCTATTTAATTTGGTGAGCACTATATCGTATAGCCCCCTTCCTTCACTACCAAAAAAAGTTTTTAAATTTCCGGCTGTAGGATAATTAGCAGAACTGGTTCTACCTGCAATAATTAAATTCCCTAGCCTGTCTGTAACCATACTATGGGGCTGCTCATTGCCAGTTCCGCCAATATATGTGGCGTATAACCTTGCTCCTGTATTGCTGAATTTCATAACGCAGATATCGGAGGGTGCTTCACCTGTTCCGCCCTGATAAACAGTTCCATTGGTAACCGGGAAGCCTGCCCCAAAAACAACACCCCCTGAATACAAATTACCTGCCCCATCATAGGTTGCTGTAAAGCCCCAGTTGTCTGGGCTACTACCTGAATAAGTAGCTACTACTAGACTAGGATCAATCACTAATACACTATTTTGATCGTATTTTTCATTCAATTTAAACGACACAAAATTGCCCTTTACCGCATAGCTACATGAAATTTCTTTTCTATCCGTTTTGCCCAATACATAAGTAGAAGGAATGGATTCTTTATTTAGCGCAACGGAAGTTTTAATCTGTAAAATATTTTGTTTTACTTTCAACCCATCAACACCATCAAAATATAAAATCACTTTTGAAGGATCTCCACCAGGATGCACAATAATATCGTATTTGAGTGCTGCATTATTGGTATAAAATCGAATATCAATATTCGGATACATATTTTTATAAGTAACCGCTTGATAAACTTTGCAATCAGAAACCCACTTACTGGGGTCATTCCCTAAGAAATAGTTATTCTTTGTAGCCAGGGTTTTATCAGGAACTATTTGAGGATTTGGGTTGGCATTTAAAAATTTTACTTCGTATACATTGGCACGAATTTTATTTTCGTCGCCATTTTCTACATGACCAATAGCTGATTTCCCTTTTGATGGTTCAGTAATTGGCGTTGTATGCTCATGCGCTCCGCCAATTACCCTTTGAAAATCTTCTGGATGATACTGCAATACCCGATAACCATTGGATTGAAGCACCAATGCCCCACCGGGAATTTCGGTCTTAAATTTAATGGCAGCATCCCACTGGCCCTTGTTCTCTATAAAATCTAAATACCCTTGGGAATAGAGCGACAATTTAAAAACCACAAACAGCAATATCAATCCCGTTCTTTTCATTGGTATATTTTTTTATGAAATTTTACCCCACCCGTATGCTACTTTCTGTGATTGAAGAAACTGCTTCAGCGTTGCATTGGATACATTATTTAAGTACAAATCTTGTTCCACAATTTCTTCTGCCTTCTGCTTGGCCAGTTCTAGTAATGCCTTATCATTAACAATACTGGCGATCTTAAAGTTCAGTGCCCCACTCTGTCTAGTTCCCTCAATATCACCTGGCCCCCTCATTTCAAGGTCTTTTTCGGCAATTTTAAATCCATCATTGGTAGCGCACATTATATTGATACGTTCTTTGGCCTCTTTGCTGGCTTTACTCCCCGTTAATAAAATGCAAAAACTTTTTTCCGTACCCCGCCCCACCCTTCCACGAAGCTGGTGCAACTGTGATAATCCAAATTTTTCTGCACTTTCTATTACCATTACAGAAGCATTGGGCACATTTACCCCTACTTCAATTACGGTTGTACTTACCATAATATGGGTGTCTCCACTTACAAATCTTTCCATATTAGCTTTTTTCTGATCCGCTGGCTGCCTCCCGTGTAACATACTTATTTTATAGGCTGGTTCAGGAAAAAAGCTTTTCACTTGCTCATAGCCTTGCATCAAATCTTCATAACTCAATTTTTCACTTTCTTCTATCAACGGATACACAAAATAAGCTTGCCGTCCACTGGCTATTTCCTCCTTTACAAAACCCATTACACTGGCTCTTGCCATTTCATTTCTTTGAACAGTAGTAATGGGGGTTCTACCGGGTGGTAATTCATCCATAATACTGTATTCAAGATCGCCATAGGCCGTCATAGCAAGGGTTCTAGGAATAGGCGTTGCCGTCATCACCAATACATGGGGTGGTATGGTAGCTTTGGCCCACAAACGCGCTCGCTGCGCCACCCCAAATCGGTGTTGCTCGTCTACTATTACCAGCCCCAAATTTTTAAACTGTACTTTATCTTCTATTACCGCATGAGTGCCTACCACAAAATGTATGGTATCTTCCAATAACCCCTTTAATATTCGTCTTCGCTCCGCTACTTTTGTGCTACCCGTAAGGAGTGCTATTTCAATGGGCATTTGTTGTAGCAGTGAAGTCAAGCTATAATAATGCTGTTGGGCTAATATCTCCGTAGGTGCCATTAAACAACTCTGAAAAGCATTGTCAGCAGCAAGCAACATACTCAACAGTGCAACAATGGTTTTTCCACTTCCCACATCACCTTGTAATAAGCGATTCATCTGTCGCCCACGCGCGGTATCTGTTCTTATTTCTTTCAACACCCTTTTTTGTGCACCTGTTAATTTAAAGGGTAAATATTGATTGTAAAAATCGTTGAAGTTGCTGCCTACTTTTTCAAATACTACTCCCTTACTTATATTGTTTCTTTGTAATCGCACCAATTGTAACCTGATTTGTGCAATAAAAAACTCTTCGAATTTTAGTCGCTCCACTGCCTTTTTATACACTGCTTCTGTGGCAGGGAAATGAACTCCTTTTACTGCTTCAAATCGGGACAATAATTTTAACTCAGTCACCAAATCTGCTGGAATATTTTCCGTTAAATTCTGGGGCGATAAAATTTCTAATAATGTATAAGTGAGTTTAGCCAATTGTCGCCCATTCAATCCCCTTGCCTTTAATTTTTCTGTTGATGGATACACAGGTTCTAAAAAAGCTTTTGCACCCGCTTTTAGTGGCGCATAAGGTTCTATTTCAGGATGCACCATTTGAGGCTTTCCATTAAAATAACCTGTCTTTCCAAAAATCAAGTAATCAGATCCGATATACAAACTTTTCTGCACCCAATTTATCCCCTGAAACCAAGTAAGTTCAAGCGTTCCGCTAGAATCTTTTACAATTGCTACCAATCTTTTAGCCCTGCTTTCACCCAATACTTCAAACTGTACCAGTCTACCTGCCACCTGAATATAGTCTGTCTGAAAATTAATTTCATGTATAAGATTCAACTTTGTTTTATCAATATGCCGTATAGGGTAGTGTTCGAGTAAATCTCCAAATGTAAAAATCTGTAGCTCTTTTTTAAGCATATCTGCTCGTAAAGGACCAACCCCTTTAAGGTATTCAATGGGTGAGGACAGTATATTTTGCGCGACTGAAATAAAAAGTGGTTAAAGTTTATAGCGCAAATTTCCGATTTCTTTTGATGCCAACCATAAAAAAACCAATAAGCATTGCCAATCACCAATCACTAATATTATCTTCGCCCCATGCAAAAAGAGGTTGTTGTAAGTGGAATACGCCCTACTGGGTTTCTGCACCTTGGGAATTACTTTGGTGCCATGCGCAATTATGTGCGGATGCAGGATGAATTTGAGTGTTATTTTTTTGTGGCCAATTGGCATAGTTTAACCACTCATCCTGATACCAAAGAACTCCAAAACAGTGTTTACCGGGTTATTGCCGAGAATATTGCTTGTGGGTTAGATCCAGATAAAGTGGCACTATACGTGCAAAGTGATATACCTGAAATTGCAGAGCTCTACCTTTACTTGAATATGTTGGCTTATAAAGGTGAGCTGGAGAAAACAGTTACATTTAAAGAAAAAGCAAGGGCTCAGCCCGATAATATTAATGCGGGACTACTTACTTACCCCGTTTTACAGGCCGCCGATATTATCATCCAGCGGGCAGTGAAAGTACCGGTAGGAAAAGACCAAGAGCAGCACCTAGAGATGGCTCGCAATTTGGCAGAACGTTTTAATTACCGCTATGGTGATATACTCCCCCTTCCGCATGCATTCAATTATGGGGATGAGTTGATTAAAATTATGGGGCTAGATGGATTGGGCAAAATGAGTAAGAGTGAGAACCAGCAGTCCACCATTTACCTAGCAGATGATAATGATGCCATTCGTAAAAAAATAATGAAAGCCAAAACTGATCAAGGTCCAGCAACGCCTAATTCGGAGAAGCCAGACTATATTCAAAATCTTTTTACCCTGATGAAATTGGTGAGTAACGCTGAGGCAGTGGCTAAATTTGAATTCGATTTTAATGCCAGCAGCACTGGCAATTGTGCAATTCGATACGGGGATATGAAAAAGCAACTGGCAGAAGATATGGTACAATTTATTGCACCCATACGAGAAAAAGCCAATGCAATACTTGGCGACAAGGAGCTTTTACACAAATTAATGAAGCAGGGGGCAGATAAGGGCAGAAGCAGGGCCGCGGAAACCTTAAAAATGGTTAGAAATGCGGTGGGACTGAATTATTAGCAGTAAAAAGTTTAAAATCAGATTAGTTTCATTAAGTTGCACAGCTTAAATCAGCAGAAGAGATGGCAAAACCCAAAAAACCAAAACATGTAGCAATTGCCGGAAATATTGGCGCCGGCAAAACCACCCTCACAGAAATGCTGAGTAAACATTACCGATGGATTCCACAATTTGAAAATGTGGATACCAATCCCTATTTAATGGACTTTTATGAGGATATGCCCCGTTGGAGTTTTAACCTCCAAATTTATTTTTTAAACAGTCGCCTCAATCAGTTATTAGATATTCAACATGGTACCGAAACCGTAATACAAGATCGCACCATTTATGAAGACGCCAATATATTCGCACCCAATCTCCATGAAATGGGATTGATGAGTAAACGAGATTTTGACAACTACTTTCAGTTTTTTCAGACCCTAAAAACCATGGTGCAGCCACCAGATTTGCTGATTTATTTAAAAGCATCTGTCCCCACGCTGGTTTCTCAAATTCAAAAAAGAGGAAGAGAATATGAAGAAAATATTCGGCTCGACTACCTAAAAAAACTCAACGAATACTACAATAAATTTATTGATGGTTATAAAGAAGGACAGTTGTTGATTATAGATTGCGATAAAAATAAGTTTGCTGAGAATGAAGAACAATTTGGCGAAATCATCAGCAAAGTAGACAGTATGTTATTTGGTTTGTTTTAACTGCATTAATATCCATTATGAAATACGAAGAACTGATACAACACCATTCTGGTGAATTAATAGATAAATTGATTGGCCATATCATCAGCAAAGATCCGGTGGAAGTATTGTTTAATTTTGAAGACAACGACCAGTGGGCCATTATTTCTATGCACCAGTACGAAGAAGATTTGGAAATTTCTTTGCGACTTCACTCGAATGGAATCTTCGATTTATTCCTAGGTTATTATGATGATGAAGATGAGTTTCATGAATTGGTGCATTTATTAAATGAGGCAGAAATAGCCCAGCTTCCGGAAGGTTTGAAGAAAGTTATGCGCAAAGTAGCAGATGATGAAAAGGGCATGCGACTGTCTGGAAACTTTTTATCGAGGTAAGGCTGCAACGGATGAAAGAAATGGCGAGTACAATACAACGGTTAACAAGCAGGTTATTGGTTATGTATAAAAAAAATTGACCTTAATATTGGTAAAATCCTCTGCATTTAATTTATTTAGTTGGCGTTCATGAACCACTCCTTTTTTCTCAATCGTAAAAGTTATTCCACCATAAGCTCCCGTAAATTCACACAGAACCATATCTAAATTTGCAAGAAAATTAGCCGTTCTAATTCCAAATATTTTTCTCAATACTGGAATCAATTGGTTGTAGATTTTATAATGTATTTTATTGCTTTTTTTAGGTATTCCTTCTGCAAATACTCTAGGAATAATTAAAAAAGGCGATAGTGATTTTTTAAATTTAACTGTATAACCTTCCGCTTTAAGATAATCGAGTGTTTGGGTATCAAAATAATGAATATGCCCATGTGGCACTTTATTTTTTATATTCTCAGCAACTATTTCAAGAGTTTCATGAGGTACGGTAATCACCAATACTTTATCGGTAACCCTAAGTAATTCTTGTATTGCTTTTTTATAATCGGTAACATGCTCAATGGTTTCACTGCAGAGAACAGCTTCAAATTCTTGGTTGGCAAATGGAAGTTGATGTATATCGCAAGCAATCGCCTCAATATTAAAAATCGATTTGGCCATTTTACAAGCATTCTCAGAAAGGTCGGTCGACTTTACTTTTGCCTTAAAAAGCGTTCCTACCAAGTTGGCCGTATACCCTTCCGCGCCACCAATATCTACAAAGTTTTCAAAATAATATTCATTCAGCGTTTTTAATATTGAAAGTGTGACCATATACCTAGATATATTACTAACATCCGCGTATGGGCTCCTGTAACCGTAAATTGGTTGATGGGCAAAATAAATTCCATCTTTATGTATTGCAAATCTTTTGTTAACAGAAGCTTGCGTTTCGAGGGTGTAGTCATCAATTATTTTAGCTGTTTCCATTTGATTTAATCTTTTGTTGCATTCAAGGCGAAAAGAATACTATGGGATTATTGAAACGTTGGTTTAATAAAGTCTCGGCATGCATAACGAATATACTGTTTTTATGGAATCCCGATCTTCTTTTTACGTTTAAACTAAGGGAGCTGCAGCAATAATTTCTGGTGAAACACCCGCCTCGTATTGAGAAAAATTATTTACAAATTGTTTGGCAAGATTTTTTGCTACCACATCATAAGCTGATTTATCATTCCATGTATTGCGTGGATTGAGTATTTCAGTGGGCACCCCCTTGCAATATTTTGGTATCATCATGCCGAAAATAGGATGGGATTCAAATTCCACTTGCTCTAATGCACCACTAAGAGCAGATTCAATCATAGCGCGGGTATACGCCAATTTTATCCGATTTCCCGTTCCATATGATCCTCCACTCCATCCAGTATTAATCATCCAAATATTTACTTGACTCGCTTGTATCTTCTTCCCCAACATGGTAGCATATTTACCAGGATGTAAAGGCAAAAATGGCGCACCAAAGCAAGCACTAAAAGTAGATTTTGGTTCGGTAACCCCAGCTTCCGTGCCTGCTACTTTTGCAGTATAGCCACTAATAAATTGGTACATAGCTTGTTCCGCAGACAACTTACTTATTGGAGGTAATACACCATACGCATCACAGGTTAAAAAGAAAATATTTTTAGGCACCCCTCCAATACTTGGCTCAATGGTATTAGAGATAAAGTGCAACGGATAACTCACACGAGTATTTTCGGTGATGCCTTTAAAATTGAAATCAATTTCATTGGTATCTCCTATAAAACCAATATTTTCTACCAACGCACCTGGTTTAATTGCCCCAAAAATTTCAGGTTCATTTTCTTTATTTAATCCAATGGTTTTTGCATAGCAGCCACCTTCAAAATTAAACACACTATTTTTGGCCCATCCATGTTCATCATCGCCAATTAGTTTTCTGTTTGGATCAGCACTCAATGTGGTTTTACCCGTACCACTCAATCCAAAAAAAACAGCCACATCACCATCATCGCCCATATTGGCACTGCAATGCATGCTTAATACATTCTTCTCTTGTGGTAAAATATAATTCAAGACCGAAAAAATACCTTTTTTCATCTCTCCGGTATATCCTGTACCCCCAATAAGAATTGTCTTGTGCGTAAATGATACCATTGAAAAATTATGTTGCCTAGTTCCATCAACCGCAGGATCTGCCCTAAAGCCAGGTGCTTGAATGATATGCCATTCTGGTTTGAAATTTTCAAGGTCTTTTTCTTCGGGGCGAAGAAACATATTGTAAACAAATAAATTACTCCAAGGATGCTCATTCACTACCCGAATATTCAATTGATGGTTCTGATCTGCACAGGCATATGCGTCTCTTACCCATATTTCTTCTTTGGCACCTAAATAATCCAAGACCTTTTTCCGCAGTTGCAAAAAATATTTTTCTTCAATGGGAATATTAAAATGATTCCAATCAACCGTATCCCTTGTTATAGCATCTTTTACAATGAATTTATCTTTGGGGCTCCTGCCAGTAAACTCCCCCGTACAAATACATAATGCACCTGTACTACTCAATTCACCCTGCTTTCTTAATAGGGTTTGCTCTGTTAATGCTTCAGGCGATAACTGGTAATGAATACCATTTTCACCTGTTAACCCTATTGCTAGAAATTTTGACCCTTCTAATTTAATGGTAGGAATTGACATATGCGAACAATCGTTAGTTAGTTTACAAAAGTACAAGGTTTAACGAATTCGCATTACCTTTTTGACCTAACCCAACAAGCATTTCATCTTTAAAAAAGGGTATTTACTTGAATATTATTAAAAAAATCAGAGATAAAATTTTATTATTTGTTATCTAAAAGGTATTTTGTTGAATTTTTTAAAAAAATAAGAGATAAAACCCTTAATATTCAATGGTTTTTGTGAGCAAGCTGTATTTTTACCAAAATTTAAGTGATGTCTGCACTGGATACAAGGGGAAAAATTACACATGAAATATTTGAACAGTTTATAGGTATTGTTGGCTCCGCTAATATTCTTGCAGAGGAAGAACAGCTTACCCATTACGGTCACGATGAAACGGAGCATCTCAGTTTTCTACCCGAAGTAGTTTTAAAACCATCGAATCCTGCTGAAATTTCTGCCATTATGCAAATCTGCAATACCAATGGTATACCCGTTACTCCTAGAGGTGCTGGTACGGGACTCAGTGGTGGGGCTTTACCTCACTTAGGTGGTGTATTACTGTCTACTGAAAAGCTCAACAAAATTTTGTTGATTGACGAACGTAATCTGCAGATTACTACTGAACCAGGCGTTATTACGGAAGTACTCCAAAACGCGGTTAAAGAGAAGGGGTTGTTTTATCCGCCCGATCCCAGCAGCAAAGGCAGTTGTTTTATTGGTGGTAATATTGCCGAAAACAGTGGAGGCCCCAAGGCTGTTAAATACGGTGTTGTTAAAGATTATGTGCTGAATTTAGAAGTGGTGCTTCCGAATGGAGAAATTATATGGACAGGGGCAAATGTTTTAAAAAATGCGACTGGATACAACCTCACCCAATTATTGGTGGGAAGTGAAGGCACATTGGGTATTGTTACAAAAATTGTGTTGAAACTAATTCCTTTCCCAAAATTTGACTTACTAATGTTGGTTCCGTTTTCTTCACTAGAAAAAGCAAGTGAAGCAGTTAGTGCCATATTTCGTGCTGGTTTTGTTCCCAGTGCCCTTGAACTGATTGAGATTGACGCATTAATGATAGTTAGTGAAATGGTGGGAAGTACTGCTGTGCCAGTAAACGACTCCATTGCGGCACATTTAATTATTGAAGTAGATGGAAATAATATGGACGTGCTGATGAGTGAAATGGAATCTATTGCTGAACTCCTCACCCAATTCGGATCTGGTGAAATATTTTTTGCTGATGATGCACAACAAAAAGCGGAGCTGTGGAAACTTCGCAGAAGAGCCGCTGAAGCAGTTAAAACAAATGGTTATACCATTGAAGAAGATACCGTTGTTCCAAGAGCAGAACTGCCTGCATTAATTAAAGGTGTTAAAGAGCTGGGGAAAACATATGGTTTTAAAGCGGTTTGTTATGGCCATGCTGGTGATGGAAACCTGCATATTCGCATCAACCATCCAACCATAAAAAACAGTCACGGTAATGCAGAAATGACGGCAGCACTTACTGCATTGTTTCAGCTCGTGAATAGTCTCGGTGGAACCATTAGCGGTGAACATGGAATTGGATTAATTCAAAAACCCTATATGGATACCGTATTTAAAAAAACCAACCTCCATCTAATGCGTGAAATAAAAAAAGTATTTGATCCTAACAATATTTTAAATGCAGGAAAAATATTTGACTAGCACGATTAACTAGCTTTACAAAAAATTACAAATGAAAAATATATTGTGTGTACTGATTCTGTGGTTTGTATCCTTTGCCGCCAAAGCGCAACTTGACCAGCCCGAAGAAATTAGAGGGTTTGATAGAAATAAGGTATTTATTGGAAGCAGTTTAAATCTTGGGTTATCCAACAATTTTTTTAATATAGGACTGAATCCAGAAATAGGTTACAGCTTTAATAAGTGGCTGGATATGGGTGTGGCCTTCAACCTGAACTACTTTTCACAAAAAGCTTCTACTATTAGCAATAACAATGTAAAAAATTTTAATTACGGGGGTGGCGCATTTTTACGCATTTGGCCCGTTTCATTTCTGCACTTACACATTCAACCTGAATATAATTGGATTAATTCCAAGCAAACCAATATAATCAATAACCAAACAAATCAACTTAAGCTAAAAGCTCCCAGCCTTTTAGCTGGTATTGGATATGGGAATAGAGAAATTGGAAGTCGTTTTTCATATTTTACAATATTAATTGATCTCAACCAGGCTTTCAACTCACCTTATAGAGATCAATTTGGTGATCCACAGCCCATTTTTCGTGGCGGATTTGGCATTTACCTCAAACCAAAAAGGCAATAGCTTCATCGGCATCTGCGCATACAATTAAACGTTCTTGCCAATCTGCATACAAGAAGCCCTCTTCTAACATGGTATTAATATGTGCTATTAAGTGATTGTAATATCCATCACAATTGAGTAGTACTATTTTTTTACTATGAATCTTCAAGGTATTCCAGGTAAGCATTTCAAACAACTCATCCAGTGTTCCATTGCCACCGGGCAATATGAGCGCAGCATCACAAAGCTCATACAATAATTTTTTTCTTTCATGCATATCGTTTACCACCCTCAAATCATTTACACCAGTATGTTGCGCCTCCCATTCTAGTAAAATCTTGGGAATTACCCCTATAATATTACCCCCGCCTAATATTACCGCATCAGCTACTGCTCCCATTAATCCCTTTCCCCCACCACCATACACCAAGCCAATTTCATTGGCAGCCATTAATTTTCCCAACTTTGTAGCTTCTGCCAAATACAATGGATTGTTTCCTGATTTTGACCCACAAAAAACAGCTAATTTTTTAATTTTCATATCCACTTTTAAGAAGAGCAAAATAGCTCAAAAATTTTTACTACTTTACAAAATTCTTTTTTGAACGCTTTAATCAATTGATATGTCGCCCCTACTCCTTTTTTCTTTTGTTATTGGCTATTTTTTAGTCTTGCTTGCAGTAGCTTGGTATACTGGCAGGAATAGCAACAACCATTCTTTTTTCATCGGTAATAAAAACAGCAACTGGATGCTGGTTGCATTTGGCATGGTAGGCACATCTTTAAGTGGCGTTACTTTTGTAAGCGTACCGGGTGCTGTGGCCAAAGATTCCTTTGCCTATTTCCAAATCACACTGGGCTACCTGATTGGATATTTAATGATTGCCTATATACTTTTGCCCCTGTATTACCGATTAAACCTTACTTCCATCTATCATTACCTGAGTACTCGCTTGGGTTTTAAATCTTATAAAACGGGGTCCTCATTCTTTATCTTGTCGAGGGTACTTGGTGCAACTGCAAGATTATATTTGGTGGTTAATATTTTGCAAGAAGCCATCTTAAACAGTTTTGATATTCCTTTCTGGGCTACTACATTAATTATTCTGGTCATGATTTTATTATACACCTATGAAGGAGGTGTGAAAACAATTGTATATACCGATACTTTACAAACCAGTTGTATGTTACTGGGGCTTATTATTTGTGTAGTTTATATGCTAACCCAAATGAATCTTGGCTTTACAGAAAGCTTAGCAGCTATGAGCCAAAAAGGGTATACCAAAATTTTCTTTACCGATCCCAACAGCAAGCTTTTTTTTATAAAACAAATTATTGCTGGTGCATTTATTACAGCCACCATGACGGGAATGGATCAAGAAATGATGCAGAAGAATATATCTGTAAAAACATTGAAAGATTCACAGAAGAATGTACTTTCTATGGCCGCAGTATTAATAGGTGTTATCTTATTATTTCTGTTTCTTGGTGGCCTACTCTATCTCTACGCAGAGCAACTGGGTGTTACGGCAATAGGTGATAAAATATTCCCAACTATTGCACTCAACCATATGCCTCCATTTGTATCTGTCATTTTTATTATTGCACTTATTTCTGCACTATTCCCCAGCGCAGATGGTGCAATTACAGCCCTTACTTCTACTTTCTGTATTGATATTATTGGCATACAAAGACGAGCAGATTTATCGGAACTGCAGCAGAAAAAAATCAGGCAAAGAGTGCACTTGTCATTTGCTGCCATATTTTTACTATTTGTAATGGTATTTAAATGGATCAATGACCCCAGCATGATTGGTCTCTTACTAAAAATTGCTGCTTATACCTATGGTCCTTTGCTTGGATTATTTACATTTGGTATTCTCACCAAAAGATCCGTAAATGATTCACTGGTTCCCTATATCTGTATGAGCGCTCCCATTATTTGTTTTCTGCTAGACAATTACCAGAAACTAATATTCGGTTCTTTTGAACTTGGATTAGAATTGCTTCTAATAAATGGTATGATTACTTTTGCGGGCTTACTATTGATCTCCAAAAAAAAGGAGCTTAGCTAAAATACCCGCATCTACTTATATATGAATATGATTTCCCCCTTGGCAGAAAAATATATTACTGCATTAAGTTCACCTGAATCAGCAGAGCTGGCGGCTATTAGTGAATCAACTACCAATACCCACCCTGAAGCACATATGCTTAGTGGGCATATTCAGGGTCAACTCTTATATTTTTTAAGTTTTCTATTAAAACCCAAATTTATTTTAGAAATAGGAACATTTACTGGTTATAGTGCTATTTGCTTGGCAAAAGGATTGGCAGAAAATGGAGAACTGCATACCATTGAATTAAGAGCCAGTGACGCTGCCACTGCGGCTTCAAATTTTAGTAAATTCAATCAAAATAAGCAAGTAACTTTGCATATTGGCGATGCCAAAGACATCATTACACAGTTGCCGCATCAATGGGATCTGGTTTTTATTGACGCAGATAAAACAGGGTATATAGATTATTATGAATTGGTGCTGCCACGATTGTCAAAGAACGGAATCATTATTGCAGACAATGTATTGTTTCATGGTCAAGTTTTGGAAGAAAATATTACGGGGAAAAATGCAAAAGCCATACATGCTTTTAACCTGCATGTACAAAATGATCCTAGAACTGAGCAGGTATTACTTTCAGTAAGAGATGGCATCATGATTATAAAAAAGAAATTAGAATAGATGAGAGTTTTAATTACCTTAATAGGAGTATTTTTTTTCTTTGAGAGCAATGCACAAAATGAAAAAACGGTTGCCTATATAAATCAGTATAAAGAAATTGCCATGCAAGAGATGAGCCGTTCGGGCGTTCCAGCATCTATAACGCTTGCTCAAGCCGTACTTGAATCGCAATCGGGAGAAAGTGTGCTGGTAAAAAAATCGAATAATCATTTTGGTATTAAATGTAAGGTTGAATGGACTGGTGCAAAAGTGTACCACAATGATGATGCAAAAGGTGAATGTTTCAGGGCATATTCTTCTGCTGAAAAATCATTTCAAGATCATTCTAACTTTTTAAAAACAAGACCTCACTATGCGTTTCTTTTCAACCTAAACCCAATGGATTATGAAGCTTGGGCATACGGTTTAAAAAAAGCTGGCTATGCAACTGCCCCTACTTATCCGCAGAAACTAATCAAAGTAATTACCGATTATAACCTCAACCAATACAATATTATTGCAATTGCAAAAGCAAAAGAACAAACTCCCGCAACACCAGATAAAACAAATATTGAAGCTGTATCCAAACCAATCAATAACAATACTACTGCCCAACCTGGTGCTGGAGAATCAAGAGAAGAACGAGAAGAAATACCTTCAAAAACAACTACCACAAATAAAAATATGGTTGCTCCCAATAGCAACCCTTCTCCTTATCCATCTGGCATATTTCTTAACAACGAACTGAAAGTAATTTATGCAAGTAAGGGTACTTCAATGCTGGCATTAGCTAATGAATACCATATCACACTTAGCAAACTACTTAGCTTTAATGATATGGATGAAATAGATATTC
This sequence comes from Chitinophagales bacterium, assembly GCA_013297995.1. Taxonomy (GTDB): domain Bacteria; phylum Bacteroidota; class Bacteroidia; order Chitinophagales; family Chitinophagaceae; genus Sediminibacterium. The sequence goes on along the minus strand of JAAFJB010000018.1, from coordinate 29,094 downwards.
TGCCTACCAATCAGTTAATCTATTTAGAGCGAAAACAAAAAAAAGGAATCACCGATTTTTATATTTCAAAATCGGGTGAATCCATCTACCAGATTGCACAAATTACAGGAGTACGAATAGAAAATATTTTACAGTATAATATTAAATTTAGAAAATCAAAATCAGTAGCCGCGGGCAGCAAAATTTGGCTAATCACGCCTACCGAATCATCATCTACCACTAATAAAAAATAATATGTCGGAAATAACACTATTTAATAAAGTTTTTGAACCTTATTTACCCGAATCATTAATTCAGGAAAAAATATATGCGCTTGCGGAACTCATCAATTCCGATTACGAAGGAAAAAAACCTTTATTTATTGCTGTACTTAACGGCTCTTTTATGTTTGCTTCCGATCTTTTTAAATCAATTACCATTGAAGCAGAAATATGTTTTATTAAACTGGCTTCCTACAAGGGAAGTAAATCTACGGGACAAGTTATTACAGCCATTGGATTAGATATAGATATCACTAACCGTCATATTATTATTCTAGAAGATATTATTGATACGGGTAAAACCATGCATGAGTTCATGCCCCAATTACAAAATCAACAGCCAGCATCACTCAAAGTTGCTGTTCTATTGCATAAACCCGATGCTACCATTTTCCCCATGCCAATTGATTATTGCTGCTTCTCCATACCCAATCGTTTTGTGCTCGGCTTTGGTCTCGACTATGATGGATTTGGAAGAAATCTTAAAGAAATTTATCAACTAAAAGGAGCTGAATAAGTTTGGATTTATGGCTTGTTCATATTAAAGTGTATTTTTTTGTTTCGTTTATATCAATCATTACTTGCGAATGAAATGGATCATTCAATTATTCCTTTTCGTTACCATAGTACTTCCGGTACAGAGCCAATTCTATTTGTGTGGCGAGATAAAAGACCAACGTGGGAAGCCCCTTGAAGGAGTAAAAATTACCCTGCAATCAAAAGGGACTCTTCCCTTTCTCAGTGGAAGAAAAGGCGATTTTGGCATTCCTTTAGCACTGAATGCAGACAGCATCACCCTACAACTAAATGGGTATGCAAATAAAGTTTTGAAAGTAGACCCTCGTATTTACCAAGTTATTATATTAGAAATGTTGCCTACAACAGCGCAACGCTATACGCAAAATCTTGCTTCGGTAATTACCAATCTCAAACCCAAAGAAACAGCTCATTTTTCGGTGCTTGGAGAAACTTATAGCACGGTAGTAGAAAACGGTTTTATCGACGTAAAAAAATACCCAGAAACAGGATTCTCTTTGAATGTTGACAAAGCTGCATACAGTAATATTAGGCGATTTTTATCGAATGAAATGTTCGTTCCAGTTGATGCAGTTCGTACCGAAGAAATGTTGAACTATTTTAATTTTAAAAAAGAAGACGACGATCTTTTATCTACTTCTTTTAACTGCAGAACCGAACTTAGTTCTTGCCCCTGGAACAATACCCATAAATTATTTTTCGTAAATATTGTTGCTCCTAAAATAAATCTTGATAGCATTCCTCCGTCTAATCTTGTTTTTTTAATAGATGTTTCCGGATCAATGGATTATCCAAATAGGTTGCCACTTTTACAATCTGCTTTTAAATTATTGGTAAGCAATCTTCGGGAGAAAGACACTTTATCCATTGTTACTTATGGTGGTAACGTAGCCATACCCTTACAGCCAACAGGTGGCGCTGAAAAGAAAAAAATGAAAGACGCCATTGATTCATTAACTGCAAACGGTGATACACCTGGAGAAAACGCAATTAGAGTAGCATACGATCTTGCCAAAAAAACCTTCTCCCCAAAAGGAAATAATCGGGTGATTCTTGCAACAGATGGTGATTTTAATGTAGGTCTTTCCTCCGAAAAAGAATTAGACGACCTGATTACCCGTTATCGGCAAACAGGTATTTACCTAACCTGCTTAGGTGTTGGCATGGGCAATTACAAAGACAGTAAATTGGAGACACTTGCTAAAAAAGGAAATGGAAATTTTGCCTATATCGATCAAATTCAAGAAGCAGAAAAAGTATTGGTAAAGGAATTTACTTCCACACTTTACGCGGTTGCCAATGATGCTTCTGTACATATTAAATTTAATAAAAACACGGTAGAACAATTTCGCCTCATAGGATTTGATAATAAAAAAGATGCCATAGCAGACACCAGTAGTGTATTGGAAGGTGGTGAAGTTGGCAGCGGTCACGCTACTATGGCAATACTAGAAATCATTCCGCAAAAAAGCGACTCTCTACTTTCTGGTCAACCCTTTGCCAATATCAATATCAGCTATAAAAAACCAATGGAACTACCTATATGGCAACAAAATTTTTCAATCAATTATAATCCTGTCTCCATAGATTCTGTTGATAGTGTTTATAGATTTGCAGCCAGCATTGCAGCTTTTGCCTCCGTACTAAAAAAATCTTCTTATACAAAAGAATTTGGTTTTGAGGATACCTATTCACTGGCTGAATCTGCTATTGACCAAACCAATATTTTACAAAATGAATTTCTAGGGCTAATACAGAAAGCCCTCAAAGTATATCAACCAAGCAATAAAAAGCAGAGAAAAAAAGCCATTAACTAAACGCCTCTCTTACCTTATCAAAAAAGCTCTTCTCCCCCTTTACTGGATTGGGTTTGAAATTACTGCTGCTGTTGAATTTTTCTAATGCTTCTCTCTCTTCATTACTCAAGTGCTGGGGCGTCCAAATATTTATATTAATTAATTGGTCTCCGCGGCTATATCCCTGTACTTCTGGAAACCCTTTCCCTTTTAATCTAAAAATCTTACCACTATGGGTTCCTGCCGGAATTTTAATTTTAGCCCTTCCATCAATCGTTGGAACTTCTATTTGTGTTCCAAATACAGCATCGGGAAAAGATATATGTAAATCATATACCACATTCAGCCCATCCCTATACAATTCTTCGTGCGTTTCTTCTTCAATCTGAATGATTAGGTCGCCCGGCGCACCACCTCTTTCGCCTGCGTTGCCTTTTCCGCCCATGCTTAATTGCATACCGTCTTGCACACCTGCTGGAATATCAATACTGATGGTTTCTTCGCCATATGCCCTTCCTTCGCCTTTGCAAGTACTGCATTTGGCGGTAACAGTAGTTCCTTCCCCATTACAAGTAGAACATGTTACAACCGTTTGCATCTGACCCAAAAATGTACTGGTTACTTTTCTAACTTGGCCGCTACCGCCGCAAGTACCGCAAGTCTGCATACTATTTTTGTCCTTTGCCCCATTACCTCCACAAGTATTGCAACTAACATGTTTTTTTACCTTCACATTTTTAGTTACGCCCTTGGCAATTTCTTCATAGTTTAATTTTAATTTTATACGAAGATTACTGCCTCGTTGCCCCCTAGCTCTACCTCCACCTCCACCCCTACTTCTTCCTCCTCCAAAAAAGCTTCCAAACATATCATCGCCAAATACATCCCCAAATTGACTGAATATATCATCCATATTCATACCAGCACCGCCGCCATAATGGCCACCACCGCCACTGGTACCAGGTCCAAATGCAGCGTGACCATAGCGGTCGTATTTTGCTTTTTTATCTGCATCGCTTAAAATTTCATAGGCTTCAGCGGCTTCTTTAAATTTATCTTCAGCAGATTTATCACCTGGATTTCTATCTGGGTGATACTGCATAGCAACTTTGCGGTATGCTTTTTTTATTTCATCAGCAGAGGAAGATTTAGCTACTCCCAATATTTCGTAAAAATCTCTTTTAGCCATAATTTTTATTTTCCTACTACAACTTTAGCGAATCGAATTAACTTATCATTTAAATAGTACCCTTTTACTATTTCATCTACTACTTTACCTTTCAAATCGTCAACTGGTGCTGGTATTTCTGTTATGGCTTCGTGCAGTTCTACATCAAAATCAGTATGCACAGTTTCCATAGCTTTTACTCCTTTTTGTACCATTACAGATCTGAGCTTATTAAATACCAACTGAATACCCTCTTTTTGAACGGCAATATCGTCAGAACTTTGTAATTGTTTCTCTGCCCTATCGCAATCATCTAATACATCTAATAACGATACAATTACATCTTTACCGGCAGTTTGAATTAAATCGAGTCTTTCCTTAGCCGTTCTTCTTCTAAAATTATCAAATTCAGCCATTAGACGAAGGTATTTGTCTTTCTGCTCATCTAAGGCCGTTTGTAACTGCGCCTCCACGGAAACTTCTACCGTGGGCTCCTCTACTTTGGTTGGTTGGGCTGCACTTTCGTCAGTATAACTGTCCATTACTGCTGATTTTTCCGTTGTTTCTGTGTTATTCGTCATTTCTTGCGCTTCCATAATAGGTTATATTTAAAATCACTATGAGGCAATAATTTTGCCACGCAAAGAAAAGGGAAAAATTGACAGATTGAGTAGCAAGCTATATTTGCACCATGATTAAGGTATACCTCAAAAAAAATATCGCGCCAAGAATTGCCAATGGACACCCTTGGATATATGCCAATGAAGTAGATCGGGTTGCTGGCCAACCAGAAGCTGGTGATATTGTTGAAATTCATTATTCGGATGGAAAACTCACAGGGCTAGGCTATATCAACCCTAAATCGCAAATTTTAGTCCGTTTACTCTCACGAAAAGCCATACCCATCGATGAAAAATTTTTTTTCAACCGAATACTTGGTGCCTGGAATTACAGGAAAAAATTGGGGTACACAGAGAATTGCCGATTGATTTTTGGAGAATCAGACTACTTACCAGCATTGATTATTGATAAGTTTGGCGACTATTTTGTAATCCAAACGCTTTCATTAGGAATTGACAAATGGAAGCCTGCTATTGTGGATGCGCTAAACGAAATTTTTAAACCCAAAGGAATTTATGAGCGCAACGATGTACCTGTTAGAAGTCTCGAGGGACTAGAGCAACAAAAAGGATTTCTATCCACTCCATTTGATACCAATATTATAATTAAAGAAAATGGATTGCAATTTTATGTTGATATTGCCAACGGGCAGAAAACCGGTTATTTTCTTGACCAACAACATAACAGAACTGCCATTAAAAATATTGTAAAAGACGCCGACGTTTTGGGCGCATTTACCTACACAGGCACTTTTGAAATACACGCTGCGCATTATGGAGCTAAGACAGTTTTAGGAATTGACATTTCAGAACAAGCCGTTCTACAGGCCAATAAAAATGCTGTGCTGAATAAGCTAGATCATATTTGTAAGTTTGAAGCAATGAATGCGTTTGATGTGTTGAAGGAATGGGGCAAACAAGGCCCTAAATATGATGTGGTAATGCTTGATCCGCCTGCGTTTACCAAGAGCAGGGGCAATATAGAAAATGCGTTGACGGGCTATAAAGAAATTAATTTAAGGGGAATGAAATTAATTAGAAATGGGGGATTTCTGGTTACTTCAAGTTGCACCAATCTGGTGTCTCCCGATTTATTTTTATCAGCCATTGAAGCGGCTGCAAAAGACGCCCATAAAAAATTAAGGCAGGTAGTATATCAAAGTCAATCACCAGATCATCCAACTATCAGAGGTATTGACAATACCAACTACTTAAAATTTTTAATTGTAGAAGTAACGGGAACCTAGTTATTGAATCACTTGGAATTTGCCCGACTCAATAATTCTACCACTTCTATCACGGAGTTGAAATATATATAACCCACGGGTAAAATTATCGTCAAAATAAATAGTAAGTTTTCTTGAAAAAACTTGAACACTACTCATTTTCCGACCCATAAAATTATATACTTCTAACACATTGTACTTATCAACCGATTCACTAAAATCAAACCGAATATATTGGATTGCAGGGTTGGGATAAAATCGCTCAATTTTATGTAGGCTACCACTGTTATTTATAGTTGAATAGCTATGATCATCGGCAATAAAACTTTCGCCAATAATAACCATAAAAAATAAAAAAAGGATTATAGCCCGCTTCATGTAGCTAATTATAGGCTAAAGCTAACGAAATGGAACATATTTTCCAAAACTGGGAAGCTGCCCCCCATTAAAAAGGGGGCAGCTTCCCAGCCAGCATAAATAAATTACAAACCAGCAAGGGTTTCTTGAATAGCTACAAAATTGGGTAAGTCGCCCGGCGTGGCACAAACTTCGGCATATTGAACCACTCCATTTTTATCAACCACAAACGCAGCACGTTTGCTTACACCCATCATTTCAAACGCGGGAAACACTTCATAAAGCACCCCAAATGCTTTTGCAGCGTCTTTATTAAAATCACTGAGTAAAGGAAAATTAAGATTTTGTTCATTGCTGAACTTTTCCAGCGTAAACAAAGAATCAACAGAAATACCAAATACCTGTGCATTGGTATTATTGTAGAGCGCAATATTGTCGCGAACATTACAAAGTTCCGCAGTACAAACCCCAGTAAAAGCTAGGGGAAAGAATAAGATTACTACGGGTTTGCCTTGTTGCTCAGACAAAGTTACTTTTTGTTTGGCTGTATTAAACAGTGCAAAATCGGGGGCTTGTTGGCCAACTTGAATACTCATAAAAGGTATATTTAATTTAAAATAAAAAACAAAAGAACAATTTTTTATAGACGCATTTCAGGTACATAATCAGGTATTTGCAATTTAGCAGCAGTCATTGCTACTATAGTCTCAACACTTACACCAGGCGCACGCTCTATTAAAAGGAATCCATTTGGAGTAAGGTCAATAACAGCCAAATCAGTAACTACTTTCTTTACACATCCAATTCCGGTTAAAGGTAAAGAACAAGACGATAATAATTTACTCTCTCCTTTTGGATTGGTATGCATCATGGCCACAATAATATTTTTTGCACCAGCCACTAAGTCCATTGCACCACCCATGCCCTTGACCATTTTACCCGGAATTTTCCAATTGGCAATATCTCCCGTTTCACTTACTTCCATGGCTCCCAATACCGTCAAATCAATTTTTCCAGCCCTAATCATTCCAAAACTTTCAGCACTGTCAAAAAAAGCACCTCCTGGAATTAAGGTAACCGTTTCTTTTCCTGCATTAATCAAATCAGCGTCAATCAAACTTTCTTCGGGATAAGGGCCCATTCCTAACATTCCATTCTCACTTTGAAAAATAACAGAGATTCCTTTGGGAATATAATTTGCCACCAGCGTAGGGATGCCAATTCCAAGATTAACATACATGCCATCTTGAAGCTCCTGTGCAATCCTTTTTGCAATTCCAAATTTATCCAGCATGCTACTATTTTTTTGAATGAAATTTTCCTTATCATCCAGCGCTTAAGGTTTATCCATACACACCGTTCTCCGCTCAATTCTTTTTTCATAATTGCTACCTTGAAATATTCGGTGAACATACACACCAGCAACGTGTACATCATCAGGATCAATCATACCTGGCTCTAAAAGTTCTTCTACTTCTGCAATGGTAATGGTACCAGCTTTTGCCATTGAGGTAGAAAAATTTCTGGTGGTTTTACGAAATACCAAATTGCCTGCTTTATCGCCCTTCCAAGCTTTTACAAGCGTAAAATCTGCTTGCAGGGCTTTTTCCATTAAATACATTTTACCATTAAACTCGCGCACTTCTTTTCCTACAGCTATTTCAGTACCATAACCAGCGGGTGTAAAATAAGCTGGAATACCCATACCCCCCATTTGAATGCTGGTAGCTAAAGTACCTTGAGGTATCAAATCAACTTCCAATTCACCATTCAACAATTGTTTTTCAAAAACAGCATTTTCCCCAACATAACTACTAATCATTTTTTTAATCTGCTTAGTAATTAGCAATAAGCCCAAGCCAAAATCGTCTACCCCCGCATTGTTTGAAATACAGGTCAACCCTTTTACCCCATGCTTTACCAATGCAGCTATACAGTTTTCGGGAATGCCATTTAATCCGAAGCCTCCTACCATAATAGTAGCTCCATCTTGAATGTCGAGGGTTGCACACAATGCATTATTATAAACCTTATTCATTTTGAATTTGAATATTTTTTATTGTATCCTACTGTTTTTTGTCTACTTGCAACAGCATCTATTGAATCAATAAGTGTTTTAAAAGCAACTGGATTACTTTGATAATAATCGTAACTTGAATAAAATTGTTGTTTGGTAATATTATAGGCACCAAATACTTTACTATACAGTTTAAATTGCTCTTGGTTTAACTGGTGCAAGGTATCTCTTAGCGTGATTCTTATATAATATTCATCCATCTTCATCATATCCCATACCACCAATTTCATTTGATCAATAGGAAGCACATCAGAGGGAATTTTTTTCCTACCACATGATATGCTCATCCATAAAAAAAGAACCCCTTTTAAATACTTCATTGTAATTCTTGTTTGTATTTTGAAGCATTAACCACATCAAGCACTGCTAAAATTTCCGTGACCTTAGACTTTTCGTCTATTGATCCCTTTTTAAAAACCCCAATCAATTCAATTGATTTACCCTGCATAAAAAACTGAAGCATCATAGTATTTGGATTTTCCCTGTTGAAGGCATTTAACTGGGTTAATGCCTGTAACATATTACTTCTTGCCTCATTTTCATTCTCAATCATTTTATCCAGGCCAGCTCTATAGTAGGTGTAAATAATATCGTGCAAAATATTATAGCGAGAGTTGATCATATTTTCATTCAGCCAATACCTATTTCTCAATCCGTCAAAAACTCGCCATCCAGCAATACTTTTACCTTCTGGCGCATTATTTACAATATTTTGAGCTTTTCTAAAAAAGGTTTCTCCTGTTTTGGGGGCAAATGAATCGTAATCTAATCCTAAAATAGTATATGCATAAAATGCAAAAATTGCCGTTAAATTAGCTGCACCAGCGTCGGTTCCTTGTACCCTATTTTCATTAAACTCAATGGGCTGAAATTCAACATATTTAAACACCACTTCTTGGTCTACATAATTCACCAACGCAGCTTGGTAAGAAGCATTAAAAACAGGACGGGCCGCTTGAATTGTTAAAGACGCTTTGTACAAATTCGTCTCAATAATACTTTCAATATTCAGAATAAAACTGCATTGAATTTTTTCATTTTGCTTAAAAACATCATTACCCCACTTTCGATTATTCATTAAATTATTTAGCTGGGTTTGAAGGGTAGCAAATATTTTTCTATCTACTGTAGTATTTACCCTAGCAGCAAGTACCGTTACCTTTGCTTGTAGTTCTTCTGCAAATAGGTTTTTAGAAACAAACCCAAATAACATTAAAATAATGATAAGAATTTTATGCATGAAGTTCATCAATTATAAATGAAACAATTTGGGTAGCGACTGACTTTTTCAACTGCAAAGGGAATGTTTTTTCAATACCCTTGGCAGAAAAAATAGTAATCTCATTGGTATCATATCCAAAGCCCGCACCTTCCGTTCTGAGCGAATTAAGTACAATAGCATCTATATTCTTTCGCTTGAGTTTTGCCAAAGCATTTTCTTTTTCATTTTCTGTTTCCAGTGCAAATCCTAAAATATATTGATTGCTTTTTTTCTTCGCACCAGCCATTGCTAAAATATCAATGGTAGGCACTAATTCAAGCAATAGGTGATCCGTATTTTTTTTAATTTTTTCTATCTGTTTTATAGAAGGCGTAAAGTCAGCAACTGCGGCGCAATAAACGGCTATATCTACTTGCTCCATCAATGGAGCCACCGCTTCATACATTTCCGCAGCAGAAATTACGGGTAAAATTTTTATGCCTTTGTAGCGTAATTGCTCATGCGAAGGCCCAGTAATCAACTGCACGTCTGCCCCTGCCATATACAATGCTTCTGCAATGGCAAAACCCATTTTTCCGGAGGAATAATTGCCAATAAATCGAACAGGATCAATGGCCTCATAAGTAGGCCCGGCAGTAACCAATACTTTTTTCCCAGTGAGTGATTTGCCTCTAAAAAAAGTCTCCTCGCAAAATTGCAAAATCTCCTCGGGCTCAGCCATTCTGCCTTCGCCAAATAAACCGCTTGCCAGTTCTCCATTACCTACCGGAATACTTGTAATACCGTATGATAATAAAGTGGCTAGATTTTTTTGGGTGGAAGCATGGTGCCACATATCTTCATCCATAGCTGGTGCCACTACAACGGCACAAGTTGCGGATAGATACACTGCCAGCAGCATATTATCACAGTATCCATTGGCCATTTTAGCCAAGGTATTACAACTCAGGGGAGCAATAATAAATAGATCTGCCCAACGCCCCAATTCAACGTGATTAGCCCACTGATCGGATTCAACCAGATCCGCATATACATTATGTTTTGAAAGTGTACTTAGCACTAATGGGGAAACAAAAGCTTTAGCAGCTGGCGTTATCACTACTTTTACTTCAGCACCTGCTTTCATTAATAAACGTACCAGTAATATAGTTTTATACGCAGCTATACTGCCAGTAATACCAATCAGTATTTTTTTAGATGCTAACATAATACAGAATGAGGGTTCAAAGTAACAAAAAACGACAGTATAATACTGTCGTTCCAAATCATTTTAACAAAATTAGAGGTTGTATGAGTTATTTCAAAAGCAAGCTTCATCCTATTGATAGGCAATAAAGCAGTTTCCCATTTATCTAAACAAATCAGTATCGTTGTTTCTTCTATGATAAATTTTGCCCTCCATAAACTCTTGGGTAGCTAGTATTGCGGGGTTTGGCATTTTTTCATATGCTCTAGAAATTTCAATTTGCTCTTTATTTTCATGAATTTCCTCTAGGCTGTCTGTGTGACTGGCAAATTCCTCCAATTTATTATGTAGTTCCTCTCTAATGGTGATATTAATTTGGTTGGCTCTACGAGAAATAATAGCAATAGATTCATACAAATTACCCGTTTTTTCTTTTATAGAAATCAGGCTTTTCGTTTCAACTACACTTGCAGTATTGGCACTTATTTGCCTTCTTAGTTTACTCATTTTTTACGGTTTTTAAGTATGTTAAGGGTTTGTGTTTTGTACTTGGCAACTTCGGTAAGATACTTACTTTCATTGAAACGATCATTGAATTCTCCGCATTCAGCTACTACTTTCTCAAATCGCTCTTGTTGCTTTTCCTCATAGCTCATTTCAGCATATTTAAAGTACGATTTAATCATAAGTAGCTTGTACTCATCGGACTGTTTTGAGTCAGGAAAATTATCCGCCACATTGCCAAATGCAATGGCTGCTGCTTTATAAAATCCTAAATTATAATAGAGTTCTGCACTTAGAAAATCTTTTCGTTCAAGTTTTTCCCTACATTGATCTATAATATTGGTAGCATCTTGAATTTTAGGTGAGTTGGGATGTGTACCAATAAAAGCTTGCATCAACCCCATTGTTTTGGTGGTATTGGTTTGATCCAATTCAACTTTGGGCGATTGTTTAAAATAGCAGTACGCTCTCATATATTCACAATCTGCACTCTTTAAGCTTGCTGGGAAATTTTCCACAAAGCTTTTAAACATATTCTCAGCGTTTAAATAGTCTTTGGTATAGTAATAGCAGTAAGCGTATTTATAATATATCTCCTCATATTTTGTGGAGCCTTTTAAATAAGGGAAAATATCTTCAAAAAGCTTTAATGCGTCTGTGTAGTTTTTATCGGTATAATATTGCTCTGCCATCTTGTGTTTGTACTCATAATCTTTGCTCTTCATAATTTTAGAAAACTTAGAAGTGCAAGCAGAGAATAACAGCGAAGCCGATAATAAAAATATTAAGAATCTACCCATAGAAGTTTGCAAAATTAGGTATAAAAACGCAATTTATAAAGGGTTTTTATCAATTATAAGTGCGTGTGCGTTAATTATTAGCTAAAAAGGCCACCCCGCATTTTAAAGCGGAGCAGCCTTTTCTATTACAACTCAGGTGATATTACTTGGTATCACCCTCTCCTTCCTGCAATTTAGCTTTGATTTCAGCCAAAGCACCCAAATCACCCAACGTAGATTTCTCTACTTTGCTTTGGATATTTTTTACCGCTTTTTTGGTATTGTCTGATTCAGCTTTTGCCTCTTTTTTAGCGGCTTCTTTCTCTTCAGCAATATGCTGCTCCCAAATACGGGCGTGACTTAAAACGATTCTCTTTTCATTGCGATCGAATTCAATCACCACAAATTGAGCTGTTTCGTCTGCCTTTACCTGTGTTCCATCTTCCTTATTCAGGTGACGGTTAGGGGCAAATCCTTCCAAACCATACTGCAACTGAACCAAAGCACCTTTATCGTCTTTGCGGGTAACCGTTCCTTCATGTACAGAAGCAATGGCAAAAGTTTCTTCTAAAGAATTCCAAGGATCTTCTTCTAATTGCTTATGACCCAGTTGTAGTTTGCGGTTTTCTTTATCAATACTTAAGATCAATATGTCAATTTGCTCCCCTACTTTGGTATAATCACTTGGGTGATTAAAGCGCTTCAACCAGCTCAAATCACTGATATGAATCATTCCACCAATACCAGGCTCTAATTCAACAAATACGCCATAAGGAGTGATATTTTTCACCAAACCTTTGTGCTTACTACTCTCAGGGAATTTGTTTTCAATAGTATTCCAAGGATCTTGGCTCATTTGTTTGATACTCAAACTCATTTTGCGAGCATCGGTATCTAATGTTACTACTTTAGCCTCATGCTCATCTCCGAGTTTAAAGAATTCTTTAGCGTTGATAGGAGTATTGGCCCAAGTTATTTCAGATACGTGTACCAGACCTTCAACACCGGGTTGAATTTCTAAGAAAGCACCATAGTCTTCAATATTTACCACTTTTCCTTTTACAACACTGCTTTCAGCCAAACCTTCTGGCAATACATCCCAAGGATGTGGAGTAAGTTGTTTTAATCCTAGGCTGATGCGTTTTTTATCGTCATCAAAATCTAGTACAACCACCTGTAATTTCTGATCCATTTTCACCACTTCACTAGGGTGAGAAATTCTACCCCATGAAATATCAGTGATATACAATAATCCGTCTAGACCTCCCAAATCCATAAATGCACCAAAGTCAGTAATATTTTTAACCACCCCTTCTAATACTTGACCTTTTTCTAATTTACTCATAATTTCTGCACGCTGTGCTTCAATATCACTTTCAATTAATGCCTTATGAGATACTACTGCATTTTTTATGGTTTCATTTATTTTAACCACTTTAAACTCCATAGTTTTACCTACGAACTGATCGTAATCGGTTACGGGTTTAACGTCAATTTGAGAACCTGGCAAGAAGGTTTCCATACCAAATACATCTACAATTAAACCGCCTTTGGTTTTGCTAGTAACCGTACCAGTAACTACTTCACCAGTTCTGTGTACTTCTACAATTCTTTCCCAAGCACGATAGATGCGAGCAGATTTACGGCTCAAGTGCAGATTACCTAGGCGATCCTCTTTTTCAACCACCATTACTTCTACAGTGTCTCCAATAGCCAATCCTTGCACATCACGGAATTCATTCAAAGAAACGAGACCATCACTTTTAAATCCAATGTTAATTACTACATCTGTTTTGGTTAAAGCTACTACGCCACCTTGCACAATTTCTCCATCGGCAATTTGAATAAAGGTATTGTCATACACTTTATCGTACTTCATACGTTCTGTTTCAGCGTAATGGCTCACATTGCGTTTGTCAATACTCCAATCAAAATCATCATGGGCAGTAACTACAACAGGGGCTTCTTCAACAGCCACTGCAGCATTAGGCTGTTCGGCTTCAGGTGCATTTGTTGTCGCAGTAGGAAGGTCAACAGCTTCTATGGCTGCCGCATTCTCCTGAGCATCTGCGTTTAGTTGTTTGTTAAATAAATTCATACTTATATACCGATGGTTTTAATCGGGCTGCAAAGGTACAAATAAGACGGTAAAACTGGTAAAAATGTTAAAAAAATACCTAGTTCCCAACCCAGCCGTGTAAACATAGTACCTTCAATATAGGACTTTACTGAAATCCATGAGAAAACTTGTTTTTTTCGCCTTTTTTTACTGTTTATTCCCTTACTTTTTGAATGCTCAGAAGCTACCAAAAGGAATGGACAAAGCTTTGGCAGCTCAAGAAAAAGCGAGAAAAGCCACTGAAAAAGTAGATTTTGCCAAAGGCAGAAGAAAAAACCCTACTGCTACCAATACTAGCTATGGTTCAAATACTCAAAAGCATCCAGCATCTAACAGAGATATTTTAAGGAGAATTAATGATCGAATTAATGCAAGCATGAGCCAAGAAAAGCAGGCAAGTCCCGTTAAGAAGTCCAATACTACCGATTTTGAATTTGGCTCCTCCAAAAAAGTAATGAACAACAATAAAAAAAATTAATACCTTGTATACCTAAAAATTGCTTTTTTGAAATGAGCCATAACAAGAATTTGTTAATTAGCTCATTCCATGTGGCCATTAAAAAAAATTAAAATTAACACATGAAAAAAATCTTACTTATTATTACCGTTCTGGTCTTATTCCAACTAAATTCAACTTCACAAAGAACTTTGAATGATGCAAGAAAAGTAGAACAAATTCAAAAACTTCAGGGGAAGGATGGAATAATGCTAAAAGGTGCTGACAAGGGTAGCTTGAATAAAAAAGACGGTACTCCTGATATGCGGTTTAAGGCAAATCAGAAAAAAGCAATCGGCCCCATGAAAGCTGATGGCACTCCAGACTTGCGCTATAAAGCAAATCAAAAATTAGCTGGTAATTTAAAGAAGAAAAGCTAGCAGGTTTTAATTACACCTGTATTTCTAGTTTGATTGCTTTTTCGCAATAGCCGAAGCCGCAATCCATCCGCTGGTCCATGCATGCTGAAAGTTAAAACCGCCCGTTATGCCATCAATATCCATAATCTCACCCGCGAAGAACAGATCTGGAATGATTTTGCTTTCCATTGATTGTGCATTAATTTCTGAAAGTGTAATACCTCCGCAGGTTACAAATTCTTCTTTAAAAGTAGTTTTTCCGCTTACATCAAACGGAAAAACAGTAAGTAGTTGAATGAGTTTATTTTGTTGTAGCGATTTTAATTCCGCCCATCGAATATGTTCCGCTATTCCACTAGATTCCAATATAAAGTTCCACAACCTTGCAGGAAGGGAGAACGGATTTTTCCCGCCCATTTTTTGCGCAGCAAATTGTTCCCTGTAAAACCCCCACTCTTCTCTTAATTGTGCTTCATTGGTATCACCCAACCAATTAACAAGAATAGAAAAATTGTATTGTAACTCCGAAAGCTGTCGCGCCCCCCAAGCAGACAATCGGAGTATTACAGGACCGCTCAATCCCCAATGGGTAATAAGCAAGGGACCTGCTTCTTTTAATTTGGTGCCTACAATTTTTACGCTTACATTGGGAACACTTAATCCCATTAAACTTGTAATTGGATGTTTGGGAATATTAAAAGTAAACAGCGATGGAACGGGAGATTGTATGGTATGGTTTAGTTTGCGCAGCCAATTAAACATATCAGATTTGGGGTAGCCCCCACAGGCAATACAAATAAACTGGGTATTCATAATTGAAGTTGCTGGCATTGAATTTGAAGTACTGCCTATCATAAGTTTGAATCCACCAAGGGTTGGTTCAATACTTTTCACTTCAGAATACAATACTATTTCAACCTTATATTTATCGGCTTCTTTAAGTAAGCAATCGATGATGGTTTGTGATTGATTATTAGTGGGAAACATTCTGCCATCACTCTCTTCATGCAGCCCCACCCCTCTTTCTAAAAACCATTGAATGGTATGATTGGTATTAAACTGATGAAAGGCTTTTTTTAAAAATGTTTCACCTCGGGGATATTTTTTTACCAGTGTAGGAATTTCAAAACAAGCGTGGGTAGTATTACATCTACCCCCCCCACTCACTTTTACCTTAGACAATAGTTTGCCAGATTTCTCCAGCAATACCACTTTTAAATCAGGCCGAAGCCTTGCAGCATTTATTGCACAGAAAAATCCTGCTGCACCACCACCTATCACGATAAGTTTTTGCATAAAAGGTGTAGGAATTAAAGGGAGTCCATAGTATGGAAATTAATAATAAGAACTGTTCAAATTTGTGTTCGCCTTTTCTGCTGCTTCTATAATGCTGTAATCAGATAGTATCAATGCTTTGTTTTTTTTCACGCAAACATCGTGTTCAAAATGAACAGATGGTTTACCATCGCGCGTGCGAACCGTCCACCCATCTTCTTCGGTATACACATCTTTAGTTCCCATATTAATCATCGGCTCAATGGCCAACACTAAATTTTCTTTTAATTTAGGCCCTGTTCCGCGTTTCCCATAATTGGGCATTTGCGGATCTTCGTGGAGACTTCTACCCAAGCCGTGACCAACCAATTCTCTTACAACACCGTATCCATTTTTAATTTCGGTGTGTTCTTGAATGGCATAAGAAATATCACCAATCCGGTTATTCACCGTGGCTTTCTCAATTCCTTTGTAAAGTGACTCCTTGGTTACCTTTACAAGGTTCAGCACCTCTACAGGAACTTCACCCAGTATAAAAGTATAGGCATGGTCTCCATGCCAACCATTCAAAATCACGCCCATATCAATGGATACAATATCCCCATTTTTGAGGGGTGCATCATTTGGAAAACCATGAACCACCACATCATTTACTGAGGCGCAAATGGTAAAGGGATAACCACGATAGTTTAAAAAAGAGGAGATGGCTTGTTTCTCTTTTATGAAGTCAGCACACAATTTATCAATTTGCAACGTAGTCATTCCAGGTTGCAATACTTTGGCTACTTCTGTAAGTGTTTTACTCACCAACAGCGCAGCTTCCTTCATCTGTGCAATTTCCGATTCCGTTTTATAAAGGATCATATTGTTTCTTCTGGTCATTAGGTATTAAAAAGAAACCTGTTCAGCAATGCCAAACAGGTTTATAATTTCATCATTATTAAAAATATTAAATTACAGTATTGGCAACACCCTGTCTTCCCTGTACCCTTCCACTATTCATCAGTCCATCATATTGTCTCATCAAGAGATAGGTTTCAATTTGTTGTAATGTATCTAATACAACACCCACCATAATTAACAAAGAAGTTCCTCCAAAGAAAGTGCTGAAACCCTGTGTTACACCCAAACGTTGTGCAAAGCCGGGCAATATACCCACTAAGGCTAAGAAAATAGCACCTGGTAAGGTAATTCTGTCCATGATAGCTCCAATATAATCAGCAGTAGGCTGACCAGGTTTTACACCCGGAACAAATCCATTGTTGCGCTTTAAATCTTCTGCAATTTGCTTGGGATTAAAAATAAGTGCCGTGTACAAGAAGGTAAAGCCAATCACCATCACTGAGTATATCACCATATACCAGAAATTACTGTGATCATTAAAAATCTTTACAATACCCTGAGCAGAATCTAAATTGGTGAAAGAAGCCAAGGTAGGTAAGAACATGATGGCTTGTGCAAAAATGATGGGCATTACACCAGCACTATTTACTTTAACAGGGAGGAATTGACGGGCACCACCGAATTGCCTGTTCCCAATGATTTGCTTAGCATAGCTTACGGGAATTTTCCGAACACCTTGTACCAAGATGATCAGTCCCATAATAATGCTAACTAGAATGGCAATCTCAATTAAAAATATCAATAAACCACCACCACCATTAACACCCTTAGCAGTAAATTCTTGAATGATAGACTGGGGCAGTCGCGCCAAAATACCTACCATAATAATGATGGAAGTACCATTGCCCAATCCTTTATCTTGAATTCTTTCTCCAAGCCACATTACGAATAATGTACCAGCAGTTAATGTAACAACAGTAGAAAACCAAAAGAATGCTTTATAGGCAGGCAAAATTGCTTCCGCATAGCCAGGACTATTTAAGTAAGCTACATAAGCTCCTGCTTGGAATAAAGTAACAATAACAGTGAGGTATCGAGTCCACTGGTTAATTTTTTTGCGACCACTCTCTCCTTCCTTCTGCACTTTTTGTAATTGGGGCACTAAAATAGTCATCAACTGCATAAAGATAGAAGCAGAAATATAGGGCATAATTCCCAATGCAAGAATAGAAGCTTGAGAGAATGCCCCACCAGCAAACATATCAAAAATGCCCAGCAGTCCATTACTTTTTGCCGCAGTTGCAGCAGCTTCAATTTTGTTTGGATCAATACCTGGAAGCACAATATGGGTACCGAAACGGTAGGTCAATACCAAGGCAAGGGTTACAACAATTTTGCTTCGTAACTCTTCAATGGTCCAAATATTTCTAAAAGTCTGAACTAATTTTTTCACTTCAATTAATTAAATGGCGTTAAAATGCTAAAACCAAAAAGACGCATACTGGATGCGTCTGGCAAATTACGTTAAAATTATTTGATAATTTCAACTGATCCACCCGCAGCTTCAATGGCTAGTTTAGCCTTATCACTGATGGCATTGATTTTGAAGTTCAGTTTTGTTTTCAATTCACCGTTCGCTAGTACTTTAACACGATCTGTGCGATTGATCAATCCGTTGATATACAAAGTTTCGAGAGAGATTTCTGTGAAACCATATTTCTCAATCAACTGGTCTAGCTGACCCAAGTTGAATACTTTATATTCTATTCTGTTGATATTTTTAAACCCACGCTTAGGAATTCGGCGTTGGATGGGCATTTGTCCACCTTCGTGTGCCATTTTGCTTTTGTAACCAGCGCGGCTTTGTCCACCCTTATTACCTTTTGTAGATGTGCCACCCTTACCGGATGCTTCACCACGACCAATTCTTTTTGCTTTTTTTACAGAACCTTCAGCAGGTTTTAAATTGTGTAATTTCATACTAAGTTGATTTTGAACTTACGGGGTATCACCCCTCGCGTTAAATTAAGAAACTAGAATTAGGCAAGCTCTTCTACTTTTACCAAATGGCTTACTTTATTTACCATTCCAATAATTTGGGGAGTAGCTTCCACTTCTTTGGTAGCATTGAGTTTTCTCAAACCAAGTGCAATCAAGGTTTGCTTTTGACGCTCTGATCTGTCGATGCCACTTTTTATTTGTGTAATTTTAATCTTTTTCATGTTGTAGTCGTTTGTAATTAATCAGTGGGTGGTACCTAGACTATTGACTTTACCCGTTAAATACTTTACTTAATTTCACACTACGTGTTTTGGCAACCTGAATAGGTTCTCTCAAAAGACTAAGTGCTTTGATGGTAGCTTTAACCACGTTGTGTGGGTTGGCAGAACCAAGGCTTTTGGCAAGTACGTCGGTAATACCCGCACTCTCTAGCACTGAACGCATGCTACCACCTGCAATTACACCCGCTCCATGTGCAGCTGGTTTAATCAATACTTTGGCAGCACCATCTTTAGCCAATTGTTCGTGTGGAATAGTTCCGTGCATTACGGGAACTTTCACCAGATTCTTTTTAGCATCTTCAATACCTTTGGCAATAGCCTCTTGTACTTCTTTTGCTTTACCTAATCCGTGACCAACTACTCCATTTTCGTTACCTACAACTACTAGGGCAGAAAAACTGAAAGTACGACCACCTTTGGTGGTTTTCACCACACGGTTTATGGCAACTACTTTATCTTTCAGTTCTATATCACCACCCGCTTTTACTTTATTTACGCTTACTTTAGACATTTATTGAGCGATTAAATTGATGTTAGCTAATTAGAATACCAGTCCGCCTTGTCTTGCACCTTCTGCAACAGACTTCACACGACCGTGGTATAGATTACCACCTCTGTCAAAAACACAAGTTGTTAATCCCAGTTCAATGGATTTGCGTGCAACTGCTTCACCAACCAATTTAGACTTTTCAATCTTAGTTAATTTTTGAGCAGCAATATCTTTATCACGAGATGAGGCGGCTACCAATGTAACTCCATTATCATCATCAATAAGTTGTGCATAGATTTCAGCGTTGCTTCTGAATACAGATAGGCGAGGCTTTGCAGCAGTACCAGCAATTTTCTTGCGAATGCGATACCTTATTTTTTGCCTTTGAATTAATTTACCCATTGTTGTTTATTTATAACCTCCGATACGGCCGGTGGTTGGATGATTAGTTTGTTAATTATTTACCTGCTGCTTTACCTGCTTTTCTTCTCAATATTTCACCAGCATATTTCACACCTTTTCCTTTGTATGGTTCAGGCTTACGGAGACTACGAAGTTTGGCAGCTACTTGACCAATAAGTTGTTTGTCAATTCCTTCTAAAAAAACTTTTGGGTTCTGACCTTTTTCAGTAGTAGTAGTTACTTTCAATTCGCTTGGTATTTCTATCAAAATATTGTGAGAATAACCTAAGGAGAGATCCAATAGATTACCTGTACTAGCAGCTTTATAACCCACCCCTACCAATTCAAGTTCTTTCTTATAACCATCGGTTACCCCTTTTACCATATTACTCAGCAAAGAACGGTACAAACCATGCATAGCACGATGGCGTATCTGGTCTGTAGGACGAGAAACAAGTGCCTCTCCATCTTTTATTTCGATAGTAATATCACGGTCAATGGATTCATTCAATTCACCTTTTGGCCCTTTCACAGTAACTAAATTATTAGCAGTTACTGAAATGGTAACGCCGGCTGGAATTACTACTGGTTGTTTACCTATACGAGACATAGTCGATTTTTATTTTGTTATATACAATGTACTGTGTTCAGCCACGACTAAGAGGCTTAATTGTCAGCACTTATTCTTTAAGAAATATAGCAGAGCACTTCTCCACCCACATTCTGCGCTTTGGCTTGCTTATCAGTTAATACTCCTTTAGAAGTACTTAAAATTGCAACGCCTAGTCCATTTATTACACGCTTAATTTCAGCAGGCTTAGCATACTGGCGTAAACCCGGGCGACTTACTCTTTCCAGAGAACGTATGGCAGGAACTTTGGTTGAAGGGTCGTACTTCAAAGCGATCTTTATCAGACCTTGCTTATTGTCTTCTTCGAACTTATACTTCAAGATATAACCTTGATCGTACAAAATCTCTGTTAAACGCTTCTTTAAATTGGAAGCAGGAATTTCAACCAGTCTGTGACCAGCCAACTGAGCATTACGAATTCTGGTTAAGAAGTCTGCTATAGGATCAGTTACCATAATATTTATATTATATCAGTTCTAAATTTTGTTTAGCAGCGGGAATATTACCAGCTCGCTTTTTTTACACCAGGTATCATACCATTCAAAGCCATGTCGCGGAACATAATCCTAGACAGACCAAAATAGCGCATATACCCTTTGGGACGACCTGTAAGCTGACAACGGTTTTTTAAACGAACCGGAGAAGCGTTTTTAGGAAGGAGGTCAAGACCTGCATAATCACCTGCTGCCTTTAGGGCTGCACGTTTATCTGCATACTGAGCAACCATTTTCTCGCGCTTTCTTTGTCTGGCTTTTACTGATTCTTTTGCCATAATGTAGTTATTCTTGTTTAATTAATCTTTCTTTATTCCTTTGAACGGCATACCCAATTCTTTCAGCAATTCAAATGCTTCTTCATTGGTATTTGCAGTGGTTACAAAAGTGATGTCGAGACCTGTAATCTTATTCACTTTATCTATATCAATTTCAGGGAAAATGATTTGCTCAGTTACACCCAATGTATAATTACCTCTTCCGTCAAAAGCTTTATCACTGATTCCTTTAAAGTCACGTACACGTGGTAACGCAACAGATACAAGTCTATCAAGGAATTCATACATCTTCTCTCCTCTCAAAGTTACGCGGGCACCAATGGGCATTCCTTTGCGCAATTTGAAGTTAGAGATATCTTTCTTAGACATGGTAGGAACTGCTTTCTGACCAGTGATGGTGTTTAGCTCTTCTACAGCCACATCTATCAATTTCTTATCTGTAACCGCTCCGTTAACACCACGGTTGATACAGATTTTTTCTAATTTAGGAGCTTGCATTACAGTTTTGTAAGAAAACTTCTTCATTAAAGCAGGTATAACATCTTTATTGTACTTATCTGCTAATCTTGGTGTATATTTTTCAGTACTCATTATTTAATTACCTCCCCAGATTTTTTTGATACACGGATTAATTTACCATTCTCACGGGTACGCTTTACTTTGGTTGGCTCACCTTTTTTAGCATCCCACAACATAACATTGCTGATATTGATAGCTGCTTCTACTTTTACAATACCACCTTTGGTATTCTGAGCAGAGGGCTTGGTGTGTTTGGTTGCAATATTTACACCTTCTACAACCACGCGACCTTTATCTACAATCACTTCTAATACGGTTCGTGGCTTTTTCAAATCCTTGTCATCACCGGCAATTACCACAACGGAATCCCCTTTTTTGATGCTGAATTTGGCTTTAAATCTTGTACTCATTTTATTTAGCTTTTAGCTTTTTATAATACTTCAGGGGCAAGAGAAATAATTTTCATATAGCCTTTATCGCGCAATTCTCTAGCCACTGGCCCAAAAATACGGGTACCACGGGGCTCGTCGGAATTGTTTAACAATACAACTGCATTGTCATCGAAACGGATATAAGAACCATCTTTTCTGCGAAGTTTGTTTTTGGTACGAACAATTACTGCTTTAGATACGGTTCCTTTTTTAACACCGCCCGCAGGAATGGCATCTTTAACCGTAACAACAATCTTATCGCCGATTTTAGCATAATCTTGACCGCTATTACCCAATACTTTAATACAGAGTACTTCTTTTGCGCCACTATTGTCAGCTACATTTAACCTGCTTTCTTGCTGAATCATTTTTATTTAATTTGAAATGTTGAAATTTCAGAGTGGATACTACTTTATAGGAAGTACCAGCAAACCGGAATCAATATATTTATTTCGCTTTTTCTACCACTTCAACCAACCTCCAACGCTTTGTTTTGCTCAGCGGACGGGTTTCCATGATTTTTACCACATCTCCGATGGTACACTCACCCTTCTCGTCGTGCGCATGGAACTTGGTAGTTTTCTTTACGAATTTACCATAGATAGGGTGTTTTACTTTTCTTTCAACCGCAACAGTGATGGTTTTATCCATTTTATCGCTGGTAACGATCCCTGTTCTTGTTTTGCGCAAATTTCTTTCTTCCATTGTTTTTAATTTATGGTTTATACACCCATTTCTTTTTTGGTCAATTCCGTTTTTAAACGGGCGATATCTCTACGAAGTCCACGGATATTCATTGGATTTTCAAGTGGAGAGATTGCGTGAGCAAACTCTAGCTTTTTCAACCTCAGTTGATCTTCCTGAATTTTAGCCTGTAAATCTACTATTGTGAGATCTTTTAGGTTTTTGTTGAATTCGTATGTTTTTTTATTAGCCATTGCAATTTTCTTTTTTTAGTTATGCTTGCAAATCTCTTCTGATAACAAACTTGGTAGCGATTGGTAGTTTCTGTGCAGCTAAACCCATTGCTTCCTTAGCAACAGCTTCAGTTACCCCGTCACATTCAAAAATAATGCGTCCTGGTTCTACTACAGCAGCCCAGAATTCAGGATTACCCTTACCCTTACCCATTCTCACTTCCGCTGGTTTGCGAGTGATGATTTTATCAGGGAAAATTCTGATCCATACATTTCCTTCACGCTTCATGGCACGGGTCATTGCTTGACGGGCAGATTCAATCTGTCGGTTTGTTAACCAGATGGGCTCTAATGCTTTCAAAGCAAAAGATCCAAATGATATAGCAGTACCACGCTTGGCAACTTCGCGAATGCGGCCTTTCTGTTGCTTCCTATGTTTGCTTCTTTTCGGTTGTAACATTGTTTAGTTTTTTGATCCGTGAATGTTGAGTTCCCGGTAATTGAAACTTGATAATTATTAATTTCTTCGTTCTCCACCTCTTCCACCACCACCTCTGCGGTCGTCTCTTCTATCTCCACCTGGTCTTCTTTCTTCACCACCCGTTCTATCTCTTCTATCGCTCATATCATTTTTACCGCCCACAAAGTTTGGATTCAGTTCACGCTTACCGAGTACTTCACCCTTACAGATCCATACTTTGATACCGATTTTACCGTATACAGTTTGAGCAAATACATTGGCGTAATCTATATCCATACGGAAAGTATGCAAAGGAGTACGTCCTTGTTTGAACTCTTCACTACGAGCAATTTCAGAACCGCCCAAACGACCGCTTAATTTAACCTTTATGCCTTCTGCACCCATACGAAGGGTAGAGGCAATGGCCATTTTAGTAGCACGTTTGAAGTTGATACGATTTTCGATCTGACGAGCGATGGTATCTCCAACAATAGTGGCGTCTAGTTCAGGGCGACGGATTTCGAGAATGTTTATTTGAACATCATCTTTACCCGTTAATTTCTTCAACTCCTCCTTAATACGGTCAACCTCATTACCACCTTTTCCGATGATAATACCTGGCTTAGAAGTATGAATGGTAATGATTAGTTTACCAAGCGTGCGCTCAATAACAATCTTTGCGATACCACCTTTGTTAATACGGGCACTCAGGTAGGTACGGATCTTATGATCTTCGATCAGTTTGGATGCATAGTCTTTCTTACTACCATACCAGTTACTGTCCCATCCGCGGATGATGCCTAACCTGTTACCAATTGGATTTGCTTTCTGACCCATATAATGGTTTTACTAATTAGTTTTAGAATCTACGATTAATGTTACGTGGTTGCTGCGCTTACGCACTCTGTAACCACGGCCTTGTGGTGCAGGACGCATGCGTTTTAAAACTCTGCCTCCATCAACAAATACGGTTTTTACAACCAGATTGCTGTCAGCTGCACTTGTACCGCTGTTTTTTTGCTCCCAGTTACTGATAGCACTCTTCAGCAATTTTGCCAATGGAGTGGCATTGTGCTGGGGATGATGTTCCAGAATAGCGAGGGCTTTTTCCACCTCCATTCCGCGAATCACATCGGCTAACAGACGCATTTTACGCGGACCTGTTGGATAATTGTTCAGTTTAGCTACTGCTTCCATTTCTTTTTTTGTTTGAAATCTGGAACTTGAAATCTTAATTCTGTTTTGCACAGCAATAAGATCTTTCATTCCGATTGTTTATTTTTTAGTTCCTGCGTGTCCTCTGAAATTTCTGGTAGGAGAAAATTCACCTAATTTATGACCTACCATAAATTCTGTTACATAAACTGGGATAAATTTATTGCCATTGTGCACAGCAAAAGTATGTCCCACAAAATCAGGGGAAATGGTGCTGCGACGACTCCAGGTTTTGATAACATTCTTCTTTACCTTACCATCGTTGATTGCAACAATTTTACCTTCTAAATTGGCGTCTATATAAGGACCTTTTTTAATTGAACGACCCATAATGATTTTTGTTTACTGGTCTATTATTTATTTAGTTTCTCGCTAATTACTTAGCTAATTTTTTACCGTCTCTGCGTTGGATAATTAACTTGTCACTTCCTTTTCCTTTGGTACGAGTCTTCTCTCCTTTTGCATATTTACCAGTACGGCTACGTGGGTGACCACCAGAAGCTTTACCTTCCCCACCACCCATCGGGTGATCTACAGGGTTCATGGCAACACCACGAACACGGGGACGAATACCTTTCCAGCGATTTTTACCCGCTTTACCAGCAGTTTCTAAGTTGTGATCGCTATTAGAAACAACTCCAACGGTTGCATAACAGTTGATCAATACTTTTCTCAATTCACCAGAAGGCATTTTTAATACTGCGTATTTTTCTTCCTTATTGGCCAACTGAGCAGAAGTACCTGCACTTCTTACCATTTTTCCGCCTTGACTCGGTTGCAATTCAATATTGTGTATCATGGTACCCAATGGCATATTTTTCATTACCAATGCGTTCCCAATTTCTGGAGCAACTTCATCTCCTGCAATAATAGTAGCACCTACTTGAATGCCTTGTGGCGCAAGAATATATCTTTTCTCGCCATCAGTATATTGCAACAAAGCAATAAACGCGGTTCTGTTTGGATCGTATTCAATGGATACTACGGTTGCAGCAATATCTCTTTTATTTCTTTTGAAATCGATAATACGGTAATGCTGTTTATTACCACCACCCATATAGCGACTCACCCTACGACCTTGGAAATTACGTCCCGCAGTATTCTTTTGAGGCTCTAATAAACTCTTCTCAGGTTTATTGGTAGTGATTTCAGCATAAGCATTTCCAATTCTCCAGCGTGTACCTGCTGTAATTGGTTTGTACTTTTTTAGTGCCATTGTTTATTTTTTTGTGCGGACTTTTCAGCTCCGCGGCTATAGATTAAATATTTGCGTAAAGGTCAATCGTTTCTCCTGCTGCAACCGTTACAAAAGCTTTTTTGTAGGCCGATTTCATTCCTTGAACCAACCCAGCTTTCGTATTACGAGACTTATTCTTTCCAGGAGCAACCGCAGTATTTACATCTACTACATTTACTCCGTAAAAATCTTGGATTGCTTTTTTGATCTCTAATTTGTTGGCCTTACGATCAACTTTGAAGGCATACCTTCTCAATGTTTCCTGTTGGGCATTTGCTTTCTCGGTTAAGATAGGCTTTATTAAAATTTCTGACTGTCTCATTTTTTATGATTGAAACGTTACTTAAATTAAGCTTCTACTCCTGCTTCATCTTCTTCGAAGATTTTTACAGTATTTTCTGTGATTACCAATACATCTGCATTCATGATTTCGTAAGTATTGATATCAGCCAATAATGTGCTATCGATATTAGGTACATTACGAGTACTCAAGTAAAGATTGTCGTTGTACTCAGGAAGAACAATCAGTGCTTTTTTATCGGCAACTTTCAAGTTGCTCATGATGCTAACCAGTTGTTTGGTTTTTGGCGTATCCATATTGATGTCTTCAATAACTACGATAGCACCATCTTTTGCTTTGTGACTGAGAGCTGAAATTTTTGCCAAGTCCTTCACTTTACGGTTCAATTTGAAATCGTAAGAGTGAGGCTTTGGTCCAAAAATAGTACCACCCCCTTTGTACAAAGGGTTACGTATATTACCCTTACGAGCACCACCTGTACCTTTTTGTTTGTGTAATTTGCGGCTTGCACCCTGCACTTCAGCACGGGTTTTAACCTTATGTGTTCCAGAGCGACGGGCAGCAAGGTATTGCTTAACAGCTAGGTATATTACATGGTCATTGGGTTCAATACCAAATATTTCCTGTGGTAATTCAACCGTTCTGCCGGTTTTCTGTCCTTTTATATCTAATACATCAATTTGCATGATCATTCAATTAATCTTTCAGTTAAACGGGTTATATTATTTCTGTATTAAAACGATAGAGCCGTTATTACCTGGTACAGAGCCACTAATCAGGATATAGTTCTTTTCGGGAAATATTTTAACCACTTTTAACCCTTTCATTTTAACACGGTCACCACCCATGCGGCCAGCCATTCTCATTCCTTTAAATACTCTGGAAGGATAAGAAGAACCCCCAATAGAACCTGGGGCACGCTGACGATCGTGCTGTCCATGGGAAGCTTCCCCAACACCAGAAAATCCGTGGCGTTTTACAACACCCTGAAATCCCTTTCCTTTGGTTGTTCCAACAACTTCAATATTATCGCCTTCGGCAAAAATATCAAGTGTTACTGTTTCCCCTAAATTCTTTTCTATGGAATAATTGCGAAATTCTTTTACAAATTTCTTGGCAGCAGTTTGTGCCTTTGCGTAGTGATTGAGTTCAGACTTGGTAGAATGTTTTTCTTTCTTGTCGCCTAATCCTAGTTGAACAGCAGAATAACCGTCGGTTTCCTGTGTTTTAATTTGTGTAACGGTATTTGGAGCAGCTTCAATGATGGTACAAGCTATTTGCTTGCCATCAGCAGCGAAGATGCTGGTCATCCCGATTTTTTTACCAATAATTCCTTTCATCGTTTGCGGTTTATGCCCCGCATGGTTGTGAGGACATCCCGCCGATGAAGCGGGATTCAATCCTTGTTTGCTACCGACCTTTTCCGTTGTTTTCTTGCAATAAGCAGGAAGAGGAAGTACCAGTAGTAAACAAACCTCGAAGGGCCTGTTTATATGTTCCCCCAACAAATATTATGTTGAGGTGTTTTTGTTTGTCAGAGCTGCTTTATTTCCCGAAGGAAGTTGGCAGGTGAAATATTTTATAAGAACTGTCCTACACTTTTGCAAGTTTCGGTTTTTTATCAAGCTTTGATTTCAACCTCCACACCAGAAGGAAGATCTAACTTACTCAACGCATCTACGGTTCTAGAAGAAGAAGTGTAGATATCCATCAGACGCTTGTGCGTAGCCAACTGGAACTGTTCACGACTCTTTTTATTAACGTGTGGTGAACGCAATACAGTAAAGATTCTTTTATGAGTAGGCAAAGGAATAGGTCCTGTAACTACTGCACCTGTACTACGAACTGTTTTTACGATTTTTTCTGCAGATTTATCTACTAGATTGTGATCGTACGATTGTAATTTGATTCTGATTCGCTGAGACATAGTCAAAAACCAATTTTTACGTTGGGGTTGCAAAGGTAAGGAGCTGAAATTAAATAGACAAGTTTTTTTATACTTTATTTAAGATTTTTATGAATTTAATGCTTGATTTTGGGTATTTTGACTAAATATTAACTTGAAAAGGCAGTTTGGCCTACCCCATATCTGGAAATCCCAGTCAAACTTTACCCCCTATACCAAATACCTATGATCCCATTGATCCAATTTTAATGTATCCTCCTCCCAGATTAATTAGATCCCATAAATAAGTTGATTGTCAAAAATTTACGAGTAATATTCAATTACAAAACCTACCCCAGTTTCAAGGTGGTTAACAAAAATGGAATGATGGAATCAAGATTCGTGGATTTTACAACCCACCTCTCAAATCTTCCGCACAAAAAAGCCGCCTCAATTTACATTGAGACGGCTTCTCTATTATTTAAATGAACGGGAATTAATCGTCTATCTTCACTTTACCCTTGCTCTTGGCTATTACTTCTTCAGCAATATTGTTGGGAGCTGGATTGTAGTGTGAGAATTCCATGGTTGATGTGGCACGACCTGAACTCAATGAACGCAGTTGGGTTACATAACCAAACATTTCACTCAACGGAACTTTTGCCTTAATTACCTGAAGGTTGGCGCGACTGTCCATCCCTTCCAACATACCACGTCTGCGGTTTAAA
>JAAFJB010000179.1 GCA_013297995.1 Chitinophagales bacterium | reverse complement strand
TGTTGTTAACTTGCAGTATAAATACTTAGAATATGGATATTAGTTTAAATACCCCTGCATTGTTATTTCCTGCCATCAGCTTGATTATGTTGGCGTATACCAATCGCTTTTTAGCCCTGTCTAACCGGGTTAGGAGCCTTCACGATAAGTATGCAGGTCACAAACAGCCCCATCTTATTCATAGGCAAATTAAAAATCTGCGTTATCGGTTGAAACTAATTAAGAATATGCAGGCTTTGGGCGTACTTACTTTCTTAAGTTCTATCCTTTGTATGTATTTTATTTATGCTGAATGGATGGTGATGGCTCACTGGGTTTTTGCCATCAGCCTCATCACTTTTGCATTGTCGTTAATGCTTTCACTATTAGAGATTCAGTTAAGTACAAAAGCACTTGAAATTGAATTGAGTGATATGGAAGGCTTAGAAGATCCGTCTGTGATTCAATATATAAAAAGTAAGTTTTAGCAACCATCTATTGCGCCCGCTTGTATCAACAGTTTGGGGCACTTTAAAAGTATTTTAATATGCTCAATAAAATTATTCGATTTAGTATTCACAATAAACTTATTGTAGGTATTATTATAATGGCACTTGTTGTATGGGGGCTCTGGAGTGCTTCTAAATTACCGGTAGATGCTTTGCCAGATATTACCAATAACCAAGTACAGGTAATTACAACAGCGCCTACATTAGCAGCGCAGGAAGTAGAACAGTTTATTACTTATCCAGTTGAAAAAGCATTGGCAAATATTCAGGGAGTGGTGGAAATGCGTTCTTTCTCTCGTTTTGGATTAAGTGTAATTACCATTGTGTTTGATGAAAATGAAAATATTTATTTTGCGCGACAATTGATTAATGAAAGATTGAAAGATGCAGAGCAGCAAATCCCTAAAAATATTGGCAGGCCTAAATTAGCTCCGGTTACAACGGGACTGGGTGAAATTTATCAATATATTATTCACCCCAAAAAAGGAAGTGAACAAAAATATTCTGCCATGGATTTACGCACCATGCAGGATTGGATTGTAGGTCGCCAATTAAGTGGTATAAAGGGAGTAGCAGAAGTCACTGCTTTTGGTGGAAATATCAAGCAGTATGAAGTAGCCATTAATCCTGATAAGCTGAAGGCAATGAATACAACCATTCCAGAAATTTTTACTGCACTCGAAAAAAACAATCAAAATACGGGTGGGGCATATATTGATAAAAACCCCAATGCTTATTTTATAAGGGGTATTGGACTGATAAAAACATTTGCTGATATTGAAAATACAATTGTAAAACAACAGAATGGTATTCCAGTATTGATAAGAGATGTTGCCAAACTACAGTTTGGTTCTCCACCACGTTATGGTGCCATCACTTTTAACGGAGAAAAAGAAGTGGTGGGTGGTTTGGTACTGATGATGAAAGGCGCTAATAGTGCAGCAGTAGTTGCATTGGTAAAAGAAAGGATGCTGAATATTCAGAAATCCTTGCCAGCAGATATAATTATTGAACCTTTTTTAGATCGAACCAATTTAATTGATAGGGCTATTAATACCGTTAAAACAAACTTGATTGAAGGGGCATTGATCGTAATTTTTGTACTGGTAATTTTTCTGGGTAATCTCAGAGCTGGATTAATTGTGGCTTCTGCCATTCCTCTTTCTTTGTTATTTGCCATGTCGCTCATGAATTTATTCGGCGTGAGTGCAAACTTAATGAGTCTCGGCGCAATTGATTTTGGTTTAATTGTAGATGGTGCTGTAATTATTGTTGAAGCAACATTGCATCATTTGGGATTGAGAAAAACACAAGCAATATTTACGCAACAACAGATGGATGAAGAAGTATACCAATCTGCATCCGGTATTAGAAATAGTGCTGCTTTTGGTGAAATCATTATTTTAATTGTCTATATCCCCATTCTTACGCTTACTGGAATTGAAGGTAAAATGTTTCGACCTATGGCGCAAACAGTAGGTTTTGCTATTCTGGGCTCACTATTGCTTTCACTTACTTATATCCCAATGATGTGTGCTTTGTTTCTTCCTAAAAAAATGAGCTTTAACCGAAATTTTTCTGAAAGGATGATGATTTTTTTTCAACGAGTATACCAACCATTGATCCAAGGAGCCATCAAAATAAAATATACAATAGTTGCTTTTACCATTGTGCTTTTTATAATTTCCTTAATTGTTTTTAAAAATCTTGGAGGTGAATTTATTCCCACATTAGAAGAAGGAGATTATGCCATTGAATTTTTATTGCCACAAGGATCTTCTCTATCACAAACAACAGAGACAATGATGTTAGCAGAGCGAATGCTTCGCCAGTTTCCAGAAGTAAAAATGGTGGTGGGTAAAACAGGTTCAGCAGAAATAGCTACCGATCCCATGCCACCAGAAGCAAGTGATTTAATGGTGATATTAAAAGATAAAAAAGAGTGGACAACCACCAAAAATTTTTACGACTTGGCAGATAGTATGAGTGAAAAATTGGGGGCTATTCCAGGCGTAATTGTAGAACCGAGCCAACCCATACAAATGCGATTCAATGAATTAATGACGGGCATACGACAAGATGTAGCCATTAAAATATTTGGAGAAAATTTAGACAGTCTAGCCAAATACGCCAACAAAGTAGCTGCCGCCATTGGTAATATTCAAGGAATAACACAACCACGGGTAGAGCGAATAGATGG
>JAAFJB010000178.1 GCA_013297995.1 Chitinophagales bacterium | reverse complement strand
CAGTACATTGTTGTACATAGCCGCTTTAATAATGTCTGGTGCATGACCACCACCTGCCCCTTCGGTATGAAAAGTATGTATTACCCTGCCATTAATTGCTGCCATTGTATCTTCTAAAAAACCGCCTTCGTTTAATGTATCCGTATGTATGGCAACTTGAATATCTAACTCATCTGCTATTTGTAAAGAAGCATCAATAACTGCAGCAGTGCTGCCCCAATCTTCGTGAATTTTTAAACCCAATGCGCCAGCTTCAATTTGCTCGTACAATGGTGGCAATGTTGCACAATTGCCCTTGCCATAAAAACCCAAGTTCATTGGGTATGCATCTGCAGCCTGCAACATTTTTTCTAAATTCCAGGCACCTGGAGTAACAGTAGTTGCATTGGTGCCATCTGCCGGCCCGGTACCGCCACCTATCATTGTGGTAATGCCACTATATAAGGCATGATCAATTTGTTGCGGACAAATAAAATGTATATGCGTATCAATACCGCCAGCAGTGGCTATTAAACCAGCACCTCCGTGTACTTCTGTACTGGCACCTATAATCATATTGGGTGTAATACCATCCATGGTATCTGGATTGCCTGCTTTGCCAATGCCAATAATTTTCCCATCTTTTATACCAATATCCGCTTTTACAATTCCCCAGTGATCAATAACCATTACACTGGTAATTACAAAATCAAGCACACCCTCATTACGCATAGCGGTGGCGGATTGTGCCATACCATCTCTAATGGTTTTGCCACCGCCAAACTTTGCTTCATCACCATATACAGTATAATCTTTCTCAATTTCAATGAACAAAGCGGTATCGCCTAACCTTACCTTATCGCCAGTGGTTGGGCCATACATATTGGCATATTTAATGCGGTTGATTTTCATGTACTATGAATTGTTTTAAAAAATATTGTCTATTTATTCAACTACTTTATTGGTTAAATTATTAAACCCCATCATTTTTTTATTGCCACCAAAAGCTACCAATGTAACCACTTTCTCTTCGCCGGGCTCAAACCTTACTGCAGTGCCTGCTGCAATATGTAAACGCATCCCCTCTGTAATTTTTCTATCAAAAGTTAATTGCTTGTTTACTTCAAAAAAATGAAAATGGCTTCCAACTTGTACAGGTCTATCACCATTGTTTACTATGGTTAGCTGGATTGTTTTTCTGCCAACATTAATTTCAATATCGCCTGGGGCTAATATATATTCACCTGGAATCATCAATATTTATTTACAATTTTGTAGAAATTATTTATCGAATGGGGTCATGAACGGTTACCAATTTGGTGCCATCCGGAAATGTTGCTTCAATTTGTACTTCATGAATCATTTCAGCAATGCCTTCCATTACATCTGTTCTTGATAAAATTGTAGTACCGTAGTGCATGAGTTCTGCAACAGTTTTTCCATCTCTTGCAGCTTCTTGTAAATGGCTACTAATAAGGGCTATAGCTTCCGGGTAATTTAATTTTAAACCCCTTGCTTTTCTTTTTTCAGCCAACTCGCCAGCCAGAAATAACAAAAGTTTCTCATTTTCCCGTGGAGATAAATGCATAGCTTACAGTTTGATTTTTTAGAATGGCTGGCAGGCAATCGAAAAAATAAACTAAAAATTGTGTGCTTTTCTTATAAAATAGATGGTGTAAAATACAATAAAATTTATTCAATTGTTACTGCAATAATGTTTTTGTTTTTTCGCTAATAGATATATCCAACAGCTTACGGGCTGAATATTGAAAAACCAGATGTAAAGATTGTATGATCCGACTACCCCTAGCTTTGCTAGCCATAACGATATTGTTTACCATGCCTGAAGTTACCCAACAACTTCACAGCAGCACTAAACAACATACCTTCTCTAAAGAGGATTTCAATACCATTAATGCACATTCCGATTTAACAACTACCATAAAAGAAAAGTACCAAGATTGGCATTTGGAAAAAATGGGTATAGGTTATAACATATTTAATTACGCAATGAAAGGCTTTAATTATTTAAAAGCAAATCATACAATACTAAATGAGCATTTAATCACCATTATTGACTTTAGTAAACCATCCACTCAAAAAAGGTTATTTGTGTTGAATCTAAATACCGGCAAAATATTGTTTAATACACTGGTTGCCCACGGTAAAAATTCTGGTGAATTATATGCCACTTCATTTTCAAATAAAATGAGTTCTCTTGAAAGTAGCCCTGGATTTTATATAACAAATGATACCTACATAGGCAAGCATGGCTTATCGTTAAAACTACAAGGTTGTGAAAACGGCATCAACAATAATGCCCTAGAAAGAGCCATTGTAATGCATGGGGCTGATTATGTATCAGAAAATTTTATACAACAAAATGGTTTTTTAGGACGCAGCTTTGGTTGCCCTGCTATACCTACTAATAATACTAAAAGCATAATAGAAAGCATCAAAAACAAAAGTTGCTTATTTATTTACGCACCAACCAATCAATATTTATCCGCTTCAGCATTGCTTAAAAGCTAAAGCATCAACTTATAATTGTTAGGCACGACAGACGAAAGAAGAACCCCGGAAATACCGGGGCTTTTTCTTTTGGTAAAGCTAATGTTGTGAATTAGAGTATCTTTAAAAA
The DNA here is from genome assembly GCA_013297995.1 of Chitinophagales bacterium. GTDB lineage: Bacteria > Bacteroidota > Bacteroidia > Chitinophagales > Chitinophagaceae > Sediminibacterium. The sequence goes on along the minus strand of JAAFJB010000178.1, from coordinate 77 downwards.
ATGAAAAAAATACCTTATTTACTACTATCATTCTTTTTGTTTTCCATTGCCATTCATGCCCAAAAAATGAATAACCC
>JAAFJB010000177.1 GCA_013297995.1 Chitinophagales bacterium | reverse complement strand
AAGAGCTACCGCATGCTACAAGAAGCCCATAACCTTCAGCGCAATGGCGTAAATGTGAAACTAGGTTATATAGAAACCCATGGTCGCAAAGAAACTGAAGCACTGGTAGAAGGTTTAAGTATAATACCTAGGCGTGAGGTTTTTTACAAAGGAAAATTATTAGACGAATTAGATGTTCAAAGCATTTTATTATTACAACCAGAAACTGTATTAATTGATGAACTAGCTCATTCAAATATACCCGGTAGCAAAAATGAAAAAAGATGGCAAGACATACTTGATGTATTAGAAGCTGGCATTGATGTAATTACGGCTGTTAACATTCAACATATAGAAAGTATTAATGAAGAAGTAAAAAAAATTACTGGCATAGAAGTAAAAGAAAGGGTGCCGGATAAAATATTACAGTTGGCCAATGAGGTGGTAAATATAGACCTTACAGCCGATGAATTAATTGCTCGGTTAAAAGAAGGAAAAATATACGATAAAACTAAAATTGAACAAGCACTAACTAATTTTTTTCAGCCTGAGAAAATTTTACAACTGCGCGAGCTGGCATTAAAAGAAGTGGCGGGGCAGGTAGAGAGAAAAGTAGACCATGAAGTAGTGAGGGATAAAAGTCTTCGTCACGAAAAATTCTTAGCCTGTATTTCTAGCAATCATTTTGTTGCCCAAAAAATTATACGAAAAACTGCGCGACTCGCTTCTTACTACAATAGCCAGTGGTTTGTACTCTATATACAGCTACCCAATGAAAGCGGTGACAAAATACCTTTGGCAGCACAAAGACATTTAATTAACAATTTTAAAACTGCCACAGAAAGCGGCGCTACTGTATTACAAATAAAACACAACCATATTGCCGAAGCTATTATGGAACAGTGTTTAGAAAAAGAAGTGACTACAGTATGCATTGGTAAGCCTCATCTGAACCTACTGCAAATTATTCTTAGAACCAGTGTTTTTAATAAATTATTAAAAAACTTGGGCACAAATGATATAGATTTAATTATTCTTTCTTAATCATGATAAAATTAAAAACTAAAATAGCCCTTGGGGTAGTTTTTTTATTTTCACTGCTTATTTTAGTAGGTAGTATTTGCTTTTATTACCTCAATCAAACCATCGATAGCCAGAAAATAATTCTAAAAAACAATTACGAAACACTTGAGTACTCCCAGCAGATGTTGCATGCCTTAGACGAATGGGGTAATGACACTGTTACATTCCAAAAAATATTTGAAGCCAATTTAAAAAATCAAGAAGCGAATATTACAGAAAAGGGTGAATTAGAAGCAACTAAAAACCTCTCTAAACATTACACAAATATTACGGATTGGCGAAACGAGTCAGATAAGATTATACAGGTTAGAAATGATATTAATAGGATTGTGCAAATAAATTTACAAGCCATCATCCGAAAAAATAGCAAGGTGCAAACCAATGCCGATGAAGCAAAATTTTGGATTACCCTATTACTCACCATTTGTATATTGGCTGGCTTTACATTTGTATTTAATTTTCCAGGTTTTATTGCCAACCCAATTGCAAAACTCACAGAGGGTATTAAAGCTATTTCTAATAAGCGATACGAGCAACGCATACACCTAAACCGTAAAGATGAATTTGGCGAAATGGCCAATGCCTTCAATACGATGGCCGAAGAGCTTGATAAATATGAGCACAGCAATCTAGCAAAAATTTTATTTGAAAAGAAAAGAGCAGAAACCGTAATTAACTCGCTAAGAGATGCCAGTATTGGCATAGATAGTAATGGGTTGGTTCTTTTTGCCAACCAACAAGCTTTGGTATTGTTACATATGCAAGAAGCAGAAATTATTGGAAAAAAACAAGTAGAAGTTGCCAAGCAAAACGATCTTTTCCGATACCTACAAGCGGAAGAAACCAATCAGCCTTTTAAAATTGTGGTTGATAATAAAGAAAGTTTTTACACCAAAGAAACTGTTGAAGTAAAAAATGAAGCAGACCTTCGTATTGCTTCTGTGATTATTCTAAAAAATATTACTCCTTTTAAAGAATTAGACGTTGCCAAAACTAATTTTATTGCCACTATTTCCCATGAACTTAAAACACCTTTATCTAGCAGTGATTTCAGTTTAAAGTTATTAGAAGATGACCGAATAGGTACCCTTAATGAGGAACAAAAGGAATTGGTGAAAAATTTAAAAAGCGATAACCAACGGCTCTTAAAAATAATCAGCGAACTGCTCGATTTGTCGCAGGTAGAAAGTGGTAAAATTCAGTTGAATATAGAAGCCGTAGCCGCAACTGCAATTGTACAAAAAGCAATTGAAGCTGTGGGCAATAATGCCCAACAAAAAAATATTCAACTGATTCAAGAGGTTTCTGCTAATTTACCGTTGGTAAAAGCAGACATGGAAAAAACCAGTTGGATTTTGGTAAACCTGCTTACGAATGCCATAAAATATACTCCCGAAAACGAAGCGATATATATAGATGTGAAAGAAAATAACCATGAACTTATTTTCTCTGTAACCGATACTGGCAATGGTATACCAGCAGAATACTTAACAAAGCTCTTTGATCGTTTTTACCAAGTTCCAGGAACTGCCACTAAAGGCACAGGCTTGGGTTTGTGTATTAGTAAAGAGTTTATGGAGGCTCAAGCAGGAACCATTTCAGTAGAAAGTGAGTTGGGAAAAGGCAGCAGGTTCTATTTTAACCTTCCCAAAGCCTAACCAAACACTAGCTCATTCATTGCACC
>JAAFJB010000176.1 GCA_013297995.1 Chitinophagales bacterium | reverse complement strand
AAAAAAAGTAGTGGGCTGGCGTTCAAAAAAACCGATGGCTTATTTTGGCTGCAAATCATTTCAATGACCCTGTTTTTTTCGGTACAGATTATTTTATTGTAATCTGGTTGCCATTTTTTTATTGTCTCCATCATTTTATCAAAGCCAAGTATATTTTTTGTTCGCATAAAGTTGTAGCAAAACATAATCAAATTCATTTCGCCATTTACTTTTTGCAACCCCTTTAATAATGTGTACGTATAACCCCAATGCCTTTTTAATGTACCAAAAGGATGTTCGCAAATAGCTTGCCTTCGTTTGTAATAATGAGGATTTTGTTTGATGTTGTTATTGTTGGTATCCACCGCATCTTGGTACTCACTTCGTTGTATAATTCGTTTGGGTAATTTGGTACACTGGTTTTTTAATGGGCATATTTTACAAGCTGGTGTGCGGTAGGTTTTAAAACGAAAACTCGTTTCATTGGCTTCGCCTTTTTTATTGTGCCATGTACCTAATGTAGTTAGTATAGCTCCTGCTGGGCAAGTATAACTATCTGTGGCTGTATTATAGTCAAAACTTTCAGCCAAAAATTCATGGGTAATATGCTTTACAGAAGGTTGTTCTTTGTAAGCTACGTGGGTAACCATATTGTCTTGCTGGCATTGTTGCAGCTCCGCTCCTGTATGGTAACCTTTGTCGGCAAGCACCATTAAGCTATCTGTTTGTTTTAATTCTAGATTCTGTTTGGCCTGTATAGCTGCATTGTATAATGCCTTTCCATCATTGATATTGGTAGCTTGCGTATGTACAATTAGGTTATGTTTATCATCTACCACATTCTGTGTATTATAAGCCACTTCAACAATACTTTTTGTTACCAGTATGCTTCTGCTGTCGGAATCATTGGTGCTGATTTGCTTATCATTTGTAGCATCTAATTTTGCTTGGAGGGTATCGTATTTAATTGTTCTTTCTTTAAGTTTTATAAGTCCTTGTTGTATTTTATCTTTTTTTACATCTAAAAAATCCTTATTGCCCTTGTTTTCTTCTTTATCAAGTTCATCTAATTCAGCTAAATATTTGGTTGTTTTATCTTCTATAAATTGGCGATACTTATCTATCTTTTTTTGATTGTAATTATTTTTTTTGCTGTTAACCGCTTTAAACTTACTGCCGTCTATACCTATTATTGTTTTACCTAGTAGACCTGCATCACTCAGGAATAGAACATAGAGCTTAAACATGAATTGTAATGGTGCTGAATGAAGTTTGCGAAAATCTGCAATGGTATGGTAGTTTGGTTGTAGACCCTTCAGAAGCCACTGTAATTCAATATTGCGATGGGTTTCTTTTTCTAACTTACGGCTGCTGCGAATTTTATTCAAATAACCATATAAGTATAATTTTAAAAGTACGCTAGGTTCGAAGGGTGGGCGACCTTCGCTTTTATGAATAGTTCTGGTAAATCCTATTTGATGCAAATCTAGCTTATCAATAAAAGCATCCATAAGCCTTACTGCATTATCAGAGCTTACCTGATCTTCCAGTGTACTGAAATACGTTTGATGGCGGTTGGTTCCAAGTATAAATTGCATATCCGTTTATAGCAAATACCATACTAGATTTATATTATAAACATTCTGTGTATATTTGACGGAAGGAGTGTTTTTTCACAAACTCTCGTTGTGCGCAAGCAACCGGCTCCGAATGACCACAAGGACAAAATATAAAGTTTATAATATGAAAAATTCAATTTTTACTCTTTTCGTTTTAACTCCCTTATTCTTATTTGCCCAAGACCCTCAATATGCCATTTTTTCTTATCAAACTACAGGAATGAAGGCACCAAATACTCATTACATCGGAGAAGCTTGGTTAAATACCATTATTAACAACGACCGCGACTTGGGTTATAACATCACAAAGGCAACCTTTAAAGCAAACTCTACATTGGACTGGCATAAACATGGTTCCGCACAGGTATTAATAATTCTAGACGGAGAAGCGTATTATCAAGAGAGAGGAAAAGAGCCCATAATTCTCAAAGAAGGAGATATAATTAAATGTGAGAAAAATATCGAACATTGGCATTCTTCAACCAAGAATCGTGATGTGACGTATTTGGCATTATATGGCGGTGAACAACCGACTACTTGGACAGAGCTGCTTACACAACAATACTATGACAGTGTAGCTGAAAAGTTAAAAAAGAACTAGTTGACAATCTCAATACTTCATAAATTAACTAAGACTTCGTTGGGTGCGAAGCACCACCAATGAAGTCTAATGTTGAACGGAACCGGTAAGTTATTGGGGTGACTGTTTATTACCCTACCCACTATTTTATACAGCAGCAACAAGTTGTTTTTGCAGTAAATATTTTTCTGGTGGTCCTCTTATGCCGAACGATTCAATGATGATGAGCGTACCCGTTTTACAACAAGGGCATTTATGAAGCATTGTTTTTATACTTTCTTTTGGTCGCTGTACCAACAGCTTTGTTTGGAGTGCTTGCAGCTTACCTCGTTTCCATGTACTGCTCAAAATTCCGTAATGCCTAACCACTTGCTTTGGTCCACCAAAGGGTCGCTTGGCATATACTACCCAATCTTTATCAAATAGGCTGTTGAGCAGCCGCTTGTCGTTTATACCATTCGCTTTTAATAAAGCCACATACTTAGCCCTATATACTTTACTAAGTGCTTTTACCGCAAATAAATATTTACTGCTGCGTAATTGCTTTTGCCACTTACCAGTATTATCCACA
>JAAFJB010000175.1 GCA_013297995.1 Chitinophagales bacterium | reverse complement strand
CCTTCCCAATGGGAAAACTATGATGTTTCACCTACCTTACAAATTAGAAAGATTCCAGTTATAGGAAAATTGATTTCTAAATTGTTACACGATATTCCCTTTCCTGAACACGTAAAAGTGGGCAACCTAGTAAAAGGGTTACCCATACCCGCCAATAGCGTTGATACAATGTATAGCTCACATGTGCTTGAACATATGAGCTATGAAGATGCACAACAGGCGCTCGCAAATGTTTTTTTGCATTTGAAACCAGGGGGTGTTTTTAGAAGTGTGCTACCAGATATTGAAGTACTCATGAAAGAATACCAAGATGATAAGCTGAAGAATAATGCCCAAGCGGCTAATTTATTTCTGCAAGAATCGCTACTTGGACTGCAGCAAAGACCTAAAGGTATACTTAGGAAGTTCATTAGTATTTTTGGTAATTATCACCATTTATGGATGTGGGATTTTGAATCTTTATCTGCTGAACTTAGCAAACTGGGATTTGTACAAATAAAAAGATGTACTCCTGGTGATTCGAATGATAAAATGTTCGAGCATATTGAAGACCCAACAAGATTTGTAAAAGCTTTATATTTTGAAGCCATCAAACCCATTCTCTAGTTGTAATTATTTGTTTTGAAAATTCTCGTCTCTAATCCCTCTCTTCAATATACGCGTAATACAGTGAAAGCCTTGCAGGCTGGCGGTCACGATACCTATTTTGCTACGGCTTACTGGTTTTATCCCAATCGTTGGTTTGAAAGAATAGTCGTGATTATTTTTCCTGCTTTATTCAAATCGCTTCAATCTAAGTGCGACTCGGAGATTCCAACGGAAAAAGTCATCACTAATTTTTCAGCTCTTTTTTTACCTTTTCTACATCGCTTACTCAAACGTTCTGTTGAATACAGTTCTTATGCCGATGATCGCTTTCACGATAAATGGGTGAGCAAATGGATTGAATTACACAAACCCGACTTGGTAATTGGCTATGAAAAATCTTGCCTCAAAAGTTTTACCACTGCAAAAAAATACGGGGCTTCTACCTACTTAGATTTATCTCAGGTTCATCCCTATTTTATTCGGAATCTTCGCCAACAACACAATTTTTTCCGTTCTATTACGGGTAGCGAATCGCTTTTTAATACCATTTCTCAACACAAATTGAACGAATACCAACTGGCTGATAAAATTATTTGTCTCTCCCATTTTGCTAAAAATACCTTAACCAATTTTGGACTGGATGAACAAAAAACTTTCGCGAATTGCTTGGGTTTTAACCCCGAAATATTTTATCCAAACGCTACTAAAATAATCAATACCCATGAACCCCTTCGCTTGATTTATGCGGGCATCATCACCAAAAGAAAAGGCATTCATATTTTATTGGAATCTCTTAACTCTTTTCCCGCTAATAGCATTCATCTTACGCTAATTGGTCCCGCTGGTGATGCCAGTGATTTACTCGCTGCTTACAAGAATACTTTGCCCATTCAATATATTCCTGCTTGCTCCCAACTTGAATTGGCCAATCATTTTAGAGCGGCTCATATTTTTGTATTCCCCAGCTTTCTCGATAGCTGGGCTGCTGTGGTTGCCGAAGCCATGGCTTCTGGCTTACCCGTTATTACTACTTCGTCTACGGGTGCTTCTGCTATGATTGATAAGCATTGTGGCTTTGTTATTGAACCGGGTAATTTGACTGAATTAAATAGTGCCATTCAATTTTTTATTGATCATAAATCTGAAATTCCCAGCATGGGTATTCATGCAGTTCAACAAATTGCCCCCTATACCTGGAAGCGGTACAACCAAGAACTCAATAACTCAATAACTTAATGTGCCGAATAGCTGGTATTATTTCTCCCAACGCTAAGCCCGATATGGCTGCTATTGTTGCCATGCGTGATGCGATGGAACATGGTGGCCCCGATGACGCAGGTATTTTTACCGATGATACTGCTGGCATTGCCCTAGCGCATCGCAGGTTATCACTGCTTGATCTTTCCGCTGCTGGTCACCAACCCATGTTGAGTAGTAATCAACAACTTATTATTGTTTTTAATGGAGAGATCTATAATTTTCAAGTGCTGAAACAAGAACTTATCTTGCTCGGACATTCTTTTATTTCTCATTCTGATACCGAAGTTATTTTAGCCGCTTACCTACAATGGGGAACCCACTGTTTTGAAAAATTCAACGGTATGTTCGCCCTCGCCATCTACGATATTCAAAAACAAGAACTCATTCTTGCACGGGATCATGCGGGTATTAAACCGCTTTATTATAGTTGCTGCAACGGCATTTTTTATTTTGCTTCCGAAACCAAAGCGTTTAAACAAATCAACCCTAATTGGAAGCAACAGCCCGATTGGAAAACTTACTTACTTGTTTTTGGTCATATTCCCGAACCCTTTACTACTTTAGATGGCGTGCTGAGTTTGCCCAAAGGCAGTTTTATGAAACTGAATATTGCACAGCTCTCTCATTCCATTCACTATTTTAATACACCCACCCATCATTATACCATTCACAATGAATCCATTGCCATTGATGCCATTAGAACCACATTAAAAGATGCGGTTAAGAGACATTTAATTGCGGATGCGCCCATTGGCTTGTTTTTGAGTGGGGGAATTGATTCCAGCATTCTTACCCTGCTTGCCAAAGAATGTATTGGGGAGCATTTACATACACTCTCCATAGATTTTAATCAGTCCGCTTTCTCCGAAAAAAAGTACCAAGACATCATCATTCAACAAACCAACGCCAAACACCAATCCTTCACCGTTGATCAATCGCTTTTTGAACATTCAATGGATGATATTTTAAACGCAATGGATCAACCCAGTAATGATGGTATCAACTCTTATTTTATTA
>JAAFJB010000174.1 GCA_013297995.1 Chitinophagales bacterium | reverse complement strand
ATTCTACAAAACCTACCATACAAGGCCTCGTAAATGGGAATTATTTTGGTGATATCGAATAACAATGCTTGTTGATAAGCAGCTTCTTTCATATTGGTTAACTTGACTTCATCTTTCAATAAATCAATGGCAAAATTGCTCATGGAATTTATATCACCTACATCAGCCATAAAACCTGTTTGGTGCTGGATATTGATTTCGCTTAAACCGCCCGCATTGGTACTAATCACTACGGTATGTGCAGCCATGGCTTCCAAAGCGGCTAGTCCAAAACTTTCATATTCAGAAGGAAGTAAGAATACATCACTAACTGCTAAAATATCTTCAATCTGTTCCTGTTTACCCAAAAAACGAATGTCTTCATCAATGCCCAGTTCTCTGGCTAATACTTCACAGGCGGGGCGTTCTGGTCCATCCCCTACCATGAGTAATTTTGCGGGCACTTCCTTTCTAAGCGCAGCAAAAACACGAAGCACATCGGGCACTCTTTTTACTTTTCTAAAATTAGAAGCGTGCATGATTATTTTCTCATCTTTTGGTGCAATCACTTTTCTAAAAGCATCAATGGGTTTTTTATTGAAGCGAGAAACATCTACAAAATTATAAATCACTTCAATTTCTTTTTCTATGGCAAAAGAATGAAAGGTTTCATCCCTAAGATTTTTAGATACCGCAGTAATGGCATCGCTTTCATTGATGGAAAAAGTAACAACGGGTTCATAGGTTTTGTCTTTTCCTACCAGCGTAATATCGGTTCCATGCAAGGTGGTGATAAAGGGAATATGTCGCCCCGTTTTTTTCTTCACTATTTGTCGCGCCATATAAGCAGCCGAAGCATGTGGAATGGCATAATGCACATGAAGCAAGTCAAGATCATGGTTCATAATAACATCTACCATCGTACTGGCTAATGCCACTTCATAAGGTGGATAATCGAACAAGGGATAAGTAGGCACCCTTACTTCATGGTAAAAAATATTGGTATTAAAAACATTCAGCCTTACAGGTTGTTGGTACGTAATAAAGTGCACTTGGTGACCTTGGTCTGCCAATGCTTTTCCCAGTTCAGTAGCCAGCACGCCACTACCACCGAAAGTTGGGTAACACACTATTCCTATGCGCATATAAAAAACAATTAATTAGAATGTAAAGAACGGCTTTTTTCTGATTGAGCACATTCCGTTTATCATAGTACAACAAACAACAGAAATGGTTAACTTTGACTGATGAAAAAAAACCTGCTCCTGCTGGCGTTTTTGCCGCTTATGCTAACAGCTCAATACAGTACGGATTCTGCTTTTATTAAACAAATCAGCGATGAAATTATGCGCAATGGTAAAGCATATGATTTGTTAAGGCAGTTGACCAAAGGCATTGGTGGCAGATTGGCAGGCTCTGCTCAGTATAATCAAGCGGTTAAATGGGGTGAAGCCAGTCTAAAAGCACTGGGTGCTGACAAGGTTTTTTTGCAAGCCTGTATGATGCCAAACTGGAATCGTGGCGGAGTAGATAAGGCTTCTGTTGTTTTAATAGGTGGTAAAAAATCTACTCGTGTATTAGATGTATTGGCATTGGGGAATTCGGAGGGCACAGGTGGTAAGCCTATTGTAGCCGAAGTTTTAGCGGTTCAGAATTTTGCTGAATTGGAAGCAAAGCAAGCTGAAGTAAAAGGCAAAATTGTTTATTTCAATTATAAATTCAACCCCACCAATATTAATCCTGGAAAATCTTATGGAGAAGCGGGGCAATACAGAAGAACAGGTGCTAGCAGGGCAGCCAAATATGGTGCTGTAGGAATTATGATACGTTCTTTAACGGAAGCTACCGATAATAATCCGCATACAGGCACTATGGTGTACAACGATTCATTTCCTAAAATTCCTGCCTTAGCAGTTGGGGGAGATGATGCTGATTATTTATGGGAGCTGGGTAAAAAAAATAGTTTTAGCGCATCTATTTCAACCCATGGATTTTTTACGGCTGATGTAGAAGGGCATTCGGTGATTGCAGAGTTAACAGGTACTGAATTTCCGAATGAATATATTACGGTGGGTGGGCATTTAGACAGTTGGGATGTGAATGAAGGTGCCCATGATGATGGTGCTGGTATTGTGCATACTATTGAAGTGATGCGGGCTTTGAAAGCGTTGGGATACCGCCCAAAAAGAACACTGCGTTTTGTGTTATTTGCCAATGAAGAAAATGGATTTCGAGGAGCTAATAAGTATGCAGAAGAAGCTCAAAAAAATAAGGAACAACATTTATTTGCGCTAGAAAGTGATGCAGGAGGATTTACGCCTAGGGGCTTTGGTATTACTGCATCTGTAGAGCAGTTGCGAAAAATACAATCTTGGATACCTTTGTTAAAGCCCTATGGTACCGATAATATAAATGCGGGTGGGGGTGGTGCAGATATTGGGCCACTGAACCGAGTTTTTGGTACAGCATTGGCGGGATTGATGCCTGATGGTCAGCGTTATTTTGATCTTCACCATGCCCGATCAGATGTATTTGAGAATGTTAACAAAAGAGAATTATTATTAGGTGCAGTGAATATGGCTGCTTTAATTTACCTTGTAGACAAACACGGACTATAATGACCAAACAAAAAATCATCTGGAGTTTCACCCTTATTGTATTATTGCTGCTTGCGGCTTTTATTTACTGGCGTTTTTATTTTGTGTACTCAGAAGGAACTAAAGCTGGCCAGTTGAATACTTTTCAGCAAAAGGGTTTTGTATTTAAAACCTATGAAGGAGTAATTATTCAAAGTGGTTTTAAGGCCAATGTGCAGAGTAATGAATTTATTTTTAGTGTAGAAGATAAGAAAGTGGCCGATATACTTTCTCAAAATTCTGGTCGCGAATTAAACCTACATTACAAACGATACTTGGGTGCACTGCCATGGCGAGGCG
>JAAFJB010000173.1 GCA_013297995.1 Chitinophagales bacterium | reverse complement strand
GTTCCCAAATTCAACGGATCATCAGTCCATGCGGTGAGATGAAAATAATCTCTTGTATGGTCTAATGCCATAATAACCATAACAATACCTCGTAAAATGTCAATTGATTCTATTCGTTGTTTTGTGAGTATTGTCATAAAATTATTTCGTACTAAAAAATATCTAACCTTATTGTAAATTTAGTCTCTGATTATGGAACTAATTGATCATAAAATCGTAACGTGGGAAACTATTAAAACCATCCCATCCAAATCATAGATTTTATTGCTAATGGCATCATCTCTAACTATTCTGGCGTTTTGGGTATGGATATTTTAAAACAAAAATATCTTTGTTTTCAGTTTGATAAAAACACCTAAGCTTTTGGTAATGACCATTACTAAGCCTATTAGCAATACTGCCCATTAAAAATTTTCCTTTCTCATTACTCAGTTTGTTTTAATGAATGTAGGCTTATTAATTGAATGAATGCAGATTCAATGGGCTGTGAAGTTTTTTATCAGTTACTAAACCAAATAAGCTGTTGGTATTGCTTTGTACAAAAGTATATTTACTTAGAATGAGGAAGGATGTAAAGCCGTAATTTTTTTATTCAATATTAATGAAATGAACTTAGCCCGGCATGCGAGAGATGTATTTTTCTACTTCTTTAATTTGATCAAGCACTTGTTTACTTTTAGGCTTACAGGCTTTGGCTTTTCTAAAATAATCCTTGGCAGCACGAAACTCGCGTTTATTCATAAAGATCTGGCACATGCTGATGAATGCAACAGCCTCACTTTCTTTATCGGCAATACCAGCACGTATGGCAGCACGAATATAAGATTCGCCTTGTTTTAAGTCGCCTTTTTGCATACTCATCATACCCAACTGCAACTTATTAGCACCTTCAGCTTCAGGCATGGGCGATCCCAACGAAGAGCTCATTTTTAGGTGTTTTTCGGCCGAATCAAAATCTTGGTTCATCATGGCCATATTCCCTTTAATGGTATAATAGGTAGAACGAACCGGTTTGTATAAGAGGTTAGGATACCAAACGGATTTTAAAATTTTTTCAACTTCTTGCATATTTCCAGCTTCCATAGGGGCTTGAATTAAGCGCAATGGCCCAATAAAGAAATGGCTGGCAATCCCTATAACACCAATAAAATAAAGAATGAAAGAAGGCCAGAAACTACTGGTAATATTTACAGTAATTGCCAAAGCTAAAGCGAGTAAACTCAACCAAAAACGGTACTTAATAATGATATTATAAAACTTCATACATTCAATTTGGGGGGCAAAGATAAGGCATTGAGTAATGGACTTTTACAACTTATATCTAGTGAGCATCATTAATTTCTATCCAATAACCATCAGGGTCTTGCAGCCAAATCTGCTTCACACCATCGGGACGGGTAGTGATGCCATAGGTTTTACCCGGCCAGTCTTCCCATTTAAGTGAATATTTTTTTAGCACGGCAATTTGGTGATCCATAGAAACCACGCTAAAGCAGAGGTGATGGCCTTTGTCTCTGGCTATTTTCTGTTTTGCACCGCCAATAATATGCAGAGAGGCATTGCCACCGATAGCATACCAGGTATGCAAGCCATCATGAAAAGGCTCTGGAATGGTATCCAAACCAAGAATAGTACCATAGAAGAATTCCGATTCTTGCATATTTACTACGGTTTGGGCAATATGGTTGATGGTGGGCTTTGGCGACTGGGCTTTGGCAGGTTGGTTAAGCATAGTGCAAACTATAAATGTAAAAAAACTTGTTTTCATGTTGAATTTATGAAGATGAACTGTTCAAATCTACTATTTTTGCGCAACTCGGAATAAAACCGTTTTGGTTTCGTAGTTCAATGGATAGAATAGGAGTTTCCTAAACTCTAGATCCAAGTTCGATTCTTGGCGAGACCACAAGCCCCCCGCACCATATTCGGGGGGCTTATTTAAACTTAAATTCAACCATGAATCAATACCTTTTCTCATACGGAACCTTACAATTAGAAAAAGTACAGATCGCTTCTTTTGGTAGAATCTTAAAAGGATCGGCTGACAAACTCTATGGATATAAGTTGGTTTCTGTAGAAATTACCGACGAAAATGTACTTCAACAAAGTGAACAAAAATTTCATCCAATGGCCATACCTGCCGGTAGTGATGAATATATTAATGGTGTTGTTTTTGAAATTACCCGTGCAGAATTACTCCAAGCCGATCAGTATGAAGTGGACGATTATAAAAGAATCTCCGTGTTGCTCAATTCTGGCATTCAAGCTTGGATCTATATCAAAGCCTAAAGCCAACGCATTAAAAACTTATCATAAATTGCATAATATGGCTTTTCTACATCTACAACCCTATATGCCATTTCTTTATCTAACAAGGCATCCAAACTTCTTTTTACTATAGCCGACGATCCCAATTTATTGGTGCTGATGAATGTTTTATTGTAGGGTTGAAATAGCTTCACCTCTCTGGCCATTGCTTTTAATAAGTTCCATTGTAAGCTTGTGAGTAAATTTCTGTATTGAAAAAAGACGCCTTCACGCTCTGTCTCAATTTTTTGTTTAATCACTTGTAAGGTTTGCAATTGAATATTTTTTTCTTTATACTCAAATAACTCGTGGCAAAATACCTGTGTATAATAAGTATGCACCTGCGTGTATTCTAATATATCTTCAATACACTCTTTGCTTATTTTAAAATGGAACTTATTAAAAAGCCGCTTAATAAAAAGCAAGTATTTCGTTTCATTTATAGGTTGCAAATGCAAGGTTTTACAACTTGCATAAAAAGGTCTTTTTGCACTGTTAAATATTTCTTGCATCATCGCCTGATTGCTCCCACAAAAAATCATGGTTACGTTTTTAAGCGGTTGCATAGCAGTTCTTAATATTGCCTCTACGTTTTTTTCTGGATACTCCAGTATCTGTTGAAATTCATCAATGGCAATAACTGTTTTTACTGTTTGCTGTTCA
>JAAFJB010000172.1 GCA_013297995.1 Chitinophagales bacterium | reverse complement strand
AAAAGCTGTATTCGGTTTAAAAAAAATGCACCCATCCCTTTTGATTTAATCGGGAATTTGGTTGCAAAAATGTCTGTTCAACAGTGGATCAACCTTTATGAATTTAAGTTCAAGCGGAAATAATTAGCCAACCACTTTATTCAAAAAAAAACCTTCCGCTTATAGGGAAGGTTTTTAACTCAATAACTCAATAACTCAATAACTTAAACAATCAATAACGCATCTCCATAACTGAAGAAGCGGTATTTGTCTTTTATGGCTTTTTTATAAGCTTCCATTGCTAAATCATATCCTGCAAATGCACAGGTCATGATTAATAAACTGGTTTTTGGAAGATGGAAATTGGTGACCAAACTATCCGCCACATTAAAGTTATACGGTGGGTGAATAAAATGGTTGGTCCATCCTTCACTTGGCTTTAATAATTTCTGTGCGGTAAACGTACTCTCCATCGCCCTCATAGTAGTGGTTCCGATTGAGCAGATGCGCTTGCCATTCTCTTTCGCTTTATTTACAATAGCGCAGGCTTGCTCATTAATCTGATAGTACTCCGCATCCATTTTATGTTTGCTAAGGTCTTCTACTTCAATGGGTCGGAATGTGCCGAGACCCGTATGCAGTGTTACTTCTGCAAAACGTATGCCTTGTATTTCACAACGCTTGATCAACTCTTTACTAAAATGCAATCCAGCAGTAGGAGCAGCTACTGCACCTTCATACTTAGCATATACCGTTTGGTATCTTTCTTTATCTTCCTCATCTGGTTTGCGCTTAATATATTTTGGCAAGGGTGTTTCGCCTAAAAATTCCAGCATTTTTTTAAAGCTGGCATCATCATCATCCCAAAGAAATCGAATGGTTCTGCCTCGGCTGGTGGTATTGTCAATCACTTCGGCTACCAGCTCTTCATTATCTCCAAAATACAATTTGTTGCCCACACGAATTTTTCTTGCGGGATCAACAATTACATCCCATAAACGGTTGGGTTTGTTCAATTCACGCAATAAAAAAACCTCAATTTTTGCACCTGTCTTCTCCTTTCTTCCGTACATACGTGCCGGAAAAACCTTGGTATTATTCACTACAAAAACATCTTTGTCATCGTAATAATCTAAAATGTCTTTGAAGTTGCGGTTCTCCATATGTCCGCTTTTGCGATCGACCACCATAAGGCGACTATCCTCCCTTCTTTTAGTAGGGTTCTGTGCAATGAGGTTAAGGGGTAAATCGTACTTAAACTGGGATAGCTTCATGTGTTGGTATTTATTAATTTTCGCCACATGAATTTGCACCTCAAAAATGAGGTAAGCACTAATTTCATGTTACGGCATGAATATTTTAAAAGTTGGCAAAACTACTAAATCAAGTGCAAATAGCCAATTTTAAAGAATAATGCAAATTGGATAGGTGGTTGTACTGGGTAGTTTTAGTGCGTAATTTTTACATATTCATTCGGTTTATTGGGGTGCTTTCACCTAATTTTGCAGCACCCTATTGAATGGTTATACTGATGGGGGTCTAAAAAATATTCAATGATTCGGAAGTCCTGGTGGAAAATATTATCTTTTTTATTACTCTTTTATACCTGTACTTATGGTTTCTATGTGAAAGTGCCCAAGCTTGATGATCGAATGAAAGAATCTATTCGCAATTTCTTTTTTCATGTGCCCATGTGGTTTACCATGATGATTCTTTTGTTGGTATCCGTTATTTATGCCATCCGTTATTTGCGCAACCCTTCTCCAAAAAACGATGCTTATTCGGTAGCATTTGCGGCCACTGGTGTTGTTTATGGGGCATTGGGATTGATTACAGGAGCCATCTGGGCCAATTACCAATGGGGTAGCCCTTGGAGTGGAGATCCCAAACAGAATGGGGCTGCCATTGCCCTGCTGATTTACTTGGCTTATTTTGTATTGAGGGGAAGTATGAATGAAGAAGATAAAAAGGGTAGGATAGGTGCTGTATATAATATTTTTGCTTTTTTTATGTTGTTCCCTACATTGTGGATTTTACCGCGTCTCACAGAATCTCTGCATCCCGGTGGGGAAGGCAGTGATGGCAATCCGGGTATCAACGGAAAAGATATGGATAGTCAAATGAGAGCCGTATTTTATCCTGCGGTATTGGGGTGGACCTTACTCGGGGTTTGGATCAGCACTTTAAAAATTAGGTGTCAATTGTTAATCGAAAAAAAAATGTCATCATGAACCAATACTCCCGTTATATATTAGTTGTAATAGCAAGCTTAGTTTCATACGCCGCAGCGGCGCAAACAGAACAGTCTACCGATTTAATGCGCAGCAATGGAAAAATATTTGTGGTGATGGCAGTGGTGGTGCTTATTTTAGTGGGATTGTTTATTTATCTATTCAGCATCGATAAAAAAATCACTCGTCTTGAAAAACAAGATCAACAATAGTATTCATTTTTTACAATAGATTTAAACCTATAAAACGATTGCCAATGTCAAGTCAACAAGCCTACAGTTTCTTTCAAAGTGTTGAAAAAAGTTTTGATAAAGCGGCTCATTTTACCCAATGGGAAAAGGGCTTATTAGAACAGATTAAAGCGTGTAATAGTGTGTACAGCATGCGTTTTCCGGTGAAGATGGATGATGGTCGTATTGAAGTAATTGAAGCGTATCGGGTTCAACACTCCCAACATAAGTCGCCCTGCAAAGGGGGTATTCGTTTTAGCGACGAAGTGAATCAAGATGAAGTGATGGCTTTGGCTTCGTTGATGACCTATAAATGCGCCATTGTAAACGTTCCTTTTGGGGGTGGCAAAGGTGGTATTAAAATCAACCCTAAAAAATACAGTGTATATGAGTTGGAAAAAATAACCCGCAGGTATACCAGTGAATTGGTAAAGAAAAATTTTATAGGACCTGGCATTGATGTGCCAGCGCCAGATTATGGAACGGGTGAGCGTGAAATGGCTTGGATTGTAGATACCTACACTTCTTTAAAGCCGGGTGAAATTGATGCGGCTGGTTGTGTAACGGGTAAGCCCATTACGCAAGGTGGTG
>JAAFJB010000171.1 GCA_013297995.1 Chitinophagales bacterium | reverse complement strand
ATACACTGAATTGAGGGCCTGCCAATAAAGTAAATATATTGTTTACATTGTACCTAAGCAGAATGGGTATTTGTAAATAATCTAGTTTGATATCGTTGGGAAGTGATTGATAAATAATCGGCAACCCACTTGCTCTTGTAGTGGTGGACTGGCTCCAGAGCAATTCCGGTTGAATGCCTATTTTTTTGGTAAGATCAATTTCTGCAAACCCGCCTAGATGATAACTTAGGTTGTATCCTTCCTTAAAGGTTTGTCCCGAAATTTTATCTGCATTAGCTCCTGCTTTAATTCCGAATCTAAAACCAGCTTGGGCGTGAACGGCTGCTGTTCCGATTAGTAAAAATGCAAAAAACAAGGTAAACTTATTCATAAATTTATATTTATGGAATAGAGTCAATTTGTATGCCAAACTTTTAACCACTCATCAACCTTTTACATTCAGCGTTATCAGCGTAATCTCAGGCAATACGCCCACCCTACCCGGATAGCCAATAAAACCAAATCCCCTGTTTACATAGAGTTTCTGGTTCCCATCTTCATACAAGCCTGCCCATTGTTTGTACATCCATTGTACGGGACTCCATTTAAAATATGGGTTTTCAATGCCAAACTGCATACCATGTGTATGTCCACTCAACATTAAATCAATTGACGGATACAGGGTTTTTACTTGGGCATCCCAATGGCTGGGATCGTGGCTTAACAACACTTTAAAAGGAATTTTTTCGGTGCCCGCATAAGCCTGATCCATCTTACCATATTTTGGAAAGCGACCTTTTGCTCCCCAATTTTCAATGCCTAGTAGTGCTAGATTCGCACCATTTTTTTCAAAGATAATATGCTCATTCATAAGTAAATTCCATCCCATTTCGGCATGAACTTCCTTTAATTGGTTCAAATTGGCTGTTTTATCTGCTTCAGTTGGCCATGAAATATAATCCCCATAATCGTGGTTGCCCAGTGTGCTATAAACACCCATAGGGGCTTTAAGGCGACTAAAAATGGCTTTATATTCCTCCATTTCAGCGGCACGATCATTCACCAGATCTCCTGTAAATAAAATCAGGTCTGGATTTTGTGCCAAAATAAGATCCACCCCCTTATTCACCGCTTTGGGGTTTTGAAAACTACCGCTGTGGATATCGCTGATATGCACCAGTTTTAGTCCATCAAATGCCTTCGGCAAGCTATTGAATGAGAGCCTTACTTTTTTTAATTGGTAATTGTATTTATTGCCAAAGCCATATATCAGCGTTCCAAATAGGGTTCCGCCCAAAGCCAGCCCAAGCCAACTCATAAAAGTAGAACGGGAAATGGCTTGGCCCTCGGCTAAAAATTGACTACCACTGTTCTGCCTAAATTTTGTTATTGCCCAGAGTACCAACCGCCTTAAATCATCGGTAAGGAATAAGAGAGACGCAATTAATTTGGCCAGAAATAGTCCCGCCAATAGGGCAAAAACATAATTACGGAAAATTTTAGACGCTCTTAATATAGGCACAAAGGGAAATGCGAGCAAAGCGAGCAAGGTAAGCACCGATATCACCCAAAAAGCAGTATTAATATATATTTTAGCCCGCTCAGAGAGTGGCTGGCTTACTGTTTTAACTGCTTGAAAAACATAGCAATCCAGTAAAAATAAAATGAAAGCAATTACCCAAAAACCACCTGTACTACGCATAAACTAGACTATAATTAACAAAGATAACCTTTGCCGCCAAATTGCTATAAAAAGCACAATTGGATATGGATGTTGAAAACTAAGGTGCAATATATAACCGCTAATAGATAATATTGTTTGAGAGCTGTGATTGATGCCGTATTTTTGGCAACTAACTTCAAAGGAAAAATATTTTATGGCGAGAATTATTGGGGTAGCCAATCAAAAAGGGGGGGTAGGCAAAACTACTACGGCCATTAATGTGGCAGCAAGTTTGGCTGTATTGGAATATAAAACCTTATTGGTTGATGCCGATCCGCAGGCCAATAGCACTACAGGTGTAGGATTTGATCTACACAATATCACCAACAGTCTGTACGATTGTATGGTGAATAGTGTAACTGCCAATGAAGTTATCTTAAAAAGCGATGTGCCCAATCTGGATATTATCCCCTCACATATTGATTTGGTGGGAGCTGAAATTGAAATGATTAATTACCCCAATAGAGAAAATGTAATGAAGGGTATTTTAGACGTAGTAAGAGATCGGTATGATTTTATCATTATTGACTGCTCTCCTTCTCTCGGCTTAATTACGGTAAATTCTTTGGTGGCTGCTGATAGTGTTATTGTTCCCGTTCAGTGTGAATTTTTTGCTTTGGAAGGTTTGGGCAAATTATTAAACACCATTAAAATTGTTCAGAATAGACTAAACCCTGCATTGCAAATTGAAGGTATTTTAATGACCATGTACGATGGCAGACTTCGCTTGTGTAATCAAGTAGTGAGTGAAGTAAGAAGGCATTTTGATGATATGGTTTTTGCTACCATTATTCATCGGAATACCAGATTAAGTGAAGCCCCAAGTGTAGGCAAACCCGTTATTTTATATGATGCTGAAAGTAAGGGATCAGTGAACTACCTCAACCTTGCAAAAGAAATTTTGCAGAATAATGGGATGACTAAAATTTCAAATCAGGAAAGAATAATTCAATAAATTTTTAACCCGAAAATTTATTCCTGTAAATGATTAATTGTTATTAAAAAATGAGTACGCCTAAACAAAATAAAGATTTAATTGGTAAGGGACTACGTTCCTTACTGCAGAATATAGATGAGGATCTGAAAAATACAACGGGCAGTTTAAAGTCCACCGTTGTAGATCAAGCTACAACCAGCAACCGAATTAGCTTAACGGATATATTGGTAAATCCCAAGCAGCCACGCAGAGATTTTGAGGAGCAGGCCTTGCAAGAATTGGCCAATTCCATTAAAACGCACGATATAGTTCAGCCGATAACAGTAAGCAAACTGCCTTCTGGAAAATACCAGTTAATTGCTGGGGAAAGAAGATTTAGGGCGGCAAAATTGGCTGGCTTAAAAGATGTACCCGCCTATATTCGTCAAGCCAACGACCAACAGCTTCTTGAGCTTGCTTTATTAGAAAA
>JAAFJB010000170.1 GCA_013297995.1 Chitinophagales bacterium | reverse complement strand
AAAGTCAAGGCTTTGTGCACCCCGTTCATATACAAGGGGGAGCTGAAAAAACGAGTATTGAATTTATTATTCGCGATTTTAATACCAGTCAGTTGACCGTTTATGAGCAGTTGCTTAAAGAGATTACAGCTACTATTTTGCTCCAATATCCCGGTGCTACTGCCCATTATGAAACGGTTGAGCAATACCGAAATATGAAGCAAGTACTGCAAGACTTTCCATTTGTGAGCAACTATGCCGAAGAAGCTTATAAACGTTGCGGCCTGCCCTTTATTAAAGAACCCATTAGAGGCGGTACCGATGGGAGTAGACTTAGCTTTATGGGATTGCCCTGTCCCAATATTTTTACGGGCATGCAAGCCATTCACAGCAAACAAGAATGGGTTGCCGTGGGGGATATGAAAAAAGCGGTGGAAGTATTGGTGACTTTGGTGCAAGTGTGGGAAGAAAACTACACCGCATAATGGCATTTGTAATACCTTTAACTAAAATCTAATTATATGAGTTTTTTAATCAACTACTGGTGGGTATTGCTGGTAATCATTTTTATCTTTTCTGGTCTCGTTACCGTTAAACAAGGTACTATTGCCGTGATTACGCTTTTTGGTAAATACCGTAGAATTTTAATGCCAGGTTTGAACTTTAAAATCCCGGTTATTGAACAAGTGTATAAAACCATCAGTATTCAAAATCGTTCGGTTGAATTAGAATTTCAGGCCGTTACGGTGGACCAAGCCAATGTTTATTTTAAAAGTATGTTGCTTTATTCTGTAATTAACCAAGCAGAAGAAACCATTAAGAATGTTGCCTTTAAATTTATTAGTGAGAAAGATTTAATGCAGGCCTTAATAAGAACTGTTGAAGGTTCTATCCGCGCTTTTGTGGCTACCAAGCGCCAAGCCGAAATTTTATTGTTGCGCAGGGAAATTGTTGAAGACGTTAAAAAACAAATTGATGTTTCTCTGGAAGAATGGGGCTACCATTTGCAAGATCTGCAAATTAATGATATAACGTTCGACCAGCAGATCATGGAGAGCATGAGTAGGGTAGTGGCCAGTAATAATTTAAAAGCTGCAGCAGAGAATGAAGGTCAAGCCCTGTTAATCACCAAGACCAAAGGAGCTGAAGCTGAAGGTAATGCCATTAAAATTGCTGCGGAAGCTGAACGCGAAGCGGCTCGTTTGCGTGGTCAAGGTGTGGCGCTGTTTAGAGCAGAAGTAGCCAAAGGTATGAGTCAAGCTGCCGAAGAAATGAAACAGGCCAACTTAGATACCAATGTAATTTTGTTTAGTATGTGGACGGAAGCCATTAAAAATTTTGCAGAAATTGGCAAAGGGAATATTATTTTCTTAGATGGTAGTCCCGATGGTATGCAGAATAATATGCGTCAAATTATGGCCATGATGAAAATGAAAGAAGCAGATAGAAAATAATAGCCATCTGCAAAAACTTTCTTAAATAATGAATGGGATGCTTATTTATTCAGCACTGCATCGTTCATTTGTAGTTGCGTACCTTCAACCCTAAATAAATTACATGTTTTATCTCTTACAATCAGATACATTACAAAAAGCAGTTACCAATGCTACGGTTGCAGTAGAGAAAATTTCTTTGTGGACCTTACTCGAAAAAGGTGGGTGGATTATGTATCCCCTTTATCTTTTATTGGTGGCTGCCATCTATGTTTTTACAGAGCGTTTTATCGCCATTCAAAAAGCTGCTCGCATTGAGCCCAACTTTATGGTATTAATCCGTGATCATATTGTATCGGGTAATATTCAGGCCGCAAAAAGCCTTGCTAAAAATACCGATCACCCAGTAGCTAAAATGATTGATAAAGGAATTCAGCGCATTGGTAAACCCATTGATGCTATTGAAAAAAGTATGGAGAATATTGGCAAACTAGAAATGTATAAAATGGAACGCAATCTTTCTATTCTTTCGCTCATTTCTGGTATTGCGCCTATGTTTGGTTTTTTGGGAACCATTATTGGTATGGTGCAGTTGTTCTATGGAATTGCCTCCACGGGTGAATACACGTTGAATACCATTGCTGGCGGTATCTATACCAAAATGATTACCTCTGCAACGGGACTAATTATTGGATTGATCGCCTATATGGGTCATAATTTTTTGAGTACACAGATTGATAAAACGGCTAATAAAATGGAAGCGGCTAGTGCTGACTTCATGGATATTTTACAAGAACCTACTCGATAATTTTTTCACAACGCTCCTCTTAATATGAATATTCGCAAACGATTCAGATCACATCCCGAAGTGCATACCGGCGCGCTGAATGATATTCTATTTATTCTTTTATTGTTTTTTCTGATTGTATCAACCCTCGCCAATCCCAATGTAATTAAGGTTTCCAACCCCAAAGCAAAAGCCGATACAAAAAGCAAGCAAACGGTTGTGATAACGGTAGATAAGGAACAACAACTCTATATTGGGTCTGATAAAATTGCATTTCAAGATCTGGAAAAAAGATTGGGCGATTATCTTGCCAAAGAAACCGATAAGCCCTCTGTTGTAATTAATGGCGATAGTACGGCTCATTTGGGTACTGCCATTAAAGTGATGCAGGTGATAAAAAAGTTGGGTGCTACGCCTGTGATGGCGGTGGATAATAGTGGCTTGAAATAATTATTTTTTTATGGCTTTTACCATCCGATCCTTTCCCTGCAAATCTTTTCTGCATACTACTTCATACTCATTCCTAAATAAGTCCACCACTTCAGCCGCTAGTGCTTCATTAATTTCCAGATAAATACTTCCATTCTTTGCCAAATGCTGCTTTGCAAATGCATGAATTTTTCTATAAAAAATAAGCGGATCATGGTCTGGAACAAATAAGGCCAAGTGTGGCTCATAGTCCACCACATTCTGGTGCATTTTTTCTTTTTCTTGCAACCGAATATAGGGCGGGTTGCTCACTATTATATCGTAGTGGCCCAGTTGCATCCAATTGCGTTCTTCTAAAAAATCAAGCTGCATAAATTCAATCCTTGCTTCCAATGCCAAAGCGTTGTTGCGGGCGGTTGCCAATGCAGTTGCGCTTATATCAATGGCAGTGAGCTGGGCATCGGCTTGTTTTAGTTTTAGGCTGATGG
>JAAFJB010000017.1 GCA_013297995.1 Chitinophagales bacterium | reverse complement strand
GCTTGGCGGTATAATCTATATAGATGGTATAAGCATCATTGCGGGTATAGGATTTATCAAGTTGAATGTTCAAGGCCATTCCATCATATTGGTATTTGAGGGGGCTGGAAAGCGTTCCCTTAACTATGGCTACCTTTTTAATGTCCATACCCTTAGCGTCTAAACGTAATGAATCGGTGGTGTAAAAATGGGGCTTAAGCGTAATCCAAACATTGCCGTTGAGCTGCGATTTTGTATAATCGAATGCAGCATTGAGTTTGGTATGTACCAAATCATTTAGTTTTTCGGGAACAGACCGATAGTTTTTTTTCCATTCTTCGGTGTTACTTTGTGCAGATACCATACCTGTGATGAGTAAACAGGCGAATACAAATTTTTTCTTCATAATTATTTATTGTAGCGTAAAGATATGTTTACTTAAAAACGCACCAAAGCATCATTTTTAGTAAATTTGTTAAAAGCAAGAATAACAAAATATGAAGACAATCCTATGCCGTTTATCCTTTTTAATGGCATTTATATTTAGTGCGGCAATAGGATCTGCCCAATCTAATTTTCTGTATATACAATCAGAAAACAACCAACCTTACTTTGTACAAATTAAGGGAACAGTGTATTCGTCTAATGCAAAGGGATATTTGTTGATACCACAAGTTGCCAATGGGGATTATAGTTTGGTATTAGGTTTTCCGGTGAAAGAGTACAAGGAATCTACTTTTGGTTTTTCAATCGTGGGTAAGCCACGGGGGTTCTCTCTTAAAATTACACAAGAAGGGGAATGGATGCTCATGGATATGGTAACGCTTGAATTATTAAAGGGGATAGCGCCAGAGCATCCTATTGCAGGAGTTAAAGGGGAACAGCAGATACAAAAGCTTTCAGAAAAGAGTATTGAAGGGGGTCTTGAGCTGGTTTATAGAGTAAAGAACGGAACAAAAACCGAAAATATATCCATTCAAATACCAGCAGCTAAAGTGGGTACTACCAGAGAGGCAGTGGTCTCGCCAGCCTTCAAAGAAGTACCCAAAAAGACGGTAAAACAATAAGCTATGCCTAGGTATTTTTTAGAGTTGGCCTATAAGGGCACTGCATTTCATGGATTTCAGATACAAGAGAATGCGCATACGGTACAGTCGGCCATAGAACAGGCCATGTTAACCCTTTATCGAGAGCCGATTTCGCTTACGGGTTCATCTAGAACAGATGCAGGAGTGCATGCAAGGCAGAATTTCTTTCATTTTGATACAGATCTATTGGTTCATTCAAAACATATTTATAACCTCAATGCTATTTTACCAGCAACCATATCCATTCAGTCGCTCAAACAGGTGTCAGATACAGCGCATTGTCGCTTTGATGCAATTGCAAGGGAATACCAATACTATATATACCAATATAAAGATCCGTTTATGCAGGATAGGGGATGGTACTATCCCTTTGAACTGGATATAGATTTGTTACAGCAAGCAGCTATAGTGATAAAGGAGTACACAGATTTTACCAGTTTTGCCAAACGCAATGCACAGGTATTCACGCACAACTGTAATATTGATTGCTCGTACTGGGAAAAGACGGATGGGGCACACTATATATACACCGTAAGGGCCAACCGTTTTTTGCGAGGGATGGTAAGGGGATTGGTGGGCACGATGTTGAAAGTAGGTAGGAAGCAAATTGGTATACAAGCGTTGAGGAATATTGTAGATTCAAAAGACTGTACAAAAGCCGATTTTAGTACTCCACCTCAAGGGTTATTTCTTTCAAAAGTAATTTTCCCATAATTTTTTTTTGAACTAAAACCCTTACTGGATAAGGGTTTTAAAGGGGGTCTTTAAAATAGTTTCGAAAAACATTTGGCAGGGAACATTTCTTGGTTATCTTTGCAACCCGCATAACAAAAAAGGCGGTGCTCTTTGAAGGTTAGTTTGAAATGAATGGCAGAAAAAAATCATCTTTTCTTAAAATAAATTTGGTGATTAAAATAAGACTCGTATCTTCGCCGCCCGTTCGATAAAAACGGAAGTTCATTCAAACAAATTTGCCTCGATATTGCATCGAACAAATCCTTCACAAGTAGTTGAATAACAGTTCTTTAAATCGTTTTTTACCAACAAAATTTTTTGAAAAAAACTTCAAATAAATTTGGTTGATTAAAATAAGCCTCTTACTTTTGCACTCCCAATTAAATGGGTAGCGAAGTAACGCTAAAAGATCTTTGAAAGTTTGGAAGCAACAGTAATCTGAAATTAAAAATTCAGGCTAAGGTTTATAGCATCATAATTAAATACATATCAGACGTTAATTTCGATTAATTTGAGACTAACAGTCAGATCAAACAAAACATTTACAATGGAGAGTTTGATCCTGGCTCAGGATGAACGCTAGCGGCAGGCTTAATACATGCAAGTCGAGGGGTAGCATGATTGTAGCAATACAATTGATGACGACCGGCAAACGGGTGCGGAACACGTACACAACCTTCCTTCAAGTGGGGAATAGCCCAGAGAAATTTGGATTAATACCCCGTAACATAACGATGTGGCATCATATTGTTATTATAGCTACGGCGCTTGTTGATGGGTGTGCGGCTGATTAGGTAGTTGGCGGGGTAACGGCCCACCAAGCCTTCGATCAGTAGCTGATGTGAGAGCATGATCAGCCACACGGGCACTGAGACACGGGCCCGACTCCTACGGGAGGCAGCAGTAAGGAATATTGGACAATGGACGCAAGTCTGATCCAGCCATGCCGCGTGAAGGATTAAGGTCCTCTGGATTGTAAACTTCTTTTATAGGGGACGAAAAAAGGGCATTCTTGCTCACTTGACGGTACCCTATGAATAAGCACCGGCTAACTCCGTGCCAGCAGCCGCGGTAATACGGAGGGTGCAAGCGTTATCCGGATTCACTGGGTTTAAAGGGTGCGTAGGCGGGCAGGTAAGTCAGTGGTGAAATCCTAGAGCTCAACTCTAGAACTGCCATTGATACTATCTGTCTTGAATATTGTGGAGGTAAGCGGAATATGTCATGTAGCGGTGAAATGCTTAGATATGACATAGAACACCTATTGCGAAGGCAGCTTACTACGCATATATTGACGCTGAGGCACGAAAGCGTGGGGATCAAACAGGATTAGATACCCTGGTAGTCCACGCCCTAAACGATGGATACTCGACATACGCGATACACAGTGTGTGTCTGAGCGAAAGCATTAAGTATCCCACCTGGGAAGTACGTCCGCAAGGATGAAACTCAAAGGAATTGGCGGGGGTCCGCACAAGCGGTGGAGCATGTGGTTTAATTCGATGATACGCGAGGAACCTTACCTGGGCTAGAATGCATTTTGACCGCTAGTGAAAGCTAGTTTTGTAGCAATACACAATTTGTAAGGTGCTGCATGGCTGTCGTCAGCTCGTGCCGTGAGGTGTTGGGTTAAGTCCCGCAACGAGCGCAACCCCTATCAATAGTTGCCAACAGGTAATGCTGGGAACTCTATTGAAACTGCCGCCGTAAGGCGTGAGGAAGGAGGGGATGATGTCAAGTCATCATGGCCTTTATGCCCAGGGCTACACACGTGCTACAATGGGGTGGACAAAGGGCTGCAACACGGTGACGTGAAGCGAATCCCAAAAACCATCTCTCAGTTCAGATCGTAGTCTGCAACTCGACTACGTGAAGCTGGAATCGCTAGTAATCGTATATCAGCAATGATACGGTGAATACGTTCCCGGACCTTGCACACACCGCCCGTCAAGCCATGGGAGCCGGGTGTACCTAAAGTCGGTAACCGAAAGGAGCTGCCTAGGGTAAAATCGGTGACTGGGGCTAAGTCGTAACAAGGTAGCCGTACCGGAAGGTGCGGCTGGAATACCTCCTTTTAGAGATAGCTTAAACCGCTGTTGTTTCCAAATACTTTCAAACTTTTTGTTCTTTTACAAGTACTTTTAGTACCCGAATCAGACCCGTAGCTCAGTTGGTTAGAGCGCTACACTGATAATGTAGAGGTCACCAGTTCAACTCTGGTCGGGTCTACTAATTAAAGTTGAAAAGTTGCCAGATTGAAAAGTTGATTCACGTCTTCTTAATCATTCTATCAACTGATAACTATCAACCTATTTGGGGGGTTAGCTCAGTTGGCTAGAGCATCTGCCTTGCACGCAGAGGGTCATCGGTTCGACTCCGATATCCTCCACAAATAATAATCAATAGTGATTATTAATACTGTTCTTTCAAACTATAGATGTAGGTTTTAGACCTAGAGATTCAACATCTTAACATCTGCTACTGATTTCTTCATTGAAATCATTAAGTTCTTTGACATATTGGAAATTGAAACACAAAACATAGTAGATATATGTGATATGCAACACTATATCTGAAAAATTTTTTAAAGCGAATAAGGGCGCATGGTGGATGCCTAGGGTCTGAGAGGCGATGAAGGACGTGGTAAGCTGCGATAAGCTACGGGGAGCTGCACACGAGCGTTATATCCGTAGATTTCCGAATGGGACAACCTAATATACTGAAGGTATATTACTCCGCAAGGAGAGCCAACCCCGAGAACTGAAACATCTAAGTACCGGGAGGAAAAGAAAATAATAATGATTCCCTGAGTAGTGGCGAGCGAAAAGGGAAAAGCCCAAACCGGGTCAGCGTGCTGATCCGGGGTTATAGGACTGCATTTAGAAGTCGTTATCAAACCGAATTAACTGGAAAGTTAAGCCATAGCAGGTGATAGCCCTGTAAGTACAAATTAACGAGGACGAGCAGTATCCTGAGTAACGCGGGACCGGAGGAATCTTGCGTGAATTTGCCAGCACCATCTGGTAAGGCTAAATACTCCTCAGACACCGATAGTGAACCAGTACCGTAAGGGAAAGGTGAAAAGCACCCCGAACAGGGGAGTGAAATAGTACCTGAAACCGTGCGCCTACAAGCGGTCGGAGCTCAGCAATGAGTGACGGCGTGCCTTTTGCATAATGAGCCTACGAGTTGCTCCTCACTGGCGAGGTTAAGTTCTTATTTAACGGAGCCGAAGCGAAAGCGAGTCCAAATAGGGCGATTAGTCAGTGGGGGCAGACGCGAAACTTTGTGATCTATCCATGGGCAGGTTGAAGGTGTGGTAACACACACTGGAGGACCGAACCCGTTGACGTTGAAAAGTCTTGGGATGACCTGTGGATAGGGGTGAAAGGCCAATCAAACTGAGAGATAGCTCGTTCTCCCCGAAATGTTTTTAGGAACAGCGTTGCATTTAGAAGTTTATTAGAGGTAGAGCTACTGATTGGGCTAGGGGGCTTCACCGCCTACCAAACCCTGACAAACTCCGAATGCTAATAAATATCTGCAGCAGTGAGGCTTTGGGCGCTAAGGTCCAGGGCCGAGAGGGAAATAACCCAGATTAGCAGCTAAGGTCCCCAATACGTAGTTAAGTTGATCAAACGAGGTGGGATTTCTATAACAGCCAGGATGTTGGCTTGGAAGCAGCCATTCATTTAAAGAGTGCGTAACAGCTCACTGGTCGAGAGATCCTGCACGGAAAATAATCGGGCATCAAACTACGAACCGAAGCTCTAAATTCCATACTTGTATGGAG
Organism: Chitinophagales bacterium; assembly: GCA_013297995.1. Classification (GTDB taxonomy): domain Bacteria; phylum Bacteroidota; class Bacteroidia; order Chitinophagales; family Chitinophagaceae; genus Sediminibacterium. Next base: position 45,810 of record JAAFJB010000017.1, on the reverse strand, counting down.
TGGTAGGGGAGCATTCAAATCTGCACTGAAGGTGTGGCGCGAGCCATGCTGGAGCGATTTGAAAAGAAAATGTAGGCATAAGTAACGATAATTAAAGTGAAAAACTTTAACGCGAAAAGTCTAAGGTTTCCTGATCAACGTTAATCGGATCAGGGTTAGTCTGGTCCTTAGGAAAACCCGAAAGGGGTATCTGATGGAAAGAAGGTTAATATTCCTTCACCTACTATGCATTAAAAGTGACGCAGGGACGTGGTGGTTGCGTACGGACGGAAGTGTACGCCTGAGTAGAGTCTTCGGACAAAGCGAAACCATAAAATCCCTGCCAAGAAAAGCGAGCATAGCAGCCAGTACCGGAATCCGACACAGGTAGACGGGATGAGTATTCTAACGCGCTCGGGTGAGCCGTGGAGAAGGAACTAGGCAAATTAACGCTGTAACTTCGGGATAAAGCGTACCATCGCAAGATGGTCACAGTAAAATGGTACAACCAACTGTTTAACAAAAACACAGGGCCCTGCAAAAACGTAAGTTGACGTATAGAGCCTGAAACCTGCCCGGTGCTGGAAGGTTAAGGAAGGGTGTTCGACGCAAGTCAAAGCTCCTGACTGAAGCCCCAGTAAACGGCGGCCGTAACTATAACGGTCCTAAGGTAGCGAAATTCCTTGTCGGGTAAGTTCCGACCTGCACGAATGGTCTAATGAGTTGTACACTGTCTCCTCCACGAGCCCGGTGAAATTGTAGTATCGGTGAAGATGCCGGTTACCCGCCACGGGACGGAAAGACCCCGTGAACCTTCACTACAACTTTGCATTGATTTTGAGCAACAAATGTGTAGGATAGTTGGGAGACTTTGAAGCAGTGTCGCCAGGCATTGTGGAGTCATCGTTGAAATACCAACCTTTTGTTGCTTAGAACCTAACCCTGAACAAGGGGACATTGCATGGTGGGTAGTTTGACTGGGGTGGTCGCCTCCTAAAAAGTAACGGAGGCTCGCAAAGGTACCCTCAGTACGGTTGGTAATCGTACGCAGAGCGCATTAGTAAAAGGGTGCTTGACTGTGAGACAAACACGTCGAGCAGGAGCGAAAGCTGGCTAAAGTGATCCGGTGATTCTGTATGGAAGGGTCATCGCTCAAAGGATAAAAGGTACTCCGGGGATAACAGGCTGATCTTACCCAAGAGCTCATATCGACGGTAAGGTTTGGCACCTCGATGTCGGTTCGTCACATCCTGGGGCTGGAGAAGGTCCCAAGGGTTGAGCTGTTCGCTCATTAAAGTGGCACGTGAACTGGGTTCAGAACGTCGCAAGACAGTTCGGTCCCTATCTGTGGTGGGCGTTAGTAAATTGAGTGGACATGACCTTAGTACGAGAGGACCGGGTTGTACGTGCCGCTGGTGTATCTGTTATGCCGCCAGGTGTAATGCAGAGTAGCTATGCACGGCAAGGATAAACGCTGAAAGCATCTAAGCGTGAAACCTTCCACAAGATGAGTTTACTTTTAAGGGTCGTCGAAGACTACGACGTTGATAGGCTATAGGTGTAAAAATGGTAACATTAAAGCCAAGTAGTACTAATTGCCCGTAAGCTTTATTTTTTTATGTTTTGTTTTCTTTTCCAATATGTTAACTTATTACGGTTGAATTTTCAACCAATCTCTTTATGGTGGTTTTGCCGGGGGTGTTCACCTCTTCCCATTCCGAACAGAGAAGTTAAGTCCCCCATGGCCGATGGTACTCGCATCTAGCTGGGAGAGTAGGTAGCTGCCATATTTATTGAACCTCGATCTTTTGATCGGGGTTTTTTTATGCCCATATTCCAAACCCTATTCTCGAATTCACCTTGACTTATATCAATTATATCTCAATCATTTTTGTTAAATTGATTTAATGTATCCCTTTTTTCTGTCCCCATTGCCCTTCTATTAGTTTAGTTTTGCTGTTTCCTTATTAAAGTATACAAATGCGAGTATTTTTTTTATTATTTACCTTCTTTTTCTTCGGCACTGGTTCTGCACAAAACCCAGCATCAGACAATTTTGATTCCTATATTCAAAACAGAATGAATGCTGATAGTTTTCCAGGTGCGGTGCTACTGATTACTAAAAATGGTAAGCCAGTAAAATTAGCGAGTTATGGCTTTGCGAATTTAGAATATGCTGCTAAAACCCAACTTGCTACGGTATTTGAGTTGGCTTCTGTATCAAAACCCATTACCGCCACTGCCATGATGTTGTTGGTAGAACAAGGAAAACTCTCATTGGATTCTTCCATAGCCGCTTATTTAAGTGGTGTTCCTAAGGCCTATCAACCCATTACCATTCGTCAACTTATGAGCCACTCAGCTGGCATGCCTCCTGATCATTATAATTACTATAAACTATTCGGACCAACTCCACTTCGTTATTCTGTTGCAGCGCAATTAGAAGACCTGTATAAATTACCAATTAAGTCCACTCCTGGAACCGCTTACCTCTACAGCAACGCTGCATTTTTTATGCAGGCTGCTATTATAGAAAAAGTCACTGGTATTTCTTTCTACCAATTTGTACAAAACAATATTTTCAAACCACTAGGAATGAATCATAGTTCCTTTATTAATGGAGATTCTATTATTCCAAACAGAGCCCAAGGTTATACCAAACGCAAAGGGCGTTGGGTGCGAACCAGCTTAGAAGCCATTACTCAATCTATGGATGCCAACGGATTTGGAGGCGCCATGAGTACAGCAATGGATTATGAAAAATTTTTGCAAGCCACCGCTAAACAACTATTAGTTTCTAAGAATAGTTATACCAAAATGATTACCCCTACTAAACTAGCCAATGGTAATTTCGCTAAGTCTAAAGACGGTTCTATGATTGGTTTGGGGTGGTTTTTGAGAGACTTTAATGGTCGACTTGCTTTTTTACACGGAGGCTATTCAGGCACTTTTGCCTTACACTTTATAGATGAAGACATCAGTGTAATATTCTTTACCAACTTAAGCAGTGGCTATGGTGCAATAACGGGCGACAAAGGTTTTGATTTTATGAAAACAGGATTTGAATTGGCACAGATGGCAGTAGATAAGTGGAAATAAATTACAACACCATTTCAATATGTTCAATGCCGTCTTCTAAATAAATTTCACCTGTTGCTTTAAATCCAAATGAAGCATAAAAACGAAGCAGGTATAACTGTGCCCCTATTCTGATAGGCTCTTTGCCAAATTGTTCGTGACAATATTCAATGGCTTTTGCAATTAATGCTTTGCCTACACCAGATTTTCTTGCGAATGGAGCACTTACAACCCTTCCAATACTTATTTCAGTAAACGCCAATCCTTGTGGTAATAATCTACAATATGCCAATAGGGTTTCTCCCTGCCAATACATTAAATGTAATGAGCTTTGGTCTTTATTATCCGCATCCTGAAAAATACAGTTCTGCTCTACCACAAAAACCTCATTCCTCAATCGAATAATTGCATACAATTCATGCGGACTCAATGATGCAAAAGATTGAAGGGTAAAATATGGGGCTTCTAACATTGGTTGGTTTTATACAGTATCCCCCCAAAATTAAATGCTTTTACTAGAAATGGGTTTGGTTTTTTGTTTGAAATATGAAAGAATATGGCTTGCAGATGAAAATACTGAATACATATAAATGCCTTAATTTGCAGTTGCACTATTTACCACTTATGATGACGATAAAAAAAATAAATTTCACCAGTACTTTTTTATGGGATTCTTGTTTTTATCTCGCCTTATTGGTTTACGGAGTTGGCTTATTTGTAGAAATTTTAGAACCAGATGCTTCACTTTACGCCGAATTATCGCGTGAAATTTTTGTCTCAGGAAATTATTGGGATATCATGCTTAGAGGTGTGGATTGGCTAGATAAACCCCAGCTTCAATTCTGGATGACTGCATGTGCGTACCATCTTTTTCACAATCTTTTAATAGGCTACAAATTACCAGCTATTTTAGCTGTACTAATTAGCGTTTGGTATACGCATCAATTTGCTGCTCAATTTTATGCCGCGCAACAAGCTAAACTGGCAGCATTGATATTGATGACGGCTCAGCATATAATCACTTCTAATATGGATGTGCGCGCTGAACCCTATCTTACGCTTTTTACTATAATGGGGCTCTACCATATTGCTTTGTTTCTTGATACCAGAAAACAATTCCATTTGTTTGTTTGCAGCATGGCATTGGCTGCTTTAATTATGACCAAAGGAATTTTCACCATTATACCTATTGCCGCAGGTGTTGGGTGTGCACTTTTGTATAAAAAAGAATGGAAATCAATTTTTCATTGGCAGTGGCTGCTCTGTATAGCCATCACCCTTATTTGTACCATCCCTGCTCTATATGCATACTATCAACAATTTGATATGCATCCAGAGAAAATAGTATTTGGGCAGCAAAATGTTTCGGGTATTCGGTTTTTTTTATACGATAGCCAGTTTGGTCGCTTCTTTAATAACGGCCCTATTAAAGGGGATGGGGATCCTTTCTTTTTTGTGCATACACTTCTATGGGCTTTCTTACCCTGGGCCTTTATTGCTTACTATGCATTGTTTCAAAAATCGAAACAATTACTGCTACGTAAAACCAATACAGAGCACTACACCTATTTTGGTTTTATGGTGATGTTTTTAATTTTCTCCGCTTCTAAATTTCAATTGGCGCATTACTTAAATCCCATATTTCCTTTACTAGCTATCATCTGTGCCGATGCAATTGTAAAAGCAAGTGCAAAAGCAATTCGCATACTTACCATGTTTCAAGTGGGTACTTTGGTTTTATTATTATTAGCAGCAACTTGCTTGATTTACTTTTTCCAAACCGATATGCTGCATATTGATACAATACTTATAATGGTGGTTTTTATTGCATTGGGAATTTTTGTATTTACACAAAAAAATAAAATACCATTTGCTAAATTAATTTTCATGCCTACCCTCATTGTATTGAGTATTAACTATTATTTAAACAGAGAATTTTATCCTGAACTTACCAAATACCAATCGGAGACTGCTTTTGCTGATTTTTATTTAAAAGAGCAATTACCAGTTGATAGTCTCGCCACATTGAATTTTTTAGAGTTTGGCGCCAGCTTTAAATTGAATACTGCAATTCCAGCTTATGAATTAAACAATGTAACAAGGAAAGCAATTGCCAATAAATATATTTTTACATCAGCAGCAGGATTGGCGAAAATAGATTCCTTTCATTTGCCTAAGAAAATTATCAAAACATTTAATGGATTTCACGTAACCATGCTTACTGGTGAATTCATTAATAAATCAACTAGGGCAAGTGTTTTAACGCCTTCTTATTTGGTAAAATTGGAGCAGTAAGTTTCAATATTTGTTCAATAACCGTATTTGCCTTTCCAGCGTTCTTTTAAAAATTTACGCAATTCATTTTCTCTTGCATTATTTCCGGGTATATAAAATGCGCTGTTTTTTAATGGATCGGGTAAGTATTCCTGTTCAATAAAATTGCCTTCACCCAAATGCGAGTACTGATAATTTTTGCCATAATCCATTTGTTTCATCAATTGGGTAGGCGCATTGCGTAAGTGAAGGGGCACAGATAAATCCCCCAATTGTTTCACTGCATGTTGTGCTTTTGCTATGGCTTCATAAGCGGCATTGCTTTTGGCAGATGAAGCTAAATAAGTAGCGCATTGCGATAAAATAATTCTGCTTTCTGGATACCCTATTTTACTCACTGCATCAAAAGTAGTATTGGCCAATAAAAGGGCATTGGGGTTGGCATTGCCAATATCTTCACTGGCAAAAATCAACATTCTCCGCGCAATAAATTTTACGTCTTCACCTCCTTCTATCATTCTTGCTAACCAATATACTGCACCATTTGGATCGCTGCCACGCATGCTTTTTATAAAAGCAGAAACTATATCATAATGTTGCTCTCCACTTTTATCATACAATGCAATTTTCTGTTGAGCCACTTTCATCACCAATGCATCAGTAATAATGCTATCGCCACTCTGTGCCACCAGCTCTAGTAAGTTTAATAATTTTCTTCCATCACCGCCACTGATATTAATCAATGCTGCTGTTTCTTTCAGCTCAATTTTTTTTGTTTGAAGTAGAAGATCTTTTGCAATTGCTTGCTGCAATAAATTAATTAGCTGCTGTTCTTCCAGTGCTTTTAAAATAAACACTTGACACCTACTCAGCAATGCACTGTTTACTTCAAAAAAAGGGTTCTCGGTAGTGGCTCCTATTAATCGAATTACACCTTTTTCTACTGCACCCAATAATGCGTCTTGTTGACTTTTATTAAAACGATGTATTTCATCTATAAACAGCACAGTGCCAGTGGTTGATTTTGCCTGTTCAATTACCTCTCTTAGCTCTTTAACTCCACTGCTGATGGCACTTAGTTGAAAATAAGGAGCATGAAGTGTTTGTGTGATTACATTGGCCAAAGTGGTTTTGCCCACACCTGGCGGCCCCCATAAAATCATAGAAGGAATACGGCCTTGATCCATAGCAGATCTAAGAATACTTCCCTGGCCCGTGATATGTTCTTGGCCCACTATATCATCCAATATTGTTGGGCGCATTCTTTCAGCTAAAGGAGTGGTAGACATGGGGGGGTATTAAGTTATTGGGTTAATAAGTTATTGAGTTATTAAGTTAATGAGTTATTAAGTTATTGCTTAAATTTTGTGATCCTTGCCAACAGTGTTGTTCCAAAGCCCAACAGTGCAATAATGGCAAATGACCATTGTAAGCCAAAGGCTTCGGCAATAAATCCAATAAGGGGCGGCCCCATTAAAAATCCTAGAAAGCCAATACTAGAAACAGCCGCCAGCGCCATTCCCGGTGTTAATGTTTCTGATTTGCCAGCCTCGCTGTATACCAACGGAACCACCGACGATACCCCAAAACCTACCAGCAAAAATCCAATAGTAGCCATGTAAATATTGGGAAAAAAAACTGCAGATAACAATCCCACAGCAATGGTAATTCCACTGGCTTGTAAAATTTCTTTCTTGCCAAATTGCAGTACCAGTCTATCACCTATAAATCTTCCTATGGCCATTGTACCCATAAAACAAGCATATCCCAAAGTAACTAATGATGATGGAGCTTTCACCACTTTCTGAAAATATACACCACTCCAATCAAACATGGTTCCTTCTGCCGCCATGCAGCAAAATGAAATCAAGCCCAGTTTTAATAATGCCGAATCGGGTCGCGCAAAAATAGGCTGATCACCACTCACCGCATCTTTTGGTAAAGTGCTCGATCGCATATAAAAGGATAAGCCAATCATCAAAGCACTTATCATTACAAAATGTTCAAATGGATTTATATGATAAGAGATCAGCATCGTGCCTACTGCTGCACCTGTGAAGCCTGCTAAACTCCAAATGCCATGAAAAGAAGCCATGATAGAGCGACTGTACAATGCTTCTACACCAATAGCTTGGGTGTTTACCGAAATATTCATCATATTACCAAAGAACCCAAACAATAATAACACGGCAATTAACTGGATTACTGATTCGCTGGCACCTAATAAAACCAATAATAAAGGATAGACGATAGATGCCAACAACATGGTATTCCTACTTCCCCAACGAGCTACCAGCCAACCAGAAATAGGGAGACTAAAAATGGAGCCCACTGGCAACGCAAAAAGTACACCCCCTAAAGCAGCATCACTCAGTTCAAGAGATGCTTTAATATCTGGAATTCTGCTTGCCCAACTGGCAAAACTAATACCTGCAATAAAAAAATAGCAGGCTATGGCTATCCGATGGTTTTTGGGAGTTTGTAGAGATGGAATCATGCGAAAAAATTAACTGTATCAGTCAAAAATACTGCAATCTGCCTACTTTGCCCATTTAGGTTATATTTGCTCGCAGAAATATAATATACACATCAAAATTTGAAATAATAATATGTATCGTACGCATACTTGTGGTGAATTAAATATTAAAACAGTAAATGAAGAAATTACCTTAGCTGGTTGGGTGCAGACCGTTAGGAAATTTGGCGCCATCACTTTTGTAGATTTAAGGGATCGTTATGGCATTACCCAATTATTATTTGGCGAAGCACTAAATGCCGCTTTGGATGCCAATCCTTTGGGTAGAGAATTTGTGTTGCAGGTTACCGGAAAAGTGCAGGAGCGTAGTAATAAAAATAAACATATTGCTACTGGTGATATTGAAATTAATGTAGGGTCTTTTAAAGTATTGAATAAATCTGCCGTTCCACCCTTTACCATTCAAGATGATACCGATGGTGGAGATGATTTGCGCATGAAATACAGGTACCTCGATTTGCGCAGAAATGCAGTAAAGAAAAATCTAGAGCTTCGTTATGCAGTAAATCGTTCTGCAAGAAATTATTTACATGAAAACAATTTCATGGATATAGAAACGCCATTCTTGATTAAATCTACCCCCGAAGGGGCGCGTGATTTTGTGGTGCCATCCAGAATGAATGGTGGGCAGTTTTATGCATTGCCGCAATCGCCGCAAACCTTCAAGCAATTGCTGATGGTGAGCGGATATGATCGTTACTACCAAATTGTAAAATGTTTTAGGGACGAAGATTTACGAGCCGATCGCCAACCTGAGTTTACACAAATAGATTGTGAAATGGCTTTTGTAGAGCAAGAAGATATTCTAAATATGTTTGAAGGCTTGGTGAAACAAATTTTTAAAGATGTAAAAAATATTGATTACGCTGAAAAAGTAGAGCGGATGAGCTGGGAAGAAGCTATGTGGCAGTTTGGAAACGACAAACCCGATATTCGTTTCGGCATGAAGCTCGCTAATTTAAAGTCAGCTTTTTTAAAATCAGGAAAAATTGAGGCAGCGGGTGAATTGATTAATGGCGCAGGTTTTGGCGTATTTGATCAAGCTGAAACGGTGTTGGCCATTGCAGCACCTGGCTGTGCAGAATACACGCGTAAACAAACCGATGAGTTAACAGAATGGGTAAAGCGTCCCCAAATTGGTATGCAGGGATTGATTTATATTAAATGCAATGCAGATGGAACTTACAAGAGCAGTGTAGATAAATTTTATGCGGAAGATAAATTGAAAGCTATTGCGGATGCTGCTTCGGCAAAAGCGGGAGATTTGGTATTGATACTGGCTGGAAGAGAAGAGCGAACTCGTAAAGCAATATCGGACCTGCGTTTAGAAATGGGCAAGCGCTTAGGGATGCGCAAAGAAGATGAGTTTAAATTATTATGGGTAATGGATTTTCCGCTGTTTGAATATGCAGAAGAAGACAATCGCTGGGTTGCTCGTCACCATCCATTCACATCACCCAAGCCAGATCATATTGAAGTGATGATCAACAACAATCCCTTGATTGAAAATGCGGACAAATATTTAGAACATCCTTATTCTAATATCAAAGCCAATGCCTATGATATGGTATTGAATGGCAATGAAATAGGAGGAGGCTCTATTCGTATTTATCAACGTCCATTGCAAGAAAAAATGTTTGCGGCCTTAGGTATGTCAGAGGAAGAAGCATTGCATAAGTTTGGATTCCTACTCGGTGCTTTTGAATACGGAGCACCACCTCATGGTGGTATTGCATTTGGATTTGATAGGCTCTGTTCTATTCTTGGTGGTAGTGAGAGTATTCGAGATTTTATAGCGTTTCCTAAAAACAATAGTGGAAGAGATGTAATGCTAGATGCACCCAGTGCCATTGATGATAAGCAGTTTGATGAATTGCAGATTCAGTTAAATTTGAAGTAAATGAATAAATGTATCTTCTGCTAATTAAATAAGGGTTTGATGATTTAAGCAAATTAGTTTTGTAAAAGTCTTGTTTTTTTACTACCTTCCAAACGGTTGCTGCTCTTATGGGGGTATGCAACCTTTTTTGTTTACCTAAATCAGATCATTCACTTATGCCAGTAAAAAAAATGTTTCAAGCTTATTTGGGAAGGGAGGGTATTTGGGATGAGATGAAAGATTCGGCGGGTATTAGGATGCCTTATCAGAATATTTACGATGCCCTTATTAAATTGCCTTTGGGCGACTTAAAGCAAAAGCACCAACTATCCAGTGAGCTTTTTATGAGCCAAGGCATCACTTTTACAGTATACAATAACAATGAGGGTATTGAGCGTATCTTTCCTTTTGATATTATTCCTCGCATTATCACAGCATCAGAATGGGTTCATGTTGAAGCAGGGATTAAGCAGCGACTTACCGCACTCAATCTTTTTTTAAAAGATGTGTACAGTGAACAGCAGATTATTAAAGAAGGAATTATTCCTGCTGAATTAATTGCTTCTTGTCCCCATTTTACCCATGAAGTAAAAGGGATAAAAGTACCCCACGATATTTTTGTACATATTGCTGGTATTGATTTAATTAGGGGAGAAGAAGGAACGTTTTATGTATTAGAAGACAATCTTAGAACCCCTTCTGGCGTATCTTATATGCTTGAGAACAGAGAAGTAAATAAACGAATTTTTCCCGATCTATTGGCCAATAACCGGGTGCAAATGATCAACCAATATCCACTGGTATTACATGATAATTTGGTGGCTTTATCTCCACGAATGATTGCCAATCCTGTAATAGTACTACTTACACCAGGCATATTTAATTCAGCCTATTTTGAACATACTTTTTTAGCTAGGCAAATGGGAATTCATTTGGTTGAAGGCCGAGATTTGTTGGTAGATAACCAGAAAGTATTTATGAAAACAACCGCTGGTTTGCAGCAGGTAGACGTAATATACCGAAGGGTAGATGATGAGTTTCTGGATCCTCTTGTATTTAATAGCAATAGTGCTTTGGGTGTTCCTGGGTTAATGAGTGCTTACAGAAAAGGAAATATTGCTATAGTTAATGCGCTGGGTAATGGCGTTGCCGATGATAAAGCCGTTTATGCCTATGTTCCAGCAATGATTAAGTATTATTTGAATGAGGAAGCCATCTTGCCCAATATTCCAACCTATCAATTGGGAAATCCGGATGAACGGAATTATGTGTTTGATAATATGCATAAAATGGTAATCAAGGAAACTAATCAGTCTGGAGGATATGGAATGGTAATGGGGAATAGCGCTACTCCAGATGAATTGCTGCAAGCAAAAGCAAGAATACTTACCAGTCCTAGAAATTTTATCGGACAGCCCATCATTCCACTTTCAACTGTGCCCTGTTTTCTAGATGGCAAACTAGAGCCTAGACATGTAGATCTTAGGCCCTATGCGCTATGTGGCCCTAATGGAATACATATTGTTCCGGGAGGATTAACAAGGGTGGCTTTACGAGAAGGTTCTTTGGTTGTGAATTCTTCCCAAGGCGGTGGGAGTAAAGACACATGGATTATTAACGATTAACTAAAATTAAAATTTTAATAAATGCTTAGTAGAATTGCAGACTCTCTATATTGGCTTCAACGTTATATGGAACGTGCAGATGGAATGCTTCGATTATTAAAAACCAGCTATATTTTATCATTCGATAAAGTACAAACCAGCGGAATAACTTGGCAACCTGCGCTTGAAATTTTCACAGCGCTATCACCGAATGAAATTAACGAGCTTAAAGAAAATGATTTTGCCTCATTGAGATACTTACTCACTAATACATCCAACCAAAATTCACTTCGTTGTATCATTACCAAAGCCAGAGAAAATGCTCGAGGTGTTCAAGATCAAATTACTAAAGAAGTATGGGAGCAAGTAAATCATTTGTATCATCTGATTAATCATAAATCGGCAACCGATAAAATTGGCAGCTCCGAAGCCATTATTTTTATTGATACACTTATTGCAAGTACCGACCAACTCTGTGGCATTGCCGATAGTACCATGCCTCGTGGAAAAGGTTGGAACTATATGAATCTTGGAAAATATACTGAGCGATGCCTATTAACCGTTGAGTTTGTATATAATTTCCATAGAAAAATTGATTTTGATTTAAAAAATGAACAAGATATTTTATTTTGGAGGAGTCTCTTACTTGCCTTATCAGGATATGAATTACACTTGAAAAACTACAGCAATCATCACCACAATTTAAACGTTACCAAGCAGGTTTTGTTCGACCATTATTTTCCTAGATCTCTGTATTATGCGTTGGAACGTGCTAATAAATATTTGAATGATATCATAGCGTCTAATCCGGTGGAAGGAACCAACGAATTAAAGCGCTCCTTTGGAAGACTAGGTAGTCAAGTTAAATTTGCTGACCTAACTACCATACAAGAAACGGGATTGAAAAACTATCTGATTCAAGTAAAAAAGGAGTTGAATGAATTTGGTAGCTTATTAGGTCAAACTTATTTTTCTTATGCTTAAATAAATTAAATGGCTGTTTTTAAAATACATCATATTACCAAATACGAATACAATCAACCTGTAAAAGAGAGTGTAAATGAAATAAAAATATATCCTACCAATTCATCTACGCAACAGGTGTTAGAACATTATTTGCAAATAACTGGTAATCCAGAAATACTTGTTTTTAACGACTACTGGGGTAATAAAGTAGGTAATTTTAACTTACTAAGGCCACATAAAGAATTGTTAATTGAAAGTAGGCTCTTGGTAAAAACAGTGGAAGACCCATTGCCTATTTTTCCTAGCTCCCCAATTGTTGATGCGGTGTTTGATTCATTAGACCTTCATTTATTGGCATATGCCCAATGTAGTAAAATAACTTCTAGATACTTTATTGATGAAGTAATTCAGAAAATATATAACCCTAAAAAGTCCATAGCAACTATTGCATTTGAGTGCAGTAGTTATGTATTTGAAAATTTCAACTATATAAAAGGAATCACTACTATTGAAACAACAGTTGATGAAATAATAGAACATAGGTCTGGTGTTTGCCAAGATTTTGCGCACTTACTTCTAGTATTGCTGCGAACCATGAAAATTCCAGCTCGATATGTGAGTGGGTATATTTGTCCCAATAAAAATGGTATGAGGGGCGAAGGAGCTACCCATGCGTGGGTGGAGTTTTATATTCCAGAATATGGTTGGGTTGGAGTAGATCCTACCAATAATGCATGGGTAACTAATCACCACGTAAAACTTTCTGTTGGTCGCGGATTTGTTGATTGTACTCCTGCAAAAGGAACTATTAAAGGCCCTGCACAGCAATTTCTATCGGTATATGTTTCTGTTGGCTACGAAGATGGGGTGGTATTTGAAGAAAATAATGCCGTAATGCTAGAAAAAACTTCAGAAAAGTTATCTCAGCAAATTATTGATAACTTTACCGCCCAACAGCAATAAAGAACACCAGCATGAATAAGCTATTTGTATATAGAATTCTTAGTTTTATATTAATTCCAATTGCATGTATAATTGCCTGTATAGACCTCTTAATTGTGCTTGTATCACTGGCTAATCCCGCATTTCTAATGATTGCTTTTGCAATGGCCTGTTTTGTAATTTATGTGGCTACTTCTACTCGATTTTTGCTCTATTGTATTGACAAAGGAAACACTTGTTCTAAATCGCTTAAAGATTGGATTAAAGTGAATGCCTATGTTACTATAGCTATTACAGCACTTTTTTTGCTGAATTCGCTTGCTATTTTTTTTATACGTGAAGTTGATTTAACAAAAGCAGTTACAGATGTATTAGAACAACAACCTGAATTGACTGGTAAAGTTTCAATCGATATGATGTTGAAAATGGTTAAGGTAATGGCTTTTGTAATGCTTTTTTTGAGCAGTGTAACACTTACTCATATTAGCTTGCAGTTTAAAATTTGGAAAAAATACAATCACTTATTTGAAGCGTAATTTATAAGTTAAACCAATAAGTGAGTTTTGCCACTACTGCTCTGTTTTTTGACTGGAATGCATTCACTGCTCTATTATTAACAATCATATTCATATCATCGGTAGCAAAATAATTATCGGTATAAACCAAAAAGAAATCGCTGGCTGGTTTGAATCGCCATTGAAATCTTGCATTTAAATTTAAATTATTTATTTGACTATTGTATTGCATAAACAAATTAAAAAACACCGATTTGCTAAAAGACGTTTCAGCTCTAGGGCCTATCAGCCAAAGATCTGCTTTACTATAGGGTGCGGGCAAATTGATATTGGTATAATTTACATCTACACTAAAAACACCCCAAGGTTGCCAGCGGTAGTTTAAAGTAGATTGAACTTGCAAAATTTTTCCGTTAAAATATTTTCCAAACCGGGTATTGAAGTTGACAAAGAAATTTTTTCTTTGGTTACTATTAAACCCAACACGATTGCTAAAATAAGTATAGTTGGTTCCAGCAGGTAATTGTAAGCCACCTGTATTAGTAGGATCAAAAGGGCTGAATAAATAGGTGTAATCTAATCTTGCAAGTGCGCCAGAAATTTCGGCACTATTTTGAAATATAATTCTAAAGAAGATGCCAGCATCCCAATCTGTAGGTTTCTTATCTGCTATACCATAAACCATATCATAGTCAGGCCCAATGCGCCAATTATTAATAAACTTATTTAATTTACCCTTGGGGAAATACACAAAATTCACATTGCCTTCAGTTCTAAAATAACCTCTTCTAGGAACAAAGCCTGATTCAGCAATATAATTTTTCCCAACATATTCTGTACTTAAATCAACAATCAATCCTGGGGTATTTCTAAAAATAAATCCCCCAAAACTATTTTGTCCGCTTGTGTTTACGAGCCTAAACATCTGATGAAAAAAAGCTTTACCCTGCCATTTGCCATCTGAACTGGCCAAGTTATAATCCATGCCAAAAATCCTATTGAATCTGGTAAGAGAAACTTTGTTATTTAATTCTTCTTTGTTCACAAATATCATCCCCAAATTATTCCGTTGCCCAATTCTCCTTTGTACAGCGGCAACCGTAAAATTGGTAGCAGGCAAAACAAATTGATCGCTTTTAGCCGTTTGCATGTTCAATAAACCAATTCGCCAGTCCTCATTAATTCGGCCACTTAATCTTGCCCCTGCAAGAATGGGGACTTTTACATTTTCACCATTATTGGCATTTTTTCCTAGGCCAATTCTTCTCGAAAAAAATGGGTTGATATTGCTGTAGCCAAAACTTCCAAACAAATCATTATTCTCTAAAAAAAATTGACGCCTCTCAGGAAAAAATAATTCAAACCTACTGAGGTTCGTCACTTGCCGGTCCACTTCTACTTGAGCAAAATCTGGATTAACAGTAAGGTCTAAATTTAACGAAGGTGAAATTGCAATTTTGGCATCAAAGCCCCCTTGAAACTCATTTTTTGGTGGCGTATTTAAAACATAATCTTTATTTGAAGCAGCAGTAGTAAAAGGAATAATTGACATATTCCCTTTTGCAATGGGTGGAGCTTTATCCCATTTCATTGAACCACAAAAGTTTAAATCAAACAGTCGAAAATTCCTCCCTACAGGATTCCAACTGCTTCTTTCATTCATTAATAAATTGTTTCGTGCAAAATTTATATTCCATTCTGTTGCACCAGCTTTATAGCGAAGGGTTTTAAAAGGAATGGCTATTTCTACCATATAATAATCGCTGTGCTGGCTTACTTCACAATACCATTTATTGTCCCAATCAATGCTTAATTCATTGCCATTAAAAATAAGCCCTTCTTTTTGAACACCGTAGGGACTCACCGCAAAATAAAACCCATTTAATTTGTCTTTAAAAGGATCAATCGACATAAAAAATATATCTGATGCACCGTTTGGAAAATCTCTTCTTAAACTCTGAATAATGTATTTTTTGGGTTGATAACATTTTGCACCAATAAATAAAAACTGTTCATCATAAGTAAGTTTTACTTCTGTTTGCATGTTGGCACTAGAAGTGTCGAAAGGAAATTGTTGTTTAAAATTGGAGAGGGGAGTTTGGTCTATCCAATCTTTTTCATTTAGTTCACCGTCAACAATTATTTTACCCAAGCTTTTTTTTATGGAAGTTTCAAATAATTGGCTTGGAGACACCTGCGTTTTTGCTTGATTGTACCCGACGGTAAATACGAGAAGGTAAACTAGTAGTTTATTGATCATGAACAACAAATTTACCAACTAAGCTTGTTTATTCACCCATCTTTTTCTTTTTTTTCGTTTCAGATACCTACTTTTGCGCTGATCAAAGCCGATCAAATAAAATAGATTAATATGGCAACAACATCCGACATCAGTCGCGGTATGATCATCAAATTAGAAAACAACCTGTATTCAGTAGTTGAGTTTGGTGAGAACAAAACGGCCAGAGCAGCTGCAAAAGTCTGGGCTAAATTAAAGGGAGTTGATAATAATCGCTCTATTGAGAAAACCTGGAATAGCGGTGAAAATATATATCCTGTAAGGGTAGAGAAAAAGGCATTTCAGTTTCTCTATAAAGACGATACAGGGTATAATCTGATGAATAATGAAACTTTTGAGCAAATAGCATTAGCGGAGAATATGATTGATGCGCCTCAGTTTTTAATGGATGGATCTGAAGTTTTTGTGTTTATCAATACCGAAACTGAAATGCCCATTGGAGCTGAATTGCCTGAAAAAATTGTGGTAAGAGTTACCTATTGTGAGCCTGGTTTAAAAGGAGATACAGCTACTCGAGCTTTAAAATCTGCTACTATTGAAACGGGAGCCACTGTAATGGTGCCACTATTTGTAGAACAAGATGAGTTGATCAGAATCAATACAAAATCTGGTGACTATGTTGAGCGTGTAAAAGAATAATACTTCAATCCTTTGGTTACAGACCTGATACCTTGGTATCGGGTCTTTTTGATATCATCAATTAAATAGCTGTTTTTTAGTAAAAAATGGCTATTTTGCCCCTCCAAACGATAAAAATAACCCATTTTACCCCCTAAAATAGCTTTTATGGACTTGAAGCAAATCCACGAATTAATCAAAATAATCAATAAAAGTAATATTGGAGAAATTAGTATAGAAGATAAAGATGGTAAAGTAACCATCAAACAAAAAGAGGAGCCAGTAGCTGCCGTAGCAGCTGCACCCGTTCAACAAGTGTTTACAACCTCACCCGCCGCAGCAGTTCCATCACCCCCTCAAGTAAGCACGCCCCAGGAAGCGGTATCTAAGACGGATCATTTGATAACCATTAAAAGCCCAATGATTGGTACGTTTTACAGAAGGCCTTCTCCCGATAAACCAATACTGGCGGAAATAGGAGCAGAAATTGTGCCGGGCAAAGTGGTTTGTATTATTGAAGCCATGAAACTTTTTAATGAGATAGAAAGCGAAATAAGTGGAACCATTGTAAAAGTATTAGTAGAAGATGCCAGTCCAGTTGAATTTGACCAGCCCCTGTTTTTAGTAGAGCCTGCCTAATCTTACTTTATTTCTAAATTAACTTCATGTTTAAGAAAATATTAATTGCCAACAGAGGCGAAATTGCGTTGCGTGTAATTAGAACCTGTAGAGAAATGGGCATAAAAACAGTAGCCGTTTATTCCACTGCTGATAGAGATAGCTTACACGTTAAATTTGCAGATGAAGCGGTTTGTATAGGGAAGCCTCAAAGCGCAGAATCTTATCTTAATATCGCACATATTATGGCGGCAGCAGAAATAACCAATGCTGATGCCATACATCCAGGGTACGGTTTTTTGGCTGAGAATGCTAAGTTCTCCCAAATCTGTGCCGATCATGGAATTAAGTTTATTGGCCCTACCCCTGAGATGATTAATAAAATGGGCGACAAAATAACAGCAAAAGAAACCATGATAAAAGCGGGTGTTCCTGTGGTTCCTGGAGGAGAAGGTTTGCTAGAAAGTATTGAACAAACCATTTCATTGGCAAAACAAGTGGGCTATCCAGTAATTTTAAAAGCAACTGCTGGAGGCGGAGGTAAAGGAATGAGGGTGGTTTGGACTGAAGCTGAGATTGAGAAAGCTTATTCTAGTGCCAAAATGGAAGCCGCTGCTTCTTTTAAGAATGATGGCATTTATATGGAGAAATTTGTAGAAGAGCCACGACATATAGAAATACAAATTGCTGGCGATCAATACGGGAATATATGCCACCTCAGTGAAAGAGATTGCTCTATTCAACGCCGTCATCAAAAACTGGTAGAAGAGTCGCCTTCACCTTTTATGACTCCAGAACTTCGCCAAAAAATGGGAGACGCAGCTATAAAAGCTGCGTCTGCAATTAATTACGAAAGTGTAGGTACTATTGAATTCTTAGTTGATAAGCATCGTAATTTCTACTTTATGGAAATGAACACACGAATTCAAGTAGAACATTGTGTTACTGAAGAAGTTGTGAGTTTTGATTTGATTAAAGAACAGATAAAGATTGCTATGGGAGAAAAAATCTCAGGCAAAAATTATGAGCCAACTATGCATGCAATTGAGTGCAGAATCAATGCAGAAGATCCTTATAATGATTTTAGACCTTCACCAGGAAAAATTACCACCCTCTTTACACCAGGTGGCCATGGCGTTCGCGTTGATAGTCACGTTTATGCAGGCTATACCATTCCTCCCTACTATGATTCCATGATTGGTAAATTAATTACTGTTGCTCAAACCCGCGAAGAAGCAATCGATACCATGTATAGAGCTTTAAGTGAGTATGTAATTGAAGGGGTAAAAACTACTATTCCTTTTCATTTACAGTTGATGAAGAACGAAGATTTTAGAAAAGGGAATTTCACCACAAAATTCTTAGAAACATTTACCATGCAATAATCAAACAGTTTCAAATACCCAATAAAAAACCTCCTAATTAGGAGGTTTTTTATTGGGTATTATTGTTTATCTACTTATCTAAGAAATAACATTTCTCTGTACTTGGGTAGGGTCCAGAATTCATCATCTACCAAATGTTCTAGCTTGTCAACATGGTAACGAATTTGGTCAAAATACGTAGATTTAATACTCTCATAAGCCACCGCTTTCTCGCGGCTATGTGCAATATTATTGGCTACTTTTCTTGCTTCAACCATAGCATGTACTTGCGTATGAATGAATTGAATATGATCACTCACTTCTTTTACAATACTCAATTGGCTGCCATAAGCAGATGGGTCAAGACCAGCAGACTTTAATCCGTTTACATTCTGGAGCAGTTCATTTTGGTACTTAATTGCCGCAGGAAGAATATGGTTGATGGCTAAATCTCCCATTACTCTAGCTTCAATTTGAACTGTCTTAGTGTATTTCTCCAATTCAATTTCATGCCTTGCTTCAAGTTCAGAGTGGGTATAAATTCCATTGGTTTGGAATAAAGTTTTTGCTTTATCAGAAAGCATTGCATCTAATGCAACCGGAGTGGTTTTTAAGTTTGGCAAACCTCTTTTTTCGGCTTCAAGGTGCCATTCTTCGCTATATCCATCTCCTTCAAACAATACCTTTTTACTAGCTACAATATATTGTTGAATAATATGCATGATAGCAATTTCTTTTTTCTCTCCTTTCTCAATTAACGCATCTACTTCTACTTTGAATTTCTTCAATGTATCTGCCATGATGGTGTTTAATATGGTCATGGGATTTGCACAATTGGCAGAAGAACCTACTGCACGGAATTCAAATTTATTTCCGGTGAAGGCAAAGGGAGAAGTCCTGTTTCTATCTGTATTGTCAAGCATTAGTTCTGGAATGCTACGATGTAAATCTAGTTTTAAGATGGCTTCATCTTGCTCATCAAATTTAGTACCTACCCTAGTTTCCACATCAGCCAATACTTTTGATAAATACTGGCCAACAAATACAGAGATAATAGCAGGCGGCGCTTCGTTTGCTCCAAGGCGATGGTCGTTATGTGCAGATGCAATGGCAGCGCGCATAATATCAGCGTGATCGTGTACGGCTTTAATGGTGTTCACAAAGAAAGTAAGGAACATCAGATTGGTCTTTGGCGTTTTGCCGGGTGCTAAAAGGTTTACGCCAGTGTCTGTTGACATGCTCCAGTTATTGTGTTTGCCAGATCCGTTTATTCCTGCAAAAGGTTTTTCGTGTTGTAATACAACAAGGCGGTGACGCTTTGCTACCCTTGCCATTACATCCATTAGTAGAATATTATGATCTACTGCAATATTTGCATCTTCAAAAATAGGTGCACACTCAAATTGAGCAGGCGCCACTTCATTGTGTCTTGTGCGCAGCGGAATGCCTAATTTATAAGACTCCTGTTCATAGTCGCGCATAAATGCATATACACGCTCTGGAATGGATCCAAAGTAATGGTCTTCTAATTGCTGTCCTTTAGCCGGAGCAGCACCATATACCGTTCTTCCGCATTGAATTAAGTCAGGGCGAGCGTTGGCTAACCCTTCGTCAATTACAAAATATTCTTGTTCCCAACCTAAAGTAGAACTTACCTTGGTTACGTTTTTATCAAAATAGTTACATACGTCTACCGCAGCTCTATTCAGAGCCTCTAAGGCTTTTAGAAGCGGTGCTTTATAATCGAGAGATTCTCCAGTATATGAAACAAATATAGTAGGAATACAAAGTGTTTTTCCTTTGCCAATTTCTATAATAAAAGCCGGGGAAGAAGGATCCCAAGCGGTGTATCCACGCGCTTCAAAAGTGGCTCTTAGACCCCCACTCGGGAAGGAAGATGCATCAGGTTCTTGCTGAATTAGTGCTGCGCCATCAAATTCCTCAATAGCAGTTCCATCGCTTTTTAGAGTGAAAAATGAGTCGTGTTTTTCAGCAGTAGTTCCAGTTAAAGGCTGAAACCAGTGGGTAAAATGAGTAACTCCTTTGCTTTCCGCCCAAGCACGCAGCCCATTGGCAATATGACTGGCAACACTTCGATCAATTTTTTTTCCTCCACGAATACTGGTTACCAAACTTTTGTATGCATCATCACTTAAAAATTCGCGCGCTGTTTTTAAAGTAAAAACATTCTCTCCGAAAATTCCGGTAATTTTTGCGCTGGCTTGCGGTACTGCATTCTCCATTTCATTGGAAATGCTGCTGATTGCGTTAAATCGTAAAGACATGATATTTTATTTTTTTCAAAACAAAAATAAGACTATTTACGCCTCTAAGCGCAAATTTATCTGTCAAAAACAATAAAATATGAAAAAAATATGATCAAACAATAGATGTATTTTTTTTTAATGTAATATTTGGTGGACAGATACAAAAAAACACCCATATAAAATATGGGTGTTTTTTTTAGAAATTCAGACTTAATTTTTTCCAGCAACTATTTTGGTGGCTTTGTATTTAACACCCGTTCCATCTAAGCTGAGAATATACATTTTTTGACCACTATTATGGTTTATCTCAACAGGAAGTTGGTTGTCACCTCTCATAGCATTTACAACTTTGCTCGTGATGATTTTTCCAGTAGCAGCTTCTATAATTTTGAGGGTCAAGCTATTGTCTTTGTCACACTTGAACTTTACATTGAATCTACCATCAGTGGCTGGATTGGGGAAGATAGTCATATTTCTCTCCTGTAAACTTCTAATATAAACAATATCTTCTTTGCTAAAAGATACGTTACTTATATTTAAACTAACTTCTGTTGGTTGATTGGCAGTAGTTGGCCCCATTGAAATTACAATTGAACTAATATCATTAGCGTTGATAGGGGTGTTGATTCCCTTAGATTTGAATTCATCAAGCCCTATTACATACTCTTGAGACTCCTTGCTTATGGGCAAGCTAAGGGTATATTGATCTTCCCACTTAGCAATTGATTGTTTTACTAAGGTAATAATAAGTGGGCGATTTCCTGAAGCCGTGAATTTCAACGATTTAAATGCATTCAGGTCTTGCCCAATTCCACCTGCTCTTAATAATTTGTAAAGGGTTAAATAATCTGGAGTTGTACCTACCAATTCAGCATTTCTGAATACTTTAAAATCATCTTTAGCGGTATTTGAGGTAGTTGTTGCATTGGTTACTTTAAAAGACTTTACACTGGTGGTATTTGTATTATAGTCAACTCCCCAAGCACCATCTGCCATAAATACTTCGTCTTCTAATTTGCCATTTACGAATAAGCTAATGGTAGACTCAAATAAGTCGCTACTTGGTATACTAATAGTACTCATTCCGTTGGCATCTATGGTAATTGGTAAAGTACGTTTTACCAAACCAGTAGATTGTTCATTGGCCCTGTCTTTAATTTCAACGTAGCCATTTGTAGCACTCAAATTGTTTTTTACCGTGAGGGTAACATTTTCGTCAACTCGTTTACCTGCGGTAAAATATACTTTTGGCAAACCTGCTTTAGAAGAAAGCTCATTGATGGGCATATTGGCTCCTAATCTTGTTATAATATCCGTAGCCATTTCCATAATTAAACTCGGAGAGCCTCCCCACAATTGAATATTGTACATAGCATCATCTTTGCCATTGTCGTAATTTTGGTTGAGCCAATTAGACTGTATGGTATAACTATTTCTACCATTTTTGGTGCCTATAACAAAACTCATTGCATATTCTATGCTGCCATCATTGTTCTTAAGATTGTATTGAACCAGATTGATGCCTTTGATTAATAAATTTTGAATTGAAGTTAGTTCATATCCTTTTAGTCTATCACAGATGGCTTTGGTATGGTTGTAAACTTCACCGGAAGTTTCAGTACCAAAAGAAACGGCTTTAGTAACTTGTTTCTCAACAAAATCTATTGCCAACACATCTTTCGCATTAGTAATGCCAACCAAATAATTGGGAGTACTTATATAAGCGTTGTATTTGCTATCAGATAGTTTGGTTGGAAGTATGTCTTTTAGTTTTAATTGATTCCCAGTAGAATTATTGCGAATTACATTTGAAACTGTTGCTGGTTTAGCTGATTTAGCATAATCAACGGGGCCATTTTCACTTTTAACAGATTGGGTATAAACCCTAAATGCTATGGCATCTCCCAAACTTTTACTTTCAACGCCCCCGCCGCCGCCGCCGCCAACAGAACCAATGGTAGCAAATCCAAAGTCGTAGCTGTGGTTATTGGCGCCCGCAATACCTGTATTGATGTCTACCGCAGATCCCAAATCGGTGCCTGATAGGGTATATGAAGTTCCATCACTGTCTCTTTCATCCGCATTGGGATCAGAACCGCCATTATTTGCAAGCGTTAAATCTAATCCCACTAATGGGGCTTGGGGACTGCTTCCAGAAACACCGTTAATAAATATTTTAAAGTCTGTATTTGGCTGTAATTCAGGTATGCCATATTTTTCAGATCCAGTTGAAGTTCTACTCACATCAGAAGAAAAAATATAATTACCATTGGCATCTGTAGTTGCTTGCGATATAGATTGGTGAGCAGAGCCTGGCCCCACATATTTTAAGAGCGTTACTTTAACGCCTGCTATACCTAATTCATCTGCATCTTGCACGCCATTTCCATTTGCGTCAAACCAAACCCTATTTCCTATTTCAATAGGAGCGGGTGCGCAAATAATTTCTAAATCACCCAAGCCATTGGCTTTCCCAAATACACTTGCGTCTTGACCTTGGTACAATACTTTACCATTTTTGGCTATACCATCGTTGTTGGCATAGTAACGAACACCTCCAGTGTACCAGTTGTCAATTGGATCAAATGCAGTTGCAATCAACTCTTTCCCTGGAAAATTTACCACACTGCCCGTGCTGGTTTCTTCGTGCGAAGTGCCCGCATTTGCTCCATTTGCAGTATTGCCTATTCCAAGTACTCCGCCTTGACCAGCTTCGTATCGATCTGTGAAATAGAATTCACCCCCGCCAGGTCCTTCGCCGTTGTTGGCACCATTTGTTGTATTGGCACCACTATTACCATTATTTTCTAGGGTGAATAAGCTATAATTTCCATTATTAGCTGCTTTTAGAATATCTCCAGCGGCATTTGATGTATATAGAGTATTATTACCCATGCTGGTAGGGCCATAATTGGCATTTCCAGCTTGATGTCCTGTTCTATCTGTGATGCCTAAAATCATAGCACCATCAGATGGGTCAAAATCTAAGGAACTCAACATAGGTTGGGGGTAGATAATTTTATTGGATCCTGGAGGTACCACAACTTCGTTGAATGTTCTTGCCCAAGGATGCCATGAACCCTGACAGAGTGTTGCAGCAGGAATTGTGCCATTTGGATCTACATAATTAGAATTTCTATTTACCCCAAAACCGGTATTCATATTAGCCCTCCTATTAAAAGTTAAAGGGGCATCTAAAACAGTAGTAAAAGAGGCGGAACCTGGCGCAATATTAGCATCAACTTTCAATACAATTGCTTTTAATTCCGATCTATTTACAGAAGAGTTATCTGGCTTAACGCCATCTAGAACCCCTCCAATATATATTGAGCCTCTGTAAAATTTAACCGCAAAAGGCCTAAAGCTGCTGTTGCCTTCCACAACGTTAAATGAGTTATAAGCTACAATTTGAGAGGCAAGGGTGGGAGCGGTTCCGTTAGCACCAATTTCAACCCTCCAGAGTTTGCGATCGTTCAAATTAATCAAATAGAGGTATTTTCCATCGTCTGAAATGGTCATACCTCCAATTCCTTTCTTACCTACTTCGTTAAAAACATTGCCTCCTGTAACATCATCTCTATTTGCATTTCTTTTATCGCTATTGCCTGGGGAAAAACTTCTACCTGCTAAACTGCCCGCATCAAATGCTGGATTTACAGCGTTTAAATTCACAAAATTGCTGGTATTAGACTTATTGGTTATGGCCTTAGCTCCTGTTGTAACATAAATTCCATTAATTCCTAAAGGACCTAAAGAAACATGGCGTTTTACAAAAGAAGCATAAAATAATTTATCCGCCTTCTTATGATAGGTAGTTCCCCAAACTGCACCAATTTGACCCATGTCGCTCAAAATATTTGCAGCAGACGCACTGCCATAGTCGAAAGCATACACTGCATCATGATTCTTAGCATCATACCAATTATTGGTATTTGCTTGATTGTCTCCGTTTCCATAACCAGGAACAATTACCCGCGCCGTTAAATTGTCAATATAATCGCCTGGGTAATTAATGGCAAAATCTGCTGTGGTAGATGGGGCTGTAGCAAACTGGGTTGAAGATTTATTATTTGCGCCATATGGAGCAGGAAAATCAGCAGTTTGCCAACCGCTAAATTCCAAACGTACTTTAGTTGCAGCGGGAATTTCTCCAACAGAAAAACTATAGGCTCCGCTTGCATTAGATAGCTTTGTACTTAGCAAAGTTCCCGCCGCATTATATGCTTTCACCGTAATTCCAGCGGCTCCTGGTTCATTGTAAGTAAGACTTGTGTTCCTTACTCCGTTCCCGTTAAAGTCTCGGTAAACAGATCCGCTTACCTGAGAATGACCTTTTGTTCCAAAAAAGGATTGAGTAATTAGGAGAGCAAAACAAATAACCCAAGCTGAAGGCCTGTTAACCAACGCAAAAGGTGTTGAGTTGAGGTAAAGTTGTGGCATATTCTACAATTAAAAGAGTGATCAAACTAATATTTCTAATCAAGAAAAGTCCTTAAAATATCTATCCGAATTTTTTAGAGAACGGAATTAACCCAATTAGAATTATAAAGATACGTTAAACTGATAGTTTTGTAGGAAAAAGATCAAAAAAAATACGCTGTAACTCAAATATACCAACCACTTTGTAGGATTTTGCCCCTTTCAATCTTACATTGCTTGCATTGCCCACAAATCTATCTCTGCAGATTTCTTTGTTTTTCAGTATTATTGTTTATTCGTTCTTGATTATATATATCAAAAAATCAGTATAAAAGAGTCTCGTTTTGGGGAGAAAATCCACTATAATAATCCTATTGTTTTTCTGCTCAACTTTTTCGTTTGAGTTACTGCTGGCACAGCAAGAAATTAAGTCTTGCCAAAAAGAGCCTCCATTTATTAGAACCTTAGGATTTGATCCTTTATGGACTGCCCTTAGTACGGCAGAAAAAAAAATGATGGGAATTGTATTGGTTGAGTTTGAAAAAAAGCCTTCCCAGAAATCACCCACAAGCACTAGTGCTAGAAAGACTTATTATCAACATCCCAGTTGGGTAAATGGTGGATTTTTGTCCACCATAAGTTTCGACTTTCAAGGCAATGCCTACGCAATTCCTGCTCCTATGATTTCTATGTTGCACAATTCTGCAAACAAGCTGAACACCATTTATCAAATTGATGCAAATACAGGTATCATGCGTGAGTGGATCAACATTCCATTTTACAGCAAACCAACAATTAGAAACCCCTATGGGTTATTGGGAATAACCTATGATTGCACCGCAGATATATTAATAGCATCCAGTGTTGCCGGATCTGATAGGTACGCACAAAAGGGAATACTTTATTTGATTCAAGTAGGTGCCCAAAAAATAGTAGACACGTTGAAAGGGATTGATGCAATGGGTCTTGCTGTTGCATTCGATGAGAAAAATCAAAAGCGCTTATATTTTGGAGAAGCAAGATCAGGATTAATAAATTCTATAGCCATAACTAGTGGGGGTAAATTTTTACGAAAAACCATTCGAGTGGAGTTGTCTTTAGAAGGGTTTGGACCTAGGGGAGACGATAAAGCAAGGAAAATAAAGTTTGTTGGCAATCAAATGCAAGTAAGCGGAATTGCTTTTAACTATAATTTGCAAGCACAAAGCGAGAAGCCAGAAACTATATATACTTTCAGCTGGGACACACAAACCCGAAAATGGATATTAATTCAACTCCAATAATTTAAATAGCCAATGAATAGGTCCCCATTTTATTGCCAACATCATCGCTTGATTACAGAAATGAAGCGCTATACAGCAAAGCCTTTATCTCATTTATTATGGCTTAGAAAAGCCACTAAAAACGATATTCCGTAGCGCATGAAATCTACTGCTGTAATTATATTAATTATTTTTTTTACTGCGGTTGGAGTGGCAGAGCTGCACTTATTTTCTGCTGTGAATAAGCACCCAATGCCTGCCATAATTGAACTGGGAAGATTTTTATTTTATGATCCCCAACTTTCTTATAACCAAACTAAATCATGCAGCTCTTGTCACAGCCCAATATTTGCTTTCTCTGATGGATACCGAAGGTCTTCTGGTGCAGATGGGTATGCAGTTCGGAGAAATGCCCCCTCATTAATTAATGCAAAGTTTTTAGCTGCGTATACTTGGGGCGATAGTAGCATACACAATTTTGAATCACAATTAATTTTACCCTTTTTTAACAATGCTCCAAAAGAGTTGGGCTGGCAAAAAAATAACAAAGAATTGCTAACTCGTTTTTCAGCTTCCCCACTGTATCAAACACTTTTTAAAAAGGCTTTTCCTCGTCAACAAGAACCAATAACATTTAAGAATATAGCTACAGCATTGATATCATTTGAAAGCCAATTGGTGAGTTTTAATGCGCCTTATGATGCTTTTTTAAATGGAGATACCACTGCTTTAAATGCGTTTGCTAAAAAAGGAATGCAGCTTTTTTATTCCCAAAAATTGGCATGCGGTACTTGTCATATTTGGCAAAATTCAAATTCCATCAAACCAATATATGCCAATACAGGGCTCTACAATATCAATAATAGTAGCGATTATCCTAGTGAAGATCAGGGATTATTTATGATAAGTAACAAAGATTCAGACAAAGGGTTATTTAGAGTACCATCGCTTCGCAATGTTTTATTAACGGCACCTTATTCTCATGATGGTTCGGTAGCTACTATTGGTGAGCTGATAAATATTTATCAAAGAGGGGGTAGGAAGATTTCTGAAGGGGAATTGGCGGGTGATGGAAAATACAATCTTCATAAGAGTAAACTCATCAAAGGATTTTTATTAAGCCATGAAGAAAAGCTGGCATTGATTTCATTTCTAGATGCTTTTACTGATACTAGTTATTTCAAAAGAAAAAATTTATTAAACCCATTCAATTAATTTGCTCATGCGTTGTTTTATTTTAATCGGTATTCATTTTTTTCTGTTTGGGTTTAGTAATGTAGTGGCTGCGCAAAAACCAAAAAATATAGCTCCATCCAAATTAACAAATAGCGTTTATGTGGCAGCAAATGGCTATAGCGAAACCAGCCATAATTTTATGGATACCGCTGCATTTATGGTTGCTAGAAAAAAACAAATCCAACAATTGCTTGAAGATTCTTTACCGGTTAAATGGCTGCTGGATCGTAAAAATGAAAACGATTTTCTTGCACAGCAAATTGCTATTTCGGATAGCTTTTTTACACGCTATATTTTTGATAGAACTACAAAGAAACCATTGTGGAATGAAATCTTTGGTGTTTCTCTGGCAAGGCCAGGCGATATTAGAAAAGGGATT
Source organism: Chitinophagales bacterium (assembly GCA_013297995.1). Lineage (GTDB taxonomy): Bacteria > Bacteroidota > Bacteroidia > Chitinophagales > Chitinophagaceae > Sediminibacterium. The sequence continues at coordinate 17,575 of JAAFJB010000017.1, read as the reverse complement.
ACCGCTTTGCCAGGTTCTTTGGTTAGAGTGGAGATGTACAACTACGCACTTAACCTTACTACCATTGGATTGGTAAATATTTTTACCCAAAAAATGGTGAGTGTTGACCATTATCCAGATACCCAACCCGATATTCCAAATAGTTTAATGGAACTGGCTATTCAAATTGCCATACATTCTCCGGAAGTTGAAAAAGCTTTGGGCTATAAGCCCAGTAGTTCTATGCCGATAATGACCAGTACAAAAACTGCACTCAATAGAACCAAATGTGAGCGATCACAACACTTGTGTGTAGCACCCACTTTTATAAAAGGCGACCGAGCTTTATGGGCAATTGTTGATTTAACAGATAATAGATTGGTGGGATTGAGATGGACCAGCACCGGAAAAGATGCCGATAAAATAGTAGTTACTGAAAGAAGACTACAAAATGAAACCATTGCAGATTGCTATTGCGAAAAAGTAAATAGTATTGATAAAAAAGGTTGGAAAATGGATTATATTATTACGGGTTCTGATGGGTTAATGATTCAGAATCTAACGTATAATAGTAAAAGAATTTTGAACAGTGCTAAATTGGTTGATTGGCATGTAAGTTACTCGGGCACAGATGGCTTTGGATACAGTGATGCCGTTGGCTGCCCCATTTTTAGTCAAGCAGCTGTGATTGCAACAGACCCTCCTAAAATTGCAGTAATTATGGAGCAAGGCCAAGAAGTAGGATTTATGCTGGAACAGCTTTTTTTTAGTGAACGTTGGCCGGGTCCTTGTAATTACAGTTATGCCCAACGTTATTTTTTTTACAATGACGGTAGGTTTAGAGTAAGCTGTGCAAGTATGGGCAGGGGGTGCGGTAATAATGGAATATATAGGCCCGTTTTTAGGATTGCTTTTGCGGGCAATAATCAGTCGCTTTACGAGTGGAACAAGAGTTCTTGGAAGCTTTGGGAAACCGAACAATGGCAATTACAAACCGAATTAACCCCTTATCACCCCAACGGATCTCAATACTTGCTTGAAACCGGAGAGAAGTCTGGGTTTTACATAGAGCCTGGGAAGGGGCAATTTAAAGATAGTGGTAGGGGGGATCATGCTTTTTTTTATATAACAAAAAATCATTTAGATAGAGATGAAGGGGAGGCAGATTTGGTAACTATTGGTCCTTGTTGCAACACAGACCATCGCCAAGGCCCCGAAAAGTTCATGGAGCCAATTGCGGAACCAATTGTAAACACCGATTTAGTGTTGTGGTATGTTCCGCAAATGAAGAATGATGATACCCCTGGGTCAAAATATTGTTGGGCAGAAACTTATTATGAAAATGGGGTATATAAAATTAAAACCTATCCTTGTTTTGCAGGCCCCATGTTTATTCCTATAAAATAGTGTATATTAGAGTGTTGTAATATGGAAAAAAAGATACAAATAATGATTGCAGATGATCATCCACTCTTTGTAGAGGGGCTTAAAATGATCCTCAGTGGAAACAGCCGATTTGTGATTGCGGGTATTGCTAATGATGGCAAACAGCTGCTTTATTTACTTACGCAAAACTCAAACATTGATTTGATTTTGCTGGACGTAAATATGCCCAATTTAAACGGATTAGATACCATTAAATACATTAGGCAGTCCTTCGGATCTGTTAAGGTATTAATGCTTTCTGCTTATAGCGACGCAAAAGTAGTAGAGCAGGCTAAACAGGCGGGTGCCCAAGGCTATGTACTAAAAAGTAGCAGTAAAGATGAGTTGAGCAATGCAATTATAAACGTAGTGGAAGGGAATACTATTTTTCATGTTCATCAAGAAGTTGATCAGGGCGATGCATTTAAGAAATTAGATATTTTTCTGCGTAAGTATGAGCTTACAAAAAGAGAAAAAGAAATTTTGTTATACCTTAAACAAACACTAACCAACCAGCAAATCGCTGATAAATTACACTTGAGTATTTATACAGTAGAAACGCACCGAAAGAATATCATGCAAAAGTTGCAACTTAATTCCCCAGCGGCTTTGGTGAAATTCATGATTGAGTTTAATGTATAGATGACTCTTTTTTCAGGTACTTAAGTACTGGTTCTTTTATTCATTCCGTTTCAAATGAAATGATAGGGTAATTCCACCCTCATTTTGATCTAGCAGAACCATTTTTTGCGGTAGCGTAGGCAATATCTCAGCTAGGAAGGATAGCCTATAACGAATAGTAGAAAAGGACATGGTTTGGTTCGTTCAAAAATTGGAGCGAGAAGAGTAAAAATAAAATACTCGATGATTTGTTTTTAATATAAAGTGTAACTTTTTTTTAAAATTCCCGTTACAATTACTTTATGCTGTTGCAATTTGCTTTTTAAAACTGTTTCAGCATCAACTTGAAAGCAAATTCAAATTACTAAATCATTAAAAATTAACAAATGAAAAAAGTGTATTTATTTATTTTCTCATTAATCAGTATTTCTTTATCTGCACAATGGTGGGATAGCGAGCGAATTGATGGCAATGGTGTTATTGCCAAAATCAGTCGCAATGTGGGTGAATTTACCTCAGTAAGTTCTTCTGGGTCTTTTGATGTAGCCCTTTCTTTTGGTAAACAAGAGACTATTAGCTTGGAAGGCGAGGAGAATTTGTTGCCTTATATACAGTCAAAAGTGGAGAACAATCAATTGGTTTTAAAATTTAAGAATAAGATTAATATTAGAAGCAATAAAAAAATCACCATCTATATTACCATGTTAAGAGTAGAAGGGTTGTATCTTTCTGGGAGTGGTAATATAACTGGTGCTGGTGACTTTGGCAACCAAGGGAATACTGCTTTTAAGGTTTCTGGGAGTGGAAATATTAGTCTCGATTTTGATCGAATTGCCTCCACTAAAGTAGGCATTTCAGGGAGTGGCAAAGTAAGTTTAAAAGGAAAAACCGACCAATTGAACGTTCAAATCAGCGGTAGTGGTGGGGTAAATTGTGCCGAACTAATAGCCAAGGAGGCAGAAGTGCAAGTAAGTGGAAGCGGTAACGTACATGTATATGCAGAAGAAATATTAAATGCAAATATAAGTGGCAGTGGTAATATTAATTATTCGGGTAATGCTAAGCATGTGAGCAAGCACACTGCGGGCAGTGGAAAAATAAGAAAGGTATAGGAAAGATTTTTTTACAAAACTTCCTATGGTGACTTAGTGCTACTTTCTTACCTTCGCTTCATCATGGAAATTACGGTAAAAACAGCCCAACAACTTCGGCTTACAGCGGAAGAATTTGAGTTAATCATACAAAAGTTGGGTCGTACCCCCAACTTCACAGAGCTCTGTACTTTTAGTGCAATGTGGAGTGAACATTGTAGTTATAAAAATTCTATTAAGTGGTTAAAAACCCTGCCCCGTGATGGGGGGAGGATGTTGGTGGCAGCAGGTGAAGAGAATGCGGGACTGATGGATATGGGCAATGGCTTTGGGGTGGTATTTAAAATAGAAAGTCACAATCACCCCAGTGCCATTGAACCCTTTCAGGGCGCAGCTACTGGGGTTGGTGGCATACAGCGCGATATATTTACCATGGGGGCAAGACCTATTGCTTCTATGAATAGTCTCCGCTTTGGAAATTTAAAAGATAAAAAAACACAGCATTTGCTGGCGGGGGTAGTAAAAGGTATTGGTCACTACGGCAATTGTTTTGGGGTACCTACCGTTGGCGGAGAAGTGTATTTTGAAGATTGTTACCATACCAATCCATTGGTGAATGCCATGAGTGTCGGCATTATGCAAGCCAATAAAATGGTGAGTGCTACCGCTAAGGGAACTGGAAACCCAGTAATTTATGTGGGCAGTGCAACGGGTAAAGATGGTATTGGTGGGGCAAGTTTTGCCAGCGCCGATATTACCCAAGATAGTGTACAAGAATTGCCTGCTGTTCAAGTAGGAGATCCCTTTCAAGAGAAAAAATTATTGGAAGCTTGCCTAGAAGTGTTGGAAACAGGTGCAGTAGTTGGTATGCAAGACATGGGTGCTGCTGGTATCATTTGTAGCACAGCGGAAATGAGTGCCAAAGGTGAAGTGGGTATGCATATTGATTTGGAAAAAGTGCCTACTCGCCAACAAAATATGAAAGCTTGGGAATTGCTGTTGAGTGAAAGCCAAGAGCGTATGCTAATGGTAGTAGAAAAAGGAAGAGAAGTGGAGGTGTTGGCGGTTTTTGAAAAATGGGATTTGAGTGCCAGTACCATTGGTCATGTTACCGATGATGGACTGCTGAAATTTTATATGAATGGGGAATTAGAAGCAACCATTCCAGCGTATGAATTGGTACTCGGCGGCGGTGCCCCTCAATATACTAGGGAGTACAAAGAACCCGCTTATTTTGAAAAAATCAATGCATATAATATTGATGATATTGCAGATACAATAGATGTAAAAGCAACAGCTGAATCGTTGGTGAAGCTCCCCAATATTGCTAGTAAGCGTTGGGTTTATACACAGTACGATAGTATGGTAGGTGCGGCTAATATGAGCACCAATCATCCCTGTGATGCTTCAATTGTATTGGCTAAGGGAACTGGGAAAGCACTTGCAATATCAGTAGATTGCAATAGTAAATATGTATATGCCAATCCCTATATAGGCGGTATGATTGCAGTGGCTGAATCGGCCAGAAATATTGTATGCAGTGGGGGCGAGCCGATTGGGGTGACCAACTGCTTAAATTTTGGTAATCCTTATGATCCAGAAGTCTATTTTCAATTTGTTCACGCTGTAACTGGAATGGGTGATGCCTGTAAAAAATTCAGTACGCCGGTAACAGGTGGTAATGTGAGTTTTTACAATCAAAATCCCGATGGGCCTGTATATCCTACCCCAACTATTGGTATGGTAGGAATATTAGATGATCCCAATAAAAGCATGTCTCTACAGTTTAAAAAATCAGGGGATATTATTGTTTTGATTGGGCAACAACACAATGATATTTCTTCTAGTGAATACCTGCATAAAATAAAAGGGGTTGCTTATTCTCCAGCACCTTATTTTAACCTAGATGAAGAATTTAATATGCAACAATTGGTGCGTGCGCTTATTGCCGATAATAAAATTAAAAGCGCGCACGATTGTAGTGAAGGTGGGTTAATGATAACTTTATTAGAAAGTGGATTTGCTGGTGGAAAAGGGTTTCAGGTAGATCCAATAGTTGATATCCGCAACGACGCCTATTGGTTTGGGGAAGCGCAAGGAAGGGTGGTAGTTTCTGTAGATGCAGGTGCATTAAATGAATTACAACAAAGCTGTGTTGATGCAGGCATTGCTGCCACCGTTTTGGGTACTGTTACCGAGGAGAATATACTGGTAAACGGAGTGGAATGGGGCAATATCTACGATTGGAAATTAAAATATGATACTGCCATTGAAAAGATGATTCAATAAATATATGAGCATGCAACAAAAAATATTGGTGACAGGTGCTGCTGGATTTATTGGAAGTTGCATGGTTCAATACCTCAATGAAAAGGGGTTTGATCAATTGTATTTGGTGGACGATTTTGGGGTGGAAGAAAAGCGAAAAAATTGGGAGAGTAAACAGTTTATACAGATTGTAGAACGGTATAATTTATTCAATTGGCTGGAGGAAGAAAAGCCAAAATTATCGGCCATTATACACTTAGGTGCTAGAACCGATACTACTGAATTTGATTATGCCATTCACGAAGAATTGAATGTAGAATACTCAAAAGATGTATGGAATTACTGCTGCATTCACCAAGTTCCACTGATCTATGCTTCTAGTGCAGCCACTTATGGAAATGGAGAGCAAGGCTATAGCGACAGCCATACCATTCTTGATGAACTGGTTCCATTGAATCCTTATGGGATCAGTAAAAATGAGTTTGATAAATGGGCAGTCCATCAACTTCATCAACCACCCCATTGGGCGGGACTCAAATTTTTTAATGTGTACGGCCCCAATGAAGCGCACAAAAAGAGAATGGCCAGTGTAATCTGGCATGCGTTTAATCAAATTCAAGAAAACGGCGTGGTGAAATTATTCCGTAGTCATTTAGAAGGATTTAAAGATGGGGAACAACTCCGTGATTTTGTGTATGTAAAAGATGTGGTAGCGGTAATAGGTTGGATTTTGCACACCATAAACGGTGAAGGTTGGCCAATAACGAAGAATGGATTATATAATTTAGGTACTGGTAAGGCGCGGACTTTTATTGATCTTGTAAAGGCAAGTTTTAAGGGGCTGGATTTACCTGCTAATATTGAATTTATTGATATGCCTTTAGATATCAGGGATAAGTATCAGTATTTTACAGAAGCTAATATGCAAAAATTATACAGTGCAGGTTATACTGCACCATTCCACACCTTGGAAGCAGGCGTGGATGATTATGTAAGAAATTATTTACGGAATGGGGAACGGTATTAAATAAAATATTATGGAGCAAACAATTGCCATTATTGGAGGCGGAAATTTAGGGTCAGCAATGGCTGAAGGATTAATCAGCAGTGGATTTTGTAAGCCATCTCAACTGATTGTAACCAAAAGAAATCCCGCTACCTTGGCTGCACTAGCCCAAAAAGGGGTGCAAGTAAGCAGCAACAATATAGCAGCTGTTCAAAAAGCAGATTGGGTAATATTGGCTATTAAACCCTTTCAGGTAAAAGATATTATTACAGAGATAAAACCTTTTTTACAGCCAGAGAAGCATGTTTTGGTAAGTGTTGTTACGGGCGTATGGATTAAAGATTTGGAAGAAATGCTAGGGACTCATTTTCCTTTATTCCGTGCCATGCCCAATACCGCTATTGCTATTCAGCAGAGCATGACTTGTATAAACGGAAAAAATAATACAGCCGAACAGCAAGCATTTGTAATTGACTTGTTTAATCAGTTGGGCAAAACAGTATATATTGAAGAGCCTTTGATGGATGCAGCAACGGTATTGGGTGCCTGTGGTACTGCATTTGCCATGCGTTATATTCGGGCCAATATTCAAGGGGGGATTGAAATTGGTTTCAGTGCCGCCACGGCCACTTTAATTGCAGCACAAACGGTAAAGGGAGCAGCAGAACTTCTCCTCCAAAAAAATACCCATCCTGAGCAGGAGATTGACAAAGTAACTACTCCAAAAGGCTGTACCATTGCAGGTTTGAATGAAATGGAGCACCAAGGCTTTAGCTCATCGTTAATTAAAGGGCTGGTAGTGTCCTATAAAAAAATAGTCAACGATATGTAGCTGTAAAAGATGTTAACGTTCAACTAACAGTTTCAGCACAAAAGGATAAAACTGCCCCAGTCCATTTTTCCACCTTAATTTTTTACAGTAGGTTTGTATGACCTCGGAACTATTTCAGTTCACATTTTCAAGGTCAGTTTGTTCTTTAGAATTGTGAAATATACCTCTATGGGTATATTCCAATGAATTATTAGGCAAGATTTTATAAAATTATATTTACTTTTTATGGCTAAATACATTTTTGTTACCGGTGGTGTAACGAGTAGTTTGGGGAAAGGTATTATTGCTGCATCGTTGGCAAAATTATTACAAGCCAGAGGGCTTAGTGTAACCATTCAAAAATTTGATCCCTATATTAATGTAGATCCAGGTACCTTAAATCCGTATGAGCATGGGGAGTGTTATGTAACCGAAGATGGTGCAGAAACAGATTTAGATCTCGGTCATTATGAACGTTTTTTAAATATCTATTCCTCACAGGCTAATAATGTTACAACGGGCAGAATTTATCAAACAGTAATAAATAAGGAAAGGGCAGGCGATTTTTTAGGAAAAACGGTACAGGTGGTACCTCATATTACCGATGAAATAAAGCGTAGAATGTTGTTGTTGGGCGAAGACGGAAAATTTGATGTGGTACTTACCGAGATAGGGGGCACGGTTGGTGATATAGAGAGCCTTCCTTTTATAGAAGCGGTTCGGCAGTTGCAGTGGGAGCTGCCAGAAGAAGACGTAATGGTAGTTCACTTAACGCTGATACCCTATTTAAAAGCGGCCAAAGAATTAAAAACAAAACCCACTCAACACAGTGTGAAAATGTTGAGTGAAACAGGGGTGCATCCTGATATTTTGGTATGTAGAACCGAAGAGCCATTGAACAATGATATCAAACGAAAAATTGCATTATTCTGTAATGTAAAGCAAGAAGCAGTAATTGAAGCAATGGATGCCAGTACTATTTATGAAGTGCCCCTATTGATGCTGCGCGAAAAGCTGGATCTGATCTGTTTGCGGAAAATGAAAATAACCAATTATGGGGAACCCAATTTAGATAAGTGGAAGGGTTTTTTAGATAAGCTTAAATACCCAAAAAGTAAGGTGACCATTGGATTAATTGGAAAATACATTGAATTACAAGACGCCTATAAATCAATCTTAGAAAGCTTTGTACATGCTGGGGCTGTGAATGAGGTAAAAGTGCAAGTGGTAAATGTACACAGCGAGTTTATAACCGATGAAAACGTTTCAGAAAAATTGCAAGGTTTGGATGGATTATTGGTGGCACCTGGTTTTGGAAATAGGGGAATCGAAGGCAAAATTATTGCAGTTAAATATGCTAGGGTTCATGGGATGCCATTTTTTGGAATTTGTTTAGGAATGCAAATGGCAGTGATAGAATTTGGTAGAAATGTAATGGGGCTAACAGACGCACATTCAACTGAAATGGATAAACGCACAACAGCACCTGTAATTAATATGATGGAAGAACAGAAAAAAATTAAAATGATGGGGGGAACCATGCGATTGGGCGCTTATCCTTGTGAAATTGAAAGCGGCTCTTTAGCGCACCAAGTTTATGGAGCTACCGAAATTACAGAGCGCCATAGGCATCGCTACGAGTTTAATAATGATTACTTAGAACAGTACCAAGCTGCTGGTATGTTGGCTAGTGGTAAAAACCCGGAGACGGGGTTGGTTGAAATTATTGAATTGCCTAATCACCCATTTTTTATTGGCGTTCAATATCATCCTGAACTGAAGAGTACGGTAGAAAGTCCCGCCCCGTTATTTGTAGGGTTTATTGACGCCGCAAAAAAATACAACGATAAAAAAAGCAATCAGAAGCCCAGCTCAAAACAAGACGCGCTCATTTAATAAATTATTGGGCTTTCTATTGCTACTGTTTTCTATAGTATCCAATGCCATTTATTTGAAGCATCTTGGTTAAGCCTTTTGCATCTAAATGAAAGCAGGTAAGAAGTTGAAGGGTAATTTGTGGAAATCGGCTTTATTCTTATACCATATGCTTGGTTTTAGTTATCTTTCATTACTAAATGAATCGTATGCGTTTTTGTAATAGGTGTGTAGTTTTTATATTGGTTTTTTTGTGCTCTTGCAATTGGCTAGGAAAAACTGTTCAGGGCAATGGAAAAATTGTGTCTGAAGCAAGAGCTATAGCCAAAGCTGAAAAATTAATTTTCAAGGGGAACTTTACAGTAACCATTAAATCTGGCGCTAAGGCATCTGCCATTGTTGAAACTGATGAAAATATTCAGAAAATAGTAACTGTTACAGAAACCGATGAGGGCTTGGTTTTCAAAACCAAACAGAAGTGGAATATTAAAACAGATCATGGTATAAATATTTTTATTACCACTCCATTACTTAAAGCTATTCATATTGGGGGCAATGCAAATATTACGGGAAAAAACAAGTTTACGGGATCAGATCAGTTAAAAATTGATATTGCTGGTAACGGGGAAGTTGCACTAGATATAAATACGCCCAAAGTAGTTGGCGAAATTGCTGGAGTAGGTAGTATTGTTTTGTCTGGGGAAACGGCTGAAGCAAATTTTAAAATTGCAGGGTCAGGAGAATGTGATGCCTTACAATTAAAAGCGGAGTCAGCTAAAGTTAAAATTACGGGCAATGGGTCTGTGAAAATTTTTGCAGCTTCTGCACTAGATGTTAATATTGTTGGAAATGGAAACGTGCTGTATAAGGGTGAGCCAATTTTAAAGCAAAAAATTGTGGGTATTGGTACTATAAAACAGATAGACTAAAATACCCTAATCAGCAATCAGATAGATATGATGGAGAAAAAGTATAAAATTTTATTGGCAGAAGATGAGTTGAAACTTGCAAATATTATTCAAGAAGAGTTGAGCAGGGGTGGGTATAAAGTTGAGGTTGCCTCTGATGGCAATTTAGCCAGTAAATTATTTGCCGAAAACGACTATTCGTTGGTATTGCTTGATATTAACTTGCCAGGCAAAACTGGCTTAGTGCTTTGTAAAGAATTTAGGAAACTAAATAAAAAAATTCCAATTGTAATGCTCACTGCAATTGGAGAAATTCATGATAAAGTAGCCGCTTTTGATATTGGAGCAGATGATTATTTGGTTAAGCCATTTCATTTTGATGAATTATTTGCTCGAATTAAAGTGTTGCTTAAGCGAGCTGATCTGGGAGATATTGCCGATAAAATTGTATATGCAGATTTGGAGATTGACTTTCGCAATAAATCCGTTGCGCGCGAAGGGAAGGTAATTGCATTAACCGCAAAAGAATTCACGCTATTAACACTATTGGCCAAAAATCCAGAAAGGGTGATATCAAAGCAGGAAATTTTAGAAAAAGTATGGGATCTTAGTTTTGATACAGGCACCAATACTATTGAAGTATATATCAGCTTCCTGCGGAATAAAATTGATAAACCATTTGCTACTAAGCTCATTCATACAAAACCTGGATTTGGTTACTTTATAAAATAGAAGGTATGAATCTGAAACAGCGATTTGCCATTCTTTTTACAAGTTTTGTTGCTGTAATATTATTGATTTCCTCTGCCAGTATTTATTTACTCTATGGTACGTATAGGCAAGAGGACTATTACAATAGAGTAGCCGTAGAGGGCAGTGACGTATACAGACTTTTTAGAGAGATGAAAAGTTCTGGAAAGGGCAGCTTGAGTGAGAGCTTGCTCAGAATGCATAATAAGCCCTTAGTAAATGAAAAATTCTATATTCTAGATTCTTTAGGGCGTTTGATTTTTACATTATCAAACAATCACAAAGTAGATTTTCCGCTGCTTAATTTAAAAAGGATTAAAAAAATAGGAACGTATCGGTTTACTGATGAGAATGAACAACAGCATGTAATACAATATAAAGCCGATACCCAGTTATACGTATTAATCTCTGGACTAGATCGGGTGGGATTTCTCAAACTAAAAACACTTCGATTTATTTTAGCGGGGGTTTTTATTGGAGCTTTATTTTTAACAGCAATCATGTCGTTTCTATTTGTAAACGAAGCCATTAAGCCAATTGTTCGGTTAAGCAATCAAATGAAGCAAACCAATGAACTGAATTTATCGGAACGTATTGAAGTTCGGCCAGCACGCGATGAAATAAATGCAATTGCAAAAAATTTCAACGCAATGCTTGAGCGCTTAAAGCTGGCTTTTGAATTCCAAAAAAGTTTTGTACAACACGCGTCCCATGAATTGAGAACGCCCTTGGCCATCATGCTTTCTCAAACAGAATCGGCACTCAATACAACCTATGATATTGATGGATATAAATCTGTATTGGCCTCACTAAAAGAAGACCAGCAGCAACTGATAGAATTAACCAATTCCTTGCTATTGATATCGCAGTACGAGAAATTGTCTTTTTTCCCAGAATGGCCTTATTTGCGTATTGATGAACTTTTGTATGAAACCATTACAGCAGCTCAGAAATCATTTCCGAATATACAACTGGAAGTTAATTTTACTGAAATTCCTAAATGCGTAGAATCCTTACTGGTAAAAGGAAACGACTCCCTGTTGAAGTCTGCATTCTTTAACTTAATAAAAAATGCCTACCACTACTCCCTTGATCAGGCGGTTAAAATTTATATAAATCCGCTGCCCAATGCTGTTCAAATTCAGATGGACAATACCGGGAAACAGATAGAAGCTTCGGAGATAAATAAAATAATGATTCCTTTTTTTAGGGGAGGAAATGCCTACCAAAAGAAGGGCTATGGGCTTGGGTTATCTATTGTAAGCCGCATTATTACAATTCATAAAGGAGAAGTGAGCTATACGGCTTTAGGTGCCGATATAAATAGATTTGTAATAGATCTTCCTACAAAGCAAAACGATCGGGTATAAAAAAAGCCAGACAAGATTGTCTAGCTTCTAAATAAATTTAAATATAGGAATTAAGCTACAGATGCTGCCTTCTTAACCAATTTGCTTTTTAAATTGGCAGCTTTGTTTTTGTGGATGATTCCACGCTTTGCCAATTTGTCAATCATAGAAATAACGTTGGGAAGCTTATCTTCATAAACTGTTTTCTCGGCACTTGTTTTGAGATCACGAATGGCATTACGGGTAGTTTTACCATAATAACGATTGCGGTCACGGCGCTTAGAAGCTTGTCTTACGTCTTTCTTTGTAGCTGAATGATTTGCCATTTTTATTTTTTTTCAGGACGGCAAAGGTAGGGACTTCAAGGCAAATTGTGAAATAAAAATCAAAAAAATATAAAATAACGGAAATCAACCCATTCAGAATAGTTTTAAGAATCCTCTTTTTTTGTGCAATTTTTGGTTTATTTTCTGCTTGCAATGACCGATATTTGCCAACCAATTCATCTAAAGTTGCATAATTACGCCCAATGAAGGATTTTTCATACATCACCAACTCGCATCCCGCATTTATTGAGACCCTCTACCACGATTTCGTTAAAAATCCAGATAGTATAGATCCTGATTTGAAAAAATTCTTTGAAGGGTTTGATTTTGCTATAGCCAACAACCCAAATGGGGCTACTACAAATACTACCCAAAGTACAGATATAGGTACAGATTGGATGAAGGAGATTAAAGTGTATCGCCTAATTCTAGGGTATAGAAATAAGGGGCACTTATTGGCTAAAACCAATCCCATTCGGGCAAGAAAAGACCGCAGTGCCAACCTCGATCTTTCGTTTTTTGGATTGGGAGAAGCCGATTTAAATACGATATACCAAGCGGGTAACTTAGTGGGGCTAGGGGCTACTTCATTAAAGAATATTCTTACACATCTCCAAAACACTTATTCCAACCATGTAGGAATAGAGTTTAAATATATTAGTGATCAGAAGAAAGTAGACTGGCTTTCTGCGGAAATGGAACAGAAATTTGCTGCTCCATTGCCTTTGAACAAGAAGCAGCGTATTCTGGAAAAACTAAACCAAGGGGTAATGTTCGAGAAGTTTCTGCACACCAAATATATTGGGCAGAAAAGATTTTCATTAGAAGGAGGAGAAACAACCATTGCTGCATTGGATGCCATCATTAGTGTAGCAGCCAACCATGAGGTAGAAGAAGTGGTGATAGGAATGGCGCATAGGGGTCGCTTGAATATATTGGCCAATATCATGGGCAAAACCTACGAACAAATTTTTAGTGAATTTGAAGGTACGGCAACCATTGATCAAACCATGGGCAGTGGCGATGTTAAATACCATATGGGCTATGGTAGTGAAGTAACTACCATCGACCATAAAACCATCCACCTTAAATTAATGCCCAACCCTTCTCACCTAGAAGCCGTAGATCCTGTGGTAGTTGGCTTTGCAAGGGCTAAAGCCGATGTTTTATATCAGAGTGATTTCGATAAAATTCTTCCCATACTTATTCATGGGGATGCTTCAGTAGCGGGACAAGGCATTGTGTATGAAGTACTTCAAATGAGTAACCTACGTGGGTATTATACGGGTGGAACCATTCATTTTGTAATTAATAATCAAATTGGGTTTACTACAGATTTTGATGATGCAAGAAGTGCCGATTATGCCACGTCTATTGCTGCCATGGTGCAAGCTCCTGTATTGCATGTAAATGGTGATGATGCGGAAGCAGTGGTTAAATGTGCAGAAATTGCTACACGTTATCGCCAGCAATTTAACAGTGATATTTTCATTGATATGGTCTGCTATAGAAAACATGGACACAATGAAGGCGACGATCCAAAATATACCCAACCTCATTTATACGCATTGATAGACCAACACCAGAATCCAAGAGAAATCTATACTGAGTTTTTGATGCAGAATGGCACAGCCGATGCACAGCAATTGGCCAAGGATATGGAGAAAAAATTCTGGGCCGATTTGCAGGAACGCTTAGATGAAATAAAACAACATCCACTTCCTTATAAATACCAACAACCTGAATTGGTTTGGAAAAATATGGGCAAAGCTGTTGCGGCAGACTTTGAAAATTCTCCTGCTACAGCTGTTTCTGAAGAAAATTTCCATTTATTGTTTAACGGACTCATGAAATGGCCAAGCGATTTTAAACCACTCAAGAAAATTGAAAAATTAGTACAAGACAAGGTTAAGTTGCTTAATACAGATCAAAAAGTAGACTGGGCTACTGCTGAGCTTATGTCTTACGGTTCTATTCTATTAGATGGGAATATTGTAAGAATGAGTGGACAGGATGTGCAGCGTGGTACTTTTAGTCACCGCCACGCCATTCTTCGCGATGAACTAACCAATAAGGGATACAATCGGCTGAATCATTTTCAGGAGGGGCAGGAAAAATTCAGAATTTATAACTCATTGTTAAGTGAATATGGGGTGCTGGGTTTTGAATATGGCTATTCTATGGCCAACCCCAATGCGTTGGTAATTTGGGAAGCTCAATTTGGCGATTTTTGCAATGGAGCGCAAACCATGATAGATCAGTTTATTGCTGCGGGTGAACAGAAATGGCAGCGACAAAATGGAGTGGTGATGTTACTGCCTCACGGTTATGAGGGGCAAGGTCCAGAGCACAGCAGTGCTAGGTTAGAGCGGTTCTTACAAATGTGCGCAGAGTTGAATATGGTGATCACGAATATTACCACGGCGGCTAACTTATTTCATGCATTTAGAAGACAGCTTGCTTGGAATTTCCGCAAGCCATTGATTAATTTTTCACCCAAAGCAAATCTCCGAAATCCTAATACTTACAGTCCCGTTTCTGCATTTATGCAAGGAGGTTTTCAAGAATTAATTGATGATGTTTTTGTAACCGATGCAGCCGAAGTAAAAAAAGTATTGTTTTGTAGTGGTAAGATATATTATGAGCTGGCAGAAAAACAGGCCAAAGAAAACAGGGTAGATATTGCTATTGTTCGCCTTGAACAAATTTATCCTTTGCCATTGAAGCAATTAGAAGCCTTGTATAAAAAATACAATAAAGCTACTTGGTTTTGGGTGCAGGAAGAGCCCTTAAATATGGGGGCAGCAGGATTTTTGCAGATGAATTTAAAGAGTATAAATTATGGGGTAATCAGTCGCAATGCAAGCGCAGCAACAGCTACAGGCTATGCTAAAGTGCACGCACAGGAGCAAACAGAAATTATAGAAACTGCATTCAATATCTAATTAAAAACGCATCATTCAGCATTCACAATTTCTTTATTATGATTGAAATAAAAGTACCAACGGTAGGGGAGTCTATTAACGAAGTAACCTTGTTAAAATGGACTAAAAAAGACGGTGAATATGTACACCGCGACGAAGTAATAGCAGAGCTGGAAAGTGAGAAAGCCACTTTTGAAGTGAATGCAGAAAAAGCAGGGATACTTACCACTCTTGGGAAAGAAGGTGATACACTTAATATTGGAGATATACTGGCCACCATTGATGAAACGGCTATAAAGCCTGAATCAGATGCGCCTGCTGCGGTTGTAGCAACACCCGTATTAGCTAAGCCTATTTCAAATGAAGCGGCTGTTACAGCAGTACCCAATGAATTAAAAGCGAGTCCTGTTGCTTCAGCCATTATTGCCGATAAAAAGCTTGATACCAAAGCCATTACACCATCAGGTATTGGGGGTAAAATTATGAAGCAGGATGTGTTGGAAGCATTGGCAAACCCGGGCAAAAAACCATTGGTGGCTGGCGGTGAATTGTTTAGTAGAAATGTGCGGCAAGAAAAAATGAGTGCATTGCGCAAGACTATTAGTCGCCGTTTGGTTGAATCAAAAAATACTACGGCCATGCTTACTACTTTTAATGAAGTGGACATGACGCGTATTATGGAGATTAGGAAAGCATATAAAGATAAGTTTAAAGAGAGCCATGGTGTAAACCTAGGCTTTATGAGCTTTTTTGCAAAAGCATGTGCAATAGCATTGGGAGAGTGGCCAACCGTAAATGCGTATATTGATGGCGACCAGATTCTGTACCACGATTATGCCGATATAAGTATTGCCGTAAGCACGCCAAGGGGATTAACAGTACCCGTAATGCGCAATGTGGAGAGTCTTAGCATGGCTGAAATAGAAAAGAAAGTAATTGAATTAGCCGGGAAGGCAAGGGATAGTAAGCTTACTGCAGATGATTTGCAGGGAGGTACTTTTACAATCACCAATGGAGGCGTTTTTGGAAGTTTAATGAGCACACCTATCATTAATATCCCACAAAGTGCTATCTTGGGGATGCATAAGATTCAGGAAAGACCCATGGCGGTGAATGGGCAGGTAGTAATAAAGCCGATGATGTATTTGGCACTGAGTTATGATCATCGGATTATTGATGGCAAAGAAAGCGTGAGTTTTTTAGTTCGGGTGAAAGATTTGTTAGAAAATCCTGAGTTGTTATTGATGGGGAAAGATCCTGTGAAAGCATTGCTAGAACTCTAGTGTAGCAGTTATGAGATACTCTAAACAATACAAATATGAAACCTTTCTTATCCTTTAGATTAATCGTTGGTATTTTTTGTGTGCTAATAATGGCCTCCTGCGAAAAGGAATATGCACCGCCTGGCGTAACCGCTGGCCCAGGCACTCCTACAAATCCTGGGAATAACCCCTTATTACTGAAAGTAGAATTTAGTACCCAAAATAGTAAGGAATCTTCCGTAATAGATTATGCTTATAATGCCCAAAAAAGGCTTATTAAAATCTCAAAAGCGGAAGTAGATGATAATGGTAAAAAAACAACCATCGTTTACCGATATATAAGAGATGCTGTAGGAAAAATTACCAGTATCATCACCAATGATCCCGAACTAAATACTGTTGGGGGTATTGCGAGCGACAGCTTGGTGATAAAAGTGAATTATCCTGCTGGTTCTTTTAATTTTGATCACACCACATTTTCTTTTAAAATAGGAAATTTACAATATACGGATAGTTCAATTTTTGTATATACTCTTGGCACAAATAGAATTACAGAAATATTTCATTCATTGAATGGTGCTCCACTAACATTTTTTACCAAGAGCAGGTTTGTGTATACAAACAATAATATAACCCAACGAAAATACCTCACTATATTCAATGGCGTTGAAGTGCCTACCCTAACTATGGACTTATCGTATGATACTAGGTTTGCGCCCTTATCAGTAGGTAATGAAGGGTTTTTGCCTGGAATGGATATAGACAATGTTTCTGTAAATAATTTTAATAAACTTACTATTACTGAGCATAATAATGGAACCACTATACTTGGAGTTGCCAACTATGATATTGTTTACAATAGCTTTAATTTACCAAGTTCTACAACCGTAAACGTTGAAGGCAGTAATCAAGTAAGTAAGGTTAAATATACTTATCAGTAATTTTTCTAATTGGCTTATATGAGGTACGCACCAAGATAT